>NZ_CP149798.1:7176998-7482198 GCF_037940415.1 Streptomyces sp. f51 | reverse complement strand
CGCCGGCGCCCCGGCCCTCTCGGCCGCGTGGGTGGTCCGGGCACGTGCGTGACGTGCCCGGATATGTCATGCGGTCGGTCAGACGCGGTCGGCCGCGATCAGGAGGTACTGGAAGGAGCCGTCCTTGTACGAGTTGATGAACGCCGTCTCGATGCCCGTGACCAGCGAGGACGTGGCCCGCAGTTCCCAGTACGGCAGGGTCTCGGGCGTGAGGTCGATGACGGCCTGCGGCACCAGCCGGTTGTCCGCCATGGCGCGCAGGTACTCCCGACGGGAGTGGATGTTGCACTCGAAGTGCGCGTTGATCTGGGAGACCCACTTCGACGGCTGCCCGTAACGCGGGTTCCAGCAGCCGGTGATGGTGACGTAACGCCCGCCGACCGACAGGACACGGGAGTGTTCGGCGAAGAGGTCCTCCAGGTCGACGTACATGCTCGACTCGTTGTTCCACGAGCCGGCCGCCTGTCCGCTGTCGAGCGGGGTGTCGAGCATGTTGCACACACGAGCCCGGACGTGGTCCTCGATGCCGAGTTCCAGGGCGCGACGGTTGGCGAACTCCGCCTGCTTGGCGGACAGGGTGACGCCCTCGACACTGCACCCGAATCGCTGGTGGGCCATGACCATCGAGCCACCGCGTCCGCAGCCGGCGTCCAAGAGGGTGTCGTCCCGCCCGATGGGGCCGAGGTGGTCCAGGAGGACTTCGGCCTGCGCCGACTCCAGGCGGTGGAGTTCGGAGACCAGCCTGCTCTCGTACCCGGCATCGGTGGTGTCGCCGAGGGCCGCGTGGTCGATGTCGCCGATTCCGTAGTGGTGGTGGTAGAGCCCGTCCACGTCACCGAGACGCAGGTTGACGGGCCTGGCCTCGCCGTCCCAGTAGCGGGCGATGTCCTCCTGGTAGGGCGAGGCGGGGCCGGGGATGAACGCGGTGGTGGCGGTGGTGAGTTCCGTGCTGGTCATGGTGGGATCCGTTCCTTACCAAAAGTCGGGCAGGCTGTATCGGTAGGTGTTCGTCTGGTGCCAGTGGTGGTTTCCGTCGACCCACACGGCCACGCCTCGCAGGAAGCGCAGCACACTCGGGACCGGGCAGGCGGCCGCGAGGGCGGCGGCCTCGGACTCGAATGCGTGCATGAGGTCGTTGTGGAGCTCGACGGCTTTCAGATAGGCGTCCCGGTCCGGGACACCCTCACGCTCGGAGATCACCACGGGCAGATTGAGATGGGTGCCCGGGCTGTCGAGCTCCTTGGTGTAGGAGTAGAGGTCGTTCACGATGGTGGTGGCGTTCGAGGCGAGCGCGATGACCCGCTGCATCTCCGGCTGGGCCTGCACGTCCGCGGGCAGTTCGTAACCGCCGATGGTGTCGGTGATCGTCGGGCAGGGACGGAAGTTGTTGAACTGGCGCATCGCCAGGTATTCCCAGACCTCGGGCACGTGCTCCGCCTCGGCCCACGCGGCCTCCGCGAGGTAGCCCAGGTGCAGACGGGCCATGTCGTGCCGGTACCGGTCCGCCTGCGAGGGGGTGGCCTGCTCGGCGAAGTACGCCATGGCGGAGCGGTAGGCGCGCCGGGGCGCGTCCGACTGGAGCGACTCCCTCCACGGCTGTTCGTACTCCGGTGTGGTGAGGACGGGGTCGAGAGCGGTGTGTGCCAGCAGAAGCCTGCTGCCGAGCCCGACCGGTGAGCCGCCGTGGTCCTCGCAGTAGCAGTCGTCGAGGACGTTCTCCGCGACCATGAGCCGTGCGGCGATCATCAGGTGGTCGATGGTGGGAGCGTCGGGGTGGCAGGCCACCATGTACCGTCCGACGGAGAAGCCGTCGAACTGGTCCTCCCACTCCGGGGGGTAGGCCTGGACCTCGTCCACCGCCCATCGCTTGATCCGCCGGCCGACCTCCTCGACCCGCACGGGGTCCGGCGGTGCCACCGGGTGGTGGTAGAGGCCGGGAACCGGTGTGCCCTCCGTCGGCGGCACGGCCTCCCGGGGTCGTGGTGGTTCCTCCCGCCGCGCGAGATACAGGCCCGCCGTACCCAGGCCGCTGGGACCCCGCAGAACCCGTTCCAGGACCCGGGTCGCCGGATCCACCGCGGCCCGGCCCGCCGCCTCGGCCTGGGGGACGAGCACGCCGGTCGCGTCGGCGCTGGTGGTCTCCGTGCCGGGATCGTCCTGGGGCTCGGCGGCGGTGAGACGGATTCGGGCCCCGACGAGGGCCACGGCGTCCGCCAGGCGTGACTGCGCAGTGGTGGGCCCGGGCTCGGGCATCCTTGGCTCCTTGGTGAAATGGTCGAGGTCCTCGCCGGGCCGGGGGCCTCGGGGGTGAACGCCCCTGGGTGCGCGGGAGTTCGGGCCGTGGACGGGCCGCGCTCGTCGCGGAACAGCTCGCGCCTTCCAGTGGCGTGGCAGGCGGCACCTGCCCGTGGAGGGGCGTCGCGACGGGCGACGATCGCCCGTCGCGCCACTGGTATCGGCCAGGGGCCGCTAGTGACGACTGCGGGCGATCTGGACGTTCTCCAGCACGCCCAGCGCGTCGGGCAGCAGGATGGCGGCGGAGCAGTACGCGGTGACCAGGTACGAGAGGATCGCCTGCTCGTTGATGCCCATGAAGCGCACCGACAGGCCCGGCTCGTACTCCTCCGCCAGGTCCGCCTGACGCAGGCCGATGACGCCCTGGTTGTCCTCCCCCGTTCTCAGCGCGAGGATCGAGCTGGTGTTCTCGTCGCTGACGGGGATCTTGTCGCAGGGCAGGATCGGGACTCCGCGCCAGCCCAGGACCTCCTCGCCATGAACCTCGACGGTCTCGGGGTAGAGCCCGTAGGCGCTGAACTCACGGCCGATCGCCGCGATCGTCCTGGGGTGGGCGAGGAAGAACTTCGTACCGCGGCGCCGGCAGAGCAGATTGTCGAGGTCGTCCGGCGTGGGCGGCCCGGAGTGGCTCTGGATCCGTTGCTTGAAGGCGGCGTTGTGGAGCAGTCCGAACTGGCGGTTGTTGATGAGTTCGTGCTCCTGGCGTTCCCGCAACGCCTCGACGGTGAGACGGAGTTGTTCCTCCGTCTGGTTCATCGGCCCGTTGTAGAGGTCGGCGACCCTCGAGTGGACGCGCAGGACCGTCTGGGCGATGGAGAGTTCGTACTCCCGCGGGTGGAGTTCGTAGTCCACGAAGGTATTCGGCACATCGGCCTCGCCGATGTGACCGGCCGACATGGCGATCTCGGCCTCGCCGTGGTGGTTCTGGCGCCGGAGGGCGAGGGCGCCACGACGCTCCAGGTGGGTTCGCAGGCCGGGGGCCGAGGTCAGTACGGCGGTGAAGTCGGCGCGGGACAGCGTCAGTAGGGTGCCCGCCGTACGCGCGGTGGCGGTGCAGTCCCAGGTCGCGTCGGGATCCATGAGGGCGTTCTCGCCGAAGTGCCCGCCGTCGGCGAGGACGGCGTCCGTCGCCTCGTCCCCGTACCGGCCGACGGACGTCTGGCCGATCCGGCCGTGGGCGATCAGGTGCAGGTGCTCGGCGGGAGTGCCACGACGCGCCAGTACCTCGCCGGGCTGGAATTCGTGCTGGACACATCGGTCGGCGAGCGCCGTCAGCACCTCGACGTCCTCGAAGCCCCGCAGCAGGGCGAGTTCACCCAGCTGACGGGGAATCACACGGACGTCGGCACCGTCCTGGACGAACTCGATGTGTCCGTCGCCGGTGTTGTAGCTCAGCCGGCGGTTCACCCGGTAGGTGCCGCCCTTGGTCTCCACCCACGGGAGCATCCGCAGCAGCCACCGCGAGGTGATCTCCTGCATCTGCGGGGCGGACTTGGTGGTGGTGGCGAGGTTACGGGCGGCCGCGGTGCCCAGGCTGGACTGCCGACGTGGCTCCAGCCCAGCTTCCGGGCTGGTCTCAACGGTCATCGAGCGAGGTCTCCTTTGCGACGGCGTCGATCGGCGCGTGCGCGCCGATCACCGGGTGCGGCAACGGATGGGCGAAACAAGTGGAATTCGCCCGGATCCATGGGGACCGTATCGGCCGATGCGCCCGACTTGCCTGTCGAGCCGGTCGAGTTACCTCGATGCAGCGATCTTGTTCGGTGCGTGGTTTAGCCGAGACCGGCTGGATTCGGACAGGGTGATCGAGTTCCGGCCGGTGGCAGGGGCGACCCGCGCGCTCGGCGCTCGGACCGGACACTTTTCCGGTGCCCCTGTCGAGTCGTGTCGGGCGTGGGCGCCGGAATCTGCCGCACCGCAGGTGCACTGCGCTCCGGGGACGCCCCCAACCATTGCGCAAACACTGTCTGGCCAGGGATGATGCCCCTCATTGTTCGTACGGCAAGGGTGGAACAGCTGTGAGCGAGGAAGCCCTCGACGGCGGAGCGGAATCGTCGGGATCGGTCGGCCGAATCCGGTATCGGGCTTCATGGCGGCAGTTCCTGCCACTGGGCCTGCTCTTCGGCGCCCTCGCGCTGATGCAGCTGTCGAACCTCTGGATGTGGGCACATCGTGGGTCCGGACTGCCGAGCGTGCCGCTCGACGCACGCGTCCTGGCCGTCGTGCTCCCGATCGTCTTCGCACTCGAACTGTGGATGCTGGGCCGTTACTTCGGGATCACCCTGACTCCGGAGGCCGCCATCGTCCACAATCTGCGTCGCCGGACCATTCCCTGGACCGACGTGGCCGAGGTCGCGGTCGAGCCGTTCAGCGGTGGGCGGCGGGTGGTGCTCTACGAGACGGATGGACACCGCACCCCGCTGCGCATGCCCAACTCCGCCTTCCTGTCCCGCGACCGCCGCTTCGACGAGAAGGCCGCGACCATCCGGGACTGGTGGCTCGCCCATGGCGGCACGGACACGGACACGGGCACGGGCACGGCCGCGGACGCGACCGCCGAACCCGTCGGCTGGGGGCACACCTACGGACGACTGTCCGAACGGCTGAGCATGCGCCCCACGCCGAGCCGTTCGGCGCCCGTCGCGCTGCTGCTCGTCCTGCTCGCGGCCGACGCGCTGGTGGCCGGATTCGCCGGGAGTCCCGTCGCCGACCACCCGACGCCGCTCGGCCGCGCGCTCGGCGGACTCGTCGCGATCGCGCTGCTGCTGGGCGCGGGCTTCCTGAGTCTCGGCAGGGGCGTGGTCCTGACCTCCGGCCACCTGGCCGTACGAGGGCTGCGGTCCCGTACCGTTCCCTGGGACGACATTGAAGGGATCGTCACCGAGCCCCATGGCGGCGGGCGCAGACTGGTCCTCGTCGAAACGGACGGACGCCGGACGCCGTTGCCCGTGCCGCGTGTCGGACGCGTGCTCTGGGACTCGGAGTTCGAATCCAGGAGCCAGACGCTGCGGCATTGGTGGCACACCCACGCGACGACGCACACGGGCCCGTCCGATCCGGCCACCCTCGAACCCTCGGACCGGCCGACGCTCCTCCCCTACCCCGGGCCGCGGCTCTGGCAGAAGACGGTGGTCACCCTGGTGTGCGTCGTCCTCGGCTACGAGATCCTCGTCTCGGTCCTGGTCGGAACACTGGTCGCCACCATCGGCGCGTGAGCAGCCCGGCCGGCGTCAGACCCCATACGAAAGTCAGGGTGTAGCGACGGCTCCTACGATGGCGGGCGAGGCGGGGCCGTAGCGCAGAGGTCGTCGCGCGCGGTCTCCAAAATCGCGAGGACGCCGGTTCGAATCCGGCCGGCTCCGCCTTCCGGCGCATCCGGCTGCGCCGGGGACCACCGCCTTGACCATCGGGCCAGGTACAAGCCCCGCCGCATGTGGTGCCCGAATGCGCTCAGTTCGGCTTCCGCGTGGTGCAGGCCCTGCGCTCGGCCTCCCGCGCGAGTTTCGGCAACCCGTGCTTGAGCCCGCACCGGAGGCTGTCGTTGCTCCGGCCCTTCGTCCAGGTCGTGAGTGTCCCCCGAACGGTGCCGCCCGCGCACGACACCGAGAACCTCGCCGTCACCAGCCAGACTCCCACCGCTTCGACGAACCGGCCCCGGACGGCGGTGTCCGATGCGTTGAGCATCTCCGAGGTGGTGCGTTCGGCCGGGTCCGCGAGCGTCAGCCGGGTCCCCACCGGTTCCACGGATATCGAGATCTTGTTCTCCAGCGACGCCTGAGCGTCCGCGGGACGCACACCCGCTTCGACGGCTCCGCGGGACATATGGGCCGACATCGGGCGGATCAGTCGCGGCTCGGGCGGCCGCGCCGAGCCGTGTGCCGGAATCCGGATCTCCTCCGCGTCCGAGAGTCCCACCAGGACGTCCCGGCGGTCGACGGACTGCCACACATAGCCGTCCGCGTCGCACCTGGGCGCGGCCGAGCGTGACGGGGACGGCTTGCGGGCAGCGGCAGCGTCGAGCGACGTCTGCTCCCGCGCGGCGCAGCCTGTGAGCAGAACGACGGCACACACCACCGACAGCGCAGATCTCAACGGCGTTCCTTGCCTGGTGGGAGGGCCCGGTCGGGCCTGGTGACCGCCAGTGTGCCAGGGCGGGATCCACCTCCTTCGGGGGCCCGGCACGTTGTGCTGATCGCCTTGCGCTGACCGCCGCGTCGGGGCACGGCGAGGGTCGTACGGTGGTCGCGTGACGAACGTGTTGATCGACGAACTCCGGACCGCGTACGACGCCCAGCTGCGCGGTGTCACCCCGCCCGGCGGCGCCGCCCGTATCGAGAAGGACGGCCCCTTGACCCGCGTCGTCGGCCGGCACCGCGGCTTCGTCTCGGGCCCACGCGATCTCGGTGTGTACGGGACGGACCTCGACCTGCTCATCGCTCGGCAACGCGACTTCTATGCCGCTCGTGGCGAGGCGGTCGAATGGAAGACACGCGCCCACGACCTCCCCGCCGACCTCACCGAACGGCTCACCGGGGCCGGGTTCGTGGCCGAGGACAGCGAGACCGTGCTGATCGGGGAATCCGCGGATCTGGCCGCCGACCCCGTCCTGCCCGACGGCGTGACCCTGCGCCGTGTCACCGCCGAATCCGACCTTCGGCGGATCGCCGTCATGGAGAGCAGGATCTGGGGCGAGGACTGGAACTGGCTCGCCGACGACCTGGCCGCGCGGATCGAGAACGCCCCGGAGAACATCGTCGTCCTCGTCGCGGAGGCGGGCGGCGAAGCCGTCTGCGCGGCCTGGCTGGTGTTCCAGGACGGCGTCGACTTCGCCGGCCTGTGGGGCGGTTCGACCGTCGAGGAGTGGCGTGGACGAGGCATCTACCGGGCCATGGTGGCGCACCGCGCCCGACTCGCCGCCGCCCGGGGCGTCCCGTACGTATATGTCGACGCGTCGGCCGACAGCGCCCCGATCCTCACCCGGCTCGGCCTGCACGCGGTCACCACGACGACACCGTATGTCTGGTCACCCTGAGGTCGGCCGGAGCGGTCAGAGAGGTCTGTCGGTCTGCCGGTCCATCCAGGCGACGGCCTCCGCGTGTTCGGCCTCCGTCGGGGCGGGCTTCACCTGGTCCGGGTGACGGATCAGGCAGTGCTCGCGGGCGGTCCGCAGCCCGACGGCCCGGGCCTCCGGCGAGAGGCCGGGGTGCTCGGCGACCTCCACGGCGCGCTGCCACCAGCTGCGGCTGCGGGGGTCGACGGCGTAGTGCCACAGGGGTTGTTCGGGGTCGGCCACCCCGATCAGTACCCGTCGCAGGACGTGCTCGCTTATGCCCGGGGTGCCGAGCAGCCGGTCGGCCACGAAGAGCGGGTGCTCCCCGTCGAGGCGGGCCCTGACCAGCACCCAGGTCATCAACTGGCCCACGTCATGGGCGCGCGAGGTCACGAACTGCCAGAGTTCGGCGGCCTTGGCCTCGTCGGGGGCGCCCAGATGGGTGAGGAGCCGCAGCTCGTTCTTCCAGACCGGCCGGGGCCCGTTCCACCAGGCGACCAGCTTTCCCGCCGCCGGGTGATCCAGGTCGAGGGCGAGACAGGTCAACGTGACAACCGGGTGGCGCCATTCGGTGTACGTGGTCCGGTACGTCTTGGTGAGGTCCTTCAGCCGACGCGGCAACAGTGCCTCGACGTCGGCCTCCGTGGCCAGGCCGTGGGCGAGGAGGAGTTCGAGGCAGAAGCCGAGTCCTTGCAGACCGGTGTCCGGGGCTGTCACCTGCTCCCGCAGCCAGCTCACGTCGACGTCGGTGAGAGTCCGGTAGCGGTGCCATAGGTCGCCCAACGCCCCCTCGTACGCGGTGAGATCGGGGCCGGTGCCGGACAGGAGCCGGTCCCGGGCGGCCTCGTAGCGGTCCACGGCGGCCAGTGCCTCGTCGGCGTCGACACCGACGAGCACGGAATCACCGCCGCGCAGCGCCTCCTCCCGTACGAGATCGGCCTGGTCGCGGGCCGCGGTCGCCGCGAGGACGCGCAGGGCGTCCGGCAGCCGTTCGTCCGTGGCGAAGCGGACGGCGGCGAGGGCGGCGTAGGACCGGCCGGCCCGGTGGTCGGCGCCCGTCGCTTCGCGCCAGTCGGCCGTGACTGCCCCGATCAGCGCGTCGTGGAGCCGGATCCGGGAGGTCTCCGGGGCCTCGGACGCAGCCAGTTCGGCAGCGACGGCGACCGCGGCCCGTACCGCGTCCGGCTCGTGGAGCGACCGGTGCATCGCCAGCCAGGCGCCGACCGAACCCGGGTCGCCCAAGAGCGCGAGCTTCCGCACGGTCGACAGGGCTCGCTCGGACGGCACTTGTCGCAGGATCGCGGATGCCTGGGGACCGAGGGCGGCCGCGATCTCCCAGGTCTCCTCGTGGCCCTGTCGGAGCAGCGCGTGGAACAGTCCGCGCCAGGCGCCCCACTCCGCGAGGCGTCCTTCGTGCTCCAACCGCCAGGCGCGCAGCAGCCGTTCCGTCTCCTCGGGTGTGAGCGCGTCCCTGCGCTCCAGCGGGACCACGAACCGGGCGGTGGCGGCGAGGTCCAGCGGCTCGCGCAGCCGATCGTGGAGCCACTCGGCCTCGGCCGGCGCCAGGGGACGATACCGGAGGGAGGAGGCGCTGCGGTCCAGCGGTTCGTCGAGTGCTTTGAGGAACTGGCGTACGCCGTCGGGGTCCTGGGGGTCGGGCAGCCCCGCCTCGTCCCGGTGGGTGGCCCGGTCCAGTACGAACGCCGAACGTGGCCCGGCGTCGACGACCCGGAATCCGGTCGGCCCCTCGCCGAGCCCGGCGGCGACGGTGGTGTGGTCGCCGCCCCAGTGCACCAGCAGTTCACCCGTCAGGGCGCCTGAGCGGTCGAAGGCATGGGTGTGGGACTGCCAGTGCCAGTAGGCGAAGGAGGTGGGGCCGGTGAGCCCTCGCGCTTCGAGGAGTTCGGCGGCGTCACCATGGCCGTCGGACTGCGTGTAGCGGGAGCGCCTCGGGGGCGGTAGCACGAGGAAGCCGTCGCCGCCGAGGTCCCGCCACCAGGCCGTGATCGTGGCGAGGTCCGAGGATCGACGCGGCGTGCGGGGCCCGGGCGGGGTGGTGTCGGGGCTGTTCACGTGCTGCTCCCTGGGGGCTCCGGGATCCCTCCCGAACGAATCATCGGCCGGGATTCACCCTGCCACAGGGGTCTGACATTCCTGCTTTCCCTGTGACAAGGGCCTGGCATCCTCCAGGGCGCGATGCCGCCCGCAGCGGCTGGACTGCCGCTGTCAGTGGTCACCCGAGGTTTCGAGCACCGACTCTTCATCTTCGGTCGGCTCCTCCGGGGTTGACTTCGGAGGAGGGAACAGCGCGGCTTCCAAGAGGTCCAGTGCGAACACCATGAGAAGCAGGGCCACCGGAACGAGCAGGGCTATCAAGATGATCATGACGCCTCCCCGTAGAGCAATGATCCGTAGTCGGTGATGCGGACATCGGTTCCCCTTCAGCGTGCAGCCAAATGGAGGATGCCGCATGTCACAGCACGCAATCATGTAGGCCGATCGAGTGACATCCCGTGCGGCGAAAGGGCACGGAACGCAGCCGGCGAACGCCCTCCGGGGTGACAGCCACGGTCCGCGTCGGCTGGGCGACCACTCCCCGTCCTGGTCGTTGAATTGCCCTCTGGTAGCGTTTCTCTCTTCGGCCGGGGCAGCCCGCCGGAGTCTTGACTGGATGCACGATGACTTCTCCAGATGGCGATGTTCTCGCCGCAGCGGTGGCAAGCGTTGCGAAGACCTTCGGCGGTATGACGGCTCACTCGGACGAGAGAGGCTGCGGCCGGTGCTTCGACCCGAGTGAGGTCGAACTGCTGCGGACTCCTGATGTGCCGCTCCCGCCCGACCTTGTTCGTCGGGTCGCGCAGAAAGAACCCGGTCACTGGGACGATCAGCCCGCAATCATGCGCAGGATCCTGCCGCAGTTGGTCGTGGGGCTCGCCGAGGGCGTGGGCGAGTCCGACCTCATGGTCCGTGGACTGGCCGCGGCGAGCTGGTCGAGATGGCCAGGAGAGCAGGCCGGCGCGGTGACCGGCTTCCTGGAGGCATGGTGGACGCAGACCTTGCGAACGGAGTCGCCGACCAGCTCCGCATGCGTGGTGTTCGAGAGCTGCGTGACCGCGAGTTCCTCGGTCACCTCGTGGCTCGCCCTGTGGGACACGGAGATGAGCCCGGTCGCCCGCCGTCACCTGGCGGACAGCATCGGTCTCTGGCGCGAGGAGTTGACCTCCGACTACTCGCCCTTCACGTGGTGGTGGGGCACCGAGGCGGAGGAGCGAGCGGCCTGGCGCGAGGTGAAGACCTGGCTGGCCGGTCGGGCCGAGGCACCTGTCATGCCGGGCGACTGGGGACCTGACTCACGGCCGTAGCATCGGCGCGGCCGCACCCCGGGCTCCACTCGGACCGTCCCTCACCTGGAGCATGCCTCGGGCTACATTCGTCCGATGAGCACCGAGGAGCCAGCGAGTTGCGCGTTCTGTATGGGAACCACCGATGTCAGCCCGTCCGGTGATGGCGTCACATTGGAGATCAGTCGGGCCGGTGAACCAAGCAGGCAGTTCGTTTGGGCCCACCTCAATTGCCTGGACGAACGCCTTCACAAGCACATCACGCGAGGCCCGTGGCTCGACGACTAGAGGAGTCCCGTGCCGGGACGGCCGCCGTCGGCGAACATGAGTGTTCTGCCGACGGCGGTCTTGGCGCGAGATGGCCGATGATGCGGTCCGCCGCCGACTTGGATACCCCATACAGCGGGGCGAGTTGTCGCATCGTCAGGTTGGTACGCCAGTACGCTGCGACCAGCAGGACCCGGTCCTCCAGCGGCTGAAGAGGCGAAGTCGGCTGATGCCCTGCCGCCACTCCCGGCAATCGAGAGTCTCGCCCAAGGAATCGGCGAGTTCTGACTTTCTCCGCGACAACTCGGTCGAAGGCCTCGACCGCGCGCGGCGGAGGATCGATCCGGCGACAGTCTGTGCTCGGGGCGGCCGGGCAGTCATGGGATGCTTCGCGGGCAGCACGGAGGGCGCCGTACGATCGTATGACGGCGGCCCGATGGACTCGATCACGAAGACGGCCGGGCACGCTGACACCCCAGCACCGTCGCCAATCGGGAGCGTCTTGGCCGTCAACCGGTCTCAGTCCCAGGTCGAAGTTCCAACGGCCCTGACCCTGTCGCAGAACGGCGATGCCTGGCGGGCCTGGACCGCCGGCCTGCCGACCCTGGCCGAGGAGTTCCTGGACCGCTGGAGTCTGCGACTGGACGGGCCGCCCGCGCACGGGGCTGTCGCACTCGTGCTGCCGGTGCTCCAGGCAGACGGCTCGCCCGCGGTACTCAAGCTCCAGCCCGTTGACGAGGAAACCCGAGACGAGCCGTTCGCCCTGCGCGTCTGGGGCGGCCGCCATGCGGTCGCACTGCTGAACACCGCCCCCGACTCCGGGGCCATGCTCCTGGAACGACTCGATGCCACCCGGTCCCTCGCGACGGTGCCCGATGCCACTGCGGCCCTCCAGCACCTTGCCGAGCTGCTGAAGCAACTGGCCGTCGTTCCTGCCCCCGACGGCTTCCGACCCTTGGCCGACATCGCCCGAGCCATGCTCGACCGGGTCCCCACGTACTCCCGCTCGCTCGCGGACCCAAGTGAGCGACGGCTGCTGGCTACGTGCGGGGCTGCGCTGAGGGAACTTCTTGACGAGCCCGGCGACCGGCTTCTGCACTGGGATCTGCACTACGACAACGTTCTCGCCCCGCTTCCTTCCTCGCAGGTCTCGGGACGGGGTCCCTGGCTCGCCATCGACCCCAAACCCCTTGCCGGCGACCCCTGCTTCGAGCTGCTGCCCGCATTGCGAAACCGGTGGGACGACGTCGTCTGCACCGCAGACGTACCCGGGGCCATCCGCCATCGCTTCCATCTCATGACAGAAGTGGTCGGTCTGGACCGCGAGCGGGCCACCGGATGGACACTCGGCCGCGTCCTGCAAGGCTGTCTCTGGGACATCGAGGACGGCGCGGTCACACTCCAGCCGGAGCTGAAAGCCATCGCCCAAGCGCTACTGGCCTCCTGACGCTTCCGGTCAGGGTGCCTGTCGGCTCAACCTGGGCGGAGACGCAATCAGCCTTCCTCCGGTACGAACCAACCACGATCCAGTCATCGAAGTCGGCCGCCGAAGCGATCCGGCGCCCGCCGTCACCGGGCCGGACCGCAGCCTCCAGCTCGGCCGGTCCGACATATCGACTACTCCGCCCACTCACGTCGGTCAGCCTGAAGCGCTTCCCACACACGCCCCAGAGGCGCGACCCTGCGTGCGAACAGAAGCAGGGGTCACGCGGAGCAGCGGCCCCGTTGATCCTGGTCCGCACGCCTCCTCCGAGCCGGCCACCGCCATGACCGCTTCGTTCAGAGCTCGTCCTGCATGAACGAGTCGGGCGCGAAGTAGGCGACCGCCGCGTTCAGTCGGTCCTTGTCCAAGCGCCACCCGGTCACCACACGGGAAGAGATCGCCACATCTGGCGGTACCGGGGTCAGCATTCCCAGGACAGCACGGGCCTTCGGGCCGTCACCGGGCAGGGCCGGGGCGCCTTCCCTTCGGGCGAGCCCGACGTAGAGCAGGGAGGCGACCCCCGCGGGCCGGCGCCACAGCACGAAGCCAGTGATGTCGTTCCACGGCACATGGGCGGTGGTGGTCTTGTACCGGGCGGGGCTCCCGCCGAGGAGCACGCCTGTCTCGTCCACCCGGAACGCGACTTTGCGGCTCATCGCCACGAACGCCATGAACAGCCCTCCCACGCCGAACAGCGGCAGGCCAAGAATCCGCAGGTACAACGGCATGCCTGGAAGCAGCAGGGCCGCGGTGAAGAGGGCGGACACCACCACGATTCTCCTGGTCTTGGGGTCCCAGCCGTAGCGCGCCTCATACACGGGCGAGGTGTTGCGAGTCATGGCTAGATCATGACAACACCCAACGTGCCCGGGACATGCGCGCCTGGCGGGCCGCGGTCCGAGCGGGGCTGCTTCCGAGCGTGATTGTCAGTGGTGCCCCGTAGTTTGCGGTCATGGGTATGTATTTGGTCAGTGTCTGTGCGGAGGACTGGTTCGGTGACGAGGAAGAGGGGTGGGGGGAGGTCTCCGTGGCGTTGAACGACGCTTTGCGGCAACTGGGGCTGCCGCTCTACGAGTCGGTGCCGGCGGAGAAGGAGTTCCTTCGCGGTTCGGGGCAGGCCTTCGAGGAGAAACTCGTCCCGCCGATGGACGGGTTCGTGGCGCTGTGCCGGGCGCACCTGTCGCGCGAGGAAGAGGAGACACTTTGTGGCTGGGGGGTGTTGGTGCCGTTCTCTCTCGACGAGGCGATCCAGCTGCCCGTCGACACTGCGTACACGAACTCGCCGACCCTGGTCGCGGGTGCTCCCCAGGTGCTGGCGATCGCCGAGAAGCTGGCGACGGCCATAGAACTGCCGGCCGAGACACCCCACACGTGCGACAACCTGGATCTGACCATGTGGTTCCTGGACGGAGCGGCGAAGCGGCTCGCCGCTTCGCGACCGGGTCCGTGGAGCCGAGACCTGGACGCGGCCTTCTATGTCGCACTGTTTCTGCGTGCAGCCCAGCACTCGGTGCGACGGGGGTGTCCGATGGTCTTCTCCTGACATCCACCGGCGTCACCCATGCTTCGGGGACCTGCCTTCACCAGGTGTTCACGGTGTATCCATACTGTGCACATGAGCACACCAGCCAGACCGCAGGTCTCGACGCAGACCACTCCCGCACCCTCGCCGAACACGGCACCGAGCCTCGCCGCCGACCGCCCTCAGCCCCCGCGGAAGTGGTGGATCGCCCCGCTCGTCGGCGTGCTGGTGGCGCTGCCGGTCCAACTCGTCGCCGCGTTCCTGCTGCTGGTGTCCCCCATGGCACTGGACTCGTGCTCCGCCGCCAACCCCTGTGGGCGCACCGAGGCCGCCATCGCCACGACCCTGATCCTGTTCCTGCTCGCCGTGCTCTCCCTGGGGCTGCCGTGGTACCCGGCGAAGCGGAAGAGCCGCGGCGTGGGCATCGGGATGAGCCTGATCCCCCTGGGCCTCACCTTGGCGTCCATCGGAACGCTGCTGCTCGGGATCGGGCTCGGCTGACGGCGTGTGTTCGAGGGCGCTTCCGTCGGCTCGCCGAACGGCCCCTCTTGGACGACGGCGGACTGGCGGCCGCCGGACGTCGTGGCGCCTGCGGCACCCGCGCCCATGAGGACGCGGTACGGTCACCGCCGTTCGACGTATTCGACGGTCTGCATCATGCCGAGCTCCTCGTGGTGGAGCTGGTGGCAGTGGGCGATCGTACGGCCGGTGAAGTCCTCGTACCTGACCAGGAAGGTGACCCGGTCCCCGGGTGTTCCGCCGGCCAGGCCGATGGTGTCGTGCCAGACGGGCGGGTCGAGCCGTTCGACGTTGCGGTGGGTGAGGAGGACCTGGTTGGTGTGGAGGTGGAAGGGATGGGTGTGCTCCGGCATCGTCTCGTCGGTGCGCACGGTCCATCGCTCGACGCTGCCGAGACGCAGGGTGTGATTGGTGTAACCGGGGTCGAACAGGCCGTGGGCCCGGTCGCGGGTGAGGTCGCCGCCGGGCTCGGCCGCGGGGGTCGGGTTCGTGCCCAGCACCCGGAAGGCGTTGGGGAACGCCCCGGCGAAGACGCCCGCGTCGGTGTGGAAGACGACTTCCCGGTCCGCGTCCGGATTGGCGATGTCCCGCTCGTCGAGGAAGGGCCTTCCCGGCGGCAGTGAGACCGGCAGCGCCATCGGCGGCTCGACCGGCTCTCCCGCGACCTCGACCGTCATCAGCGGACCGGGCAACGCGGCGGCCCGCAGCTCGTACCGGCCGGGCACACCACCGCGAATGAGGACGTCGGCGCGGTTGCCCATGGCCAGGTCCAGCACGTCCAGGGCGACGGGCCGGGGGAAGGTGACACCGTCCTGCGCGATCTGGTGCAACGTCAGATCACCTCCCGAGCCCGTGACTTGAAGTCGTAGAGCGGTGAACGCGGTGGCGGCCACCAGCCGCCAGCGCTGGACCTCGCCCGGGTGCAGCCGGAGCGTGGGGTTGACCTGCCCGTTGACGGTGAAGACGGAGGGGATGCCGGTCATCCATCCGCCGGAGGTGAAGGCGGGGACCTTGCCGTCCTTGAACTTGAGCTCGTTGACACAGACGACGATGTCGGCGGCGGCCCTGATCTCGGGGACCTCGTCGACATCACCTTCGACGACGATCACCCCCGCCATGCCTCCCAGGACCTGTTCGGCGGTGGATCCGTGCAGGTGGGGGTGGTACCAGTAGGTGCCGGCGGGATGGTCGGCCGGCACCTGGATGCTCGTCCCGTACGTCGGCTCCACGGCCCCGGCGGCAACCTGCTCGGCGGTGCGGGGCGCGAACTCGCGCAGCACGTTGTCGGCATGACCTGACGGGCAGACGTGCATCCCGTGGGTGTGCAGGTTGAAGCTGTTCGCGTGGTGCGGGGTGTTGTGGCCACCGTTGTGGGGCGCATTGGGCGGCAGGCCGTTGATGTGTGTCAGCCGCAGGGTGTGTCCGGCGCGCAGGCGCAGGGTCGGCCCCGGGATCGTCCCGTTGTAGGTCCGCGTGGTCACCGGCCCGTGGCCCGGGATCCGGACGTCCGTGAACCGGACGTCGAGTGTCTGCTCCAGGACGGGCGACGCCGAGCCGGGCACCGCTCGTGAGGAGGACACCGCCGGCTGCGGAAAGGATGCCGGCACCGCCGTCGCACGCGGACCGGCCAGGATGCCGCCGGTCGCCGTGGCGAGGCCGGCGACGTGCATGGCCTTGAGCATCGACCGTCGGCTGATTCCGTCACTTTGCCCCATAGGCGGGCAATGTAGATCAATCAACCCGGGGCATCCCGGGTGACGCACCGCACCGGCATGCAGGAAGGGTGCGGGGCGGGCCCTGTGCGCGGGTATGCACACCGCCTTCGCCCGCAGCGTCAACTGACGTCACTTCAACTGACGGTCCGTCAAAATATTGACACCGAGCCCCCTTTGTCCAGACGCACGGACGGTGGCACTCTCGTCACCGAGCGCGCTTCCGCCGACTCCCGGGCGGGACCGGCGGAAGCGCGCGGACCAGGGCGGCGCGCCGCCCGTACGGGTGAGCGGCCGGCGCCTTCACACGGATCAGAAGGCGTGCGGGCCGAATCGGCCCCAGGCGACGACAGCGGCCAGAACCAGCAGCACCAGGTTCACCGGGACCAGCGACATCTCCCGGCGGCGGACATGGATGACCGTAGCGCCGGCCATGACCAGCACGAGGCCGAGCGCGGCCAGCGGCGTCAGCACCACGGCGATCCCGAGGGCCGCGGGCACCACGAGCCCCACCGCGCCCAGTATCTCCACCGCCCCGATCAGCTTCACCGAGCGTTCGCCCTCGTCCTCGGTCCGCCCTGGGCAGCATGCTGATGCGGCTGCCCGCGGCGCTGGACGCGCAGTTGCAGCGCGACGCCGGGATCAGCCACTTCGAGTACCAAGTCATGGCAGGACTGTCCATGGTCCCCGAGCGCACCCTGCGCATGAGCGAGCTGGCGGCGTTCGCCGAAGGATCACTGCCCAGGCTGTCCCAGGTCGTCGGCCGCCTGGAGAAGCGCGGCTGGGTGACCAGAAGCACCGACCCCACCGACGGCCGCTACACCGTCGCCACCCTCACCGACGACGGGTTCGACAAGGTGGCCGCCACCGCGCCCGGACATGTCCAGGCGGTACGGAGCTATGTCTTCGACGCGCTCACCCGGGCCCAGGTACGCCAGATCACGGCCATCGGCGCCCGTATCGTCGGCGCCATCGACCCCGCGCACCCGCTGGTCAGCGGTGAGATGGAACGGCTTCGCCCGAAGAAGTAGAGGGCGGCCGGGAGGGGCGCGGGGCGAGCCGCGGTTCGCACGCCCCCCTCGTCGGCCCCCGTCGTCGCCTTGCCCCGAGGTCCCGCCCCCGCCGGGACCACCGCCACAAGACGGCACCGACCACTCGCCCCTCATGGCACACTGCGCCCATGTCTGACGGCCCCGTCTCCGCGACGCCGCACTCACGGCCGGATCCGCCCCGCGTGGCCTGGCGCAAGGAGATGCGCGAGCGGGTCATCGCCGAGGCCAGGGCGCTGGCCGCCCAGGACGGCTGGGACCGCGTCCGGGTGGCCGACCTGGCTCTGCGCGCCGATGTGTCACGTCCCTCCATCTACAAGGAGTTCGGCGACCGGGCGGGGATCGGCGCCGCCCTCGTGGAGTACGAGACGCGGGAGTTCCTCGTCGGCCTCGCCGCGGTGCTGGACGCTCATCGCGGCCATCCCGCCCCGGCGCTGGAGGCGGCCGTGGCCCACGCCCTGGAGCAGGCGGACGTCAATCCGTTCGTCGGCGCCGTGCTGACCGCCACGCGCGGGGGCACGGACGCGCTGCTGCCGTTCCTGACCAGCAGACCCGAGCCCATCTTCTCCAGCACCCGGCGACTGCTCCGCCTCTGGCTCGGCGAAACCGTGCCACGTGCCGACGAGAACGCCCGTGCCGCGGCCGCCGACATGGCCGTACGCCTCACCGTCAGCCACATGCTGCTGCCCGCCGAGGACCCGGGAGCGACCCCGCTCCACATAGCGCGGACCGTGTGCGCGGTCCTCGGTGTGCCGGAGCGGGACTGACCGGCCCGAGGGCCTGGCCCCGGCTCGCGAGGGCGTCGCGTGACACCTCAAGCACAGGCTGGGCGGGGCCGGCCGGACCGGCGGACGCCGGGTGAGAAGACGATCACTCTCCAGAAAGGACGCGCCGGACGGACGGAACGGCGCTCGAACACCGAAGACTGACGGGCCGACCCCGCCACGGATCATGTTGCTGCATTCATTCCGTTGTTGCAAGTAGGTCGCAATAAAGGGGTCGTCGGCCACCCGACCCGGGCACGCTCCGGAGTGGCGGCGCGCCTGATGGGCACACCCGCACGCCGACCGACCGCCCGGCGGCGGCGCGACACGGCATCGACCGGCGGCCCGGAATCAGTGCTCCACCTGCGGCGCGGGGGAACAACGCCGCAGCGGCCGCGCCGACGTCCTTCGGCGCGGCCGCTGCGGCCGCTCTCGACACCCGGACATCGGGCGCATGCAGATGATCTTGGCATGCGGCCTTCCCTTTGTGAAGATCCTGTATTCATTTCGTGAACCATGAGGCCAGCTGGACCGACGTCGAGGACGGGCCACCGGCGGCGGCCCGTCGGGACGGTCAACTCCCTTGTCGCCCATCACCGCTCCGTTTATAGTCATGCTGACCATAAAGGAGATCACCCGTGAACTGGAACCTCAGCTGGACCGAAGCGCTCGGCTTCGCGACCGGCGCCCTCTGCGTCTGGCTGGTGGCACGTCAGCACATCGCCAACTGGCCTGTCGGCATAGCCAACAACGTCTTCTTCATCGTGCTCTTCGTCCAGGCCGGCCTGTACGCCGACGCCGGTCTCCAGGTTGTCTTCATCGCACTGGCCGCCTACGGCTGGTGGATCTGGGCCAACGGCTCCGGACCCGATGCCGCCGGTGCCCTGCCGGTGCGTCGTACGACAGGTGCCGAGTGGGCCTGGCTCGCCGCGGCGGGGGTGCTGGGCACCGGCGCCCTGACGCTGCTGCTCGACCGGGCCACCGATTCCACCGTCCCCTTCTGGGACGCGCTCACCACCGCCCTGTCCCTGGCGGCCACCTACGGCCAGTGCCGCAAGCTGCTGGAGTCCTGGTGGCTGTGGATCGCCGCCGACCTGGTCTACATCCCGCTCTACGCCTACAAGGGCCTGTACCTGACCTCCCTGCTGTACGTGGGTTTCCTCGCCCTGTGCGTGACCGGCCTCGTCGGCTGGCGGCGCACCCTCGCGACCACCGGCGCCCGCGCCGCCACGGCGGTGACCGCGTGAGCGCCGCCGCCCGCCGGTACCGCCACGGCCTGGTGCTCGGCAAGTTCTATCCGCCGCACGCGGGTCACCACCATCTCGTCCGCACCGCCCTCGCGCGGTGCGAGCGGCTGACCGTCCTGGTCTGCGCGGCCTCCGTCGAGTCGGTGTCGCTCGCCGACCGGGTGACCTGGATGCGCGAGGCTCACCCGGGGGCCGAGGTCGTCGGAGCGGTCGACGACCACCCCGTGGACGTGCACGACCCCGCCGTCTGGGACGCCCACATGGCGGTCTTCCGCGGGGCCGTCCCGGAGCCGGTGGACGCCGTGTTCACCTCCGAGTCCTACGGCACCGAGCTGGCCCGCCGGTTCGGCGCGGCCGAGGTGAGCGTGGACCCGGATCGCCGCCTGTACCCCGTCTCCGGCACGGCCGTGCGCAAGGACCCGGTGGGCTGCTGGCCGTTCCTCGGCCCGGGCGTGCGCGCCTCCCTGGCCCGGCGCGTGGTGGTCCTCGGCGCCGAGTCCACCGGAACCACCACGCTGTCCCGGGCACTCGCCGACCACTACCGCGCGCGTGGCGGTATCTGGGCGGACACCGGCTGGGTTCCCGAGTACGGGCGCGCGTACAGCGAGGAGAAGCTCGCCGCGCTACGGGCCATCGACCCCGAAGCCGACTGGTCCGGGGTGGAGTTCACCTCCGAGGAGTTCCCCGTCATCGCCCGCCGCCAGGACGCGGACGAACAGCGGGCGGCACGCGGTGGCTCCCCCGTGCTGTTCTGCGACACCGACTCCTTCGCCACCGCGATCTGGCACGAGCGCTACCTCGGTGCACCGAACCCCGAGGTGGCGGCCGTGGCCGCCCTGACCTCGCGCCACCTGTATCTGCTCACCGACCACGAGGGCGTGCCGTTCGAGGACGACGGTCTGCGCGACGGCCCGCACCTGCGCCCGTGGATGACCGGCCGGTTCAGGGAGGAACTGGAACGCACCGGCCGCCGGTTCCTGCTGGTCACGGGCAGTCCCGAGGAGCGGCTGCGCGCGGCCGTGGCGGCGGTGGACGATCTGCTCGCCGAGGGCTGGCGGTTCACCGACCCGCTCCCGGAGCACCGCTGACGGACCCGGCCCGGTCACCGGGGCGGCGGGTCTGCCGTGCGGGCCGGTGCGCGGAGCGCAGGGCCGCCGTCGCGTAGACCCCTCCGGCGATGACGAGCAGACCCGAGAACGTGAGGATCGTGTCGATCCGCCCGAACCGTACTCCGGCGATGTCGGCGGAGAAGCCGCGCAGGACGGTGCTCGCGAGCCAGCCTGCCGCCGACACGCCCACCAGGGCGGCCAGTTGCTGCACCGGGTTGATCACCGCTATCACCCGGCCGAGGTGCGACTGCGGCACGTGGTCGAGCAGCACCGGGGTGAGGGAGGCGTTGACGGCGGCCAGCGGGATGCCGGTCACGGCCAGGACGACGATGGCCGGGCCCAGTCCGGTGAGCCGCGAGTACGCCACCAGGCCGATGCCGGTGAGGATCAGGCAGGTCGAGAACACGCGGGCGCCGCTGAGGCGTCCGGCCAGCCAGGCCGTTCCGAGCGCGCCGGCTACGAGGCCGAAGCCCAGGGCCATTTCGAGCGTGCCGTACCAGCGGGACGCGGCCCCGAGGTTGTCGGTCACGAAGAAGACGTTCAGGGAGTTCAGGGCATCGGCGCCGATGGTGACGAGGACGATCGTGACGACCAGGGCGGTCACCGGCCGGCTGCGCGTGACCATCCGCAGACCGTCGAGGAACTCGGCACGCAC
The DNA here is from genome assembly GCF_037940415.1 of Streptomyces sp. f51. NCBI lineage: Bacteria > Bacillati > Actinomycetota > Actinomycetes > Kitasatosporales > Streptomycetaceae > Streptomyces > Streptomyces sp. f51. Next base: position 7,461,185 of record NZ_CP149798.1, on the reverse strand, counting down.
CGAAGAGACTTGGGCGGCAGGAGCCTGACCCGGTGGCACAGCGGTGGCCGGACCCGGACCGACCTCGGGTCCCGTCACCGGACGTTTCCGGGTCGGCCGGACCGCCCGTACGGCGGCCAGCGACACCAGGAACGAGACCGCGTTCAGCAGGAGCGCCCAGCGGACTCCGACGGAGAACAGCAGCGGGGCCGCCAGAGGCGGCCCCGCGATGACGGCGATGGCCTGGGTGGCCTGGCCTATGCCGGCCGCCCTGGCACGCTGCTCCGGTTCCACCACCTCGCTGATGAGCGCGAACCGGGCCGGGTTGAAGAACTGTGCGGCGGCGGTGGACAGCAGCACGGTGACGTACACGGCGACGAGGACCGTCGTGTCCGACAGCGTGCCGCCGGGTAAGAACGCGACCACGGTCAGCGAGCCGATGAGGACCGCTCTCACGAGGTCGGCGCCCAGCATCGTGCGCCGGTGGTCCCACCGGTCGACGAACACTCCGGCCGCGGGACCCACCAGAAGGGTGCCGACGGCCATGACGACCACGAGTGCGGACACGGCTGCCGGCGCGTACGGCCTGCCGGCGAGCACCACGGTGCCGATCCACAGGGACAGTGTCGTGCTGAAGGCGAAGTCCCCTGTCTGGGAGACGAGTTGACCGACCCACAGCAGCCGGTAGTCGCGGTTGATCAACACCATCGCGTCATTGTGGGGGCACCCGCGCAAGGTTGGGAAGAGCCCTGTGCGCCCCTAGCCTTCACCCTCCCCGTCGTCCCCCGTCGGCCGGAACTGGTTCGCCGGTACGGGCAGCCCGTAGTGCTCGCGCAGGGTCGTGCCCTCGTACTCCTCGCGGAACAGGCCCTTGGCGCGCAGGATCGGCAGGACGTGCTCGACGAAGGCCGCGAGGCCCGAAGGCAGGGCGGGCGCCATGATGTTGAACCCGTCGGCGGCGCCGCCCTCGAACCAGGCGATGACCGTGTCCGCGACCTGCTCGGGCGTGCCGACGAACTCGAAGTGGCCGCGGCCACCGCCCAGCCGGGAGATGACTTGGCGGACCGTCAGCCGCTCTCGTACCGCGAGATCGATGATCAGGTCGGAACGGCTCTGTGAGCCCTCCAGCTTCGGCCTCGCGAGGATGAAGTCCGGCAGTGGGGAGTCGAGTTCGAAGGCCGAGGGTTCGGTCTCGAAGACGGCGGCCAGTTGGCGCAGCCCGTACTCCGGGACACGCAGTTCGTCGAACTCCCGGGCCAGTGCGCGGGCTTCGGCCTCGGTCGACCCGATGTACGGGACGATCCCGGGAAGGACGATCACCCCGTCCGGGTCGCGTCCCGCCTTGCTCGTACGTGCCTTGATGTCGGCGTAGAAGGCGGCCGCGCGCTCGTAGGTCGTGTGGGCGGTGAAGATGGCCTCGGCGTGGCGGGCCGCGAATTCCTTTCCGTCCTCGGAGGAGCCGGCCTGGACGAGCAGGGGGTAACCCTGCGGCGGACGCTCGACGTTGAGCGGTCCGGCGACCTTGAAGTACGTGCCCCGGTGGTCGAGCCGGTGCAGCCGCTCGGGGTCCGCGTAACGTCCCGCGGCCCGGTCGACCACGACGGCGTCGGACTCCCAGCTGTCCCACAGGGCCTTGGCCACCTTCAGGAACTCGTCCGCGCGGGCGTAGCGCTCGGCGTGGCCGGGGCGGTCGTCGAGGCCGAAGTTGGCGGCCTCGTCCGCCCCCGCCGAGGTGACGATGTTCCAGCCGGCCCGGCCGCCGCTGACGTGGTCCACGGAGGCCAGTCGGCGGGCGAGGTTGTAGGGCTCGTTGTAGGTCGAGGACACGGTGGCGATGAGACCGATCCTGCTGGTCGCCTGGGACAGGGCGGTCAGCAGCGTCAGTGGTTCGAGCTGGCCCGGCGGCCGGAACTCACCGGTCCCGACGAGGGCGGGTCCGTCCGCGAGGAACAGCGAGTCGAACTTGGCGCTCTCGGCGAGCTGTGCCAGCTCGATCCAGTGCCGGAGGTCGAAGTCCGCCCGGGGGTTGCTGTGCGGGAGCCGCCACGACGCCTCGTGGTGGCCGGCTTCCATGAGGAAGGCGTTCAGGTGGAGCCGGCGCTGCTTCTCGGTCACGGGTTGTCTCCTTCGCGTCGTGGCGTACGGGGTGGGGGCTGCGGTCACTTGAAGGTCAACTTGGAGCTGTCGTAACCCGCCGGGAGCAGGTTGTCGGTGATCGACGAGAGGTCGACCTTCTTGGTGATCTGGCCCGCCTCCAGGAAGGCGTCCGCGAGCTTCTGCTCCAGTTCGATGTCCGACTTCTCCACCGGGGTCACCCGGTTCGAGTAGGCGGCCAGCGACGCCTTGGCGTCCTCCAGCGGGATGCCCTGCTCCTGCGCGAGCGCCTTCGCGTACTGATCGGGGTGCTTGATGGCCCAGGCGTACTCGCGGGAGAGCCGCTTCAGTGCGTCCGTGAGGGCCGCACGCTTGGTCCTGTCCTTCAGTGACGAGTCGCTCGCCACGTAGTAGCTGCTCGTCTGGTCGATCGGCGGGAGGCCCTTGACCAGGATCCGTGCGCCGTTCTTCACCGCGATCGCCGACTGCGGGTTCCAGATCGACCAGGCGTCCACCTTGCCGGTGTTGAACGCGGTCGCGGCGGCCGCCGGGTCGAGGAACACCAGTTTCGCGTCCTTGGGGCCGAGCCCGGCGCTCTTCAGCGCGTTCAGGGCCAGTCCGTGCGCGGAACTGCCCTGCGGTACCGCGATCCGCTTGCCCTTGAGGTCGGCTGCCGTCCTCAGCTTCGAGCCCTTCGGGACGACGATGTTCTCCACCGCCTGGTCGGGCGTGAGCGAGCGGTTCACGGCGACGATCTTGAAGCCGTACTCCTTCGCGGCGCCGGTGATCGGCGGTACGTCACCGACGCTGCCCAGGTCTATGTCCCCCGACGCGGCGGCCTGCACGAGTGGTGGGCCGTAGGTGAACCGGGCGAACTTCACCTTGTAGGGCGCGCTGTCGAAGACGCCGGTCAGTTTCGCCAGGGCCTGGCTGCCGTCACCGCCATTGTCCCCGATCGTGAAGGTGTACTTGCTCCACTCGGGGTGCTGGGCACTGCTCGCGTTGCCGGCGTTGCTCAGCGGCGCCGCGGTGTCCGAGGAGGATCCGCAGGCGACGAGCGAGCCCGCGAGGGCGAACGGACCGACGGCGATGACGAGCCTGCTGATTGCGTTGCGCATGGGATTGTCCTGTGCTCTCTGTGCTGGAGGTGAGTGTTCGGGGGTCAGTGCTGCCCGGCGAGGCCGAGGTCGTCGAGGAGCCGGGCGCGGAGTTCCTCGCGTGCGCCGCTGGCTTCGCGGTCCGCCGCGGAGAGGTCGACCTGGTGCGAGGTGCCGATGCGGCCGTCGCTCATCACGAGGATGCGGTCCGCCAGGGCGATCGCCTCGTCGATGTCGTGGGTGACGAGCAGCATGGCCGCTTGGTGCCTGGTCCGCAGGGCCCGTACGAGGTCGTGCATGCGCAGCCGGGTGATGGCGTCGAGGGCCGCGAACGGCTCGTCGAGCAGGACGAGTTCGGGCTCCGAGACGAGCGCTCGGGCAAGGGACACCCGCTGGGCCTCGCCGCCGGAGAGCTCCTTGGGCCATGCCTTCTCACGGCCCGGGAGTCCGACCTCGGCCAGGACGTCCCGGGCCCGCTGGTCGGCGTCGGGTCCGTGCAGGCCGAGCGTGACGTTGCGCAGGACGCGCTGCCAGGGCAGCAGTCGGTCGGCCTGGAAGACGACGGCCCGCTTCGCCGGAACCTCCACCCGTCCGCCGTCCGGCCGGTCAAGGCCGGCGAGCAGTCGCAGGAGGGTGCTCTTGCCACAGCCCGAGGGACCGAGCAGGATCACCAACTCCCCCTCGTCGATGGTGAGATCGAGGTGGTCGAGCACCACCCGGTCACCGAAGCGCCGGACGACCCGCTCGGTGACGACGCCGGTCCGCCGGCGGAGATCGGTCGCGACTGTGCTGCTCATGACGCCTCATAACTGGGGCGCCACCGCAGCAGCACCCGCTCGAGAGCCCGGACGAACTGGTCGGCCAGCAGACCGAGGAGTGAGTAGATGACCAGGCCCACGAAGACCTGGTTGGTCTGGAGGTAGGTCTGTCCCTGGGTGATGAGGAAGCCAAGTCCCTTGTCCGCGTTGACCGTTTCCGCGGCGACCAGACCGAGGACGCTGTAGGCGAGGGAGAAGCGCAGGCCGACCAGGAAGCCCGGCAGGGATCCGGGCACGAGCACCCGCGTCACCAGGCGCCAGGTGCCCGCTCCGGTCGTACGGGCCATCTCGATGAGCCGCTGGTCGACTCCGCGGATCGCGGCGAACAGGTTGAGGTACATCGGGACGCCCGCGCCGAAGGAGATCAGCAGCACCTTCGTCAGTTCGTCGATGCCGAACCACACGATCATCAGCGGCAGCACCGCGAGGAGGGGGATCGTGTTGAGCACCTGGACGACTCCGTTGAACAGGTACTCACCGCTGCGCAGGAGTCCGCCGAGCACTCCGGCGACGATGCCCACCGTCAGGCCGAGCGCGAGACCGATGCCGGCCCGTTGCAGCGAGATGGCCAGGTCGGGCCCGAGCACGCCCTGCCGCCAAAGATCGACGGCGGATTGCACGATCGAGGTGGGTGCTGGGGCGTAGGTCTTCGTCACCACTCCGGCCCGGGCGAGCACCTCCCAGGCGACGAGGATCGCGACCGGGGTCGTGTAGATGCCCAGGGGCCAGCGCAGCCGCTCACGCAGTGCGCCGAGTGGGGTCCGGCGGCGCGCGCCTCGTGGCTGGAACACCTCGCGTTCCCGCTCGGCGACGCGGTCGGCCGGGGGGCCGGCGCGGGCGGTTGGTTTGTGGAGGGACAGGGTCATGGGGAAGTCCTTCTGGGAGAGGTGGAGTTACTACCGGGTGGTGAGGGACGGAGCGGCTACGAGGGATGGGCCCACGGGCGCGTACAAGGTCCGGGCCGGTGCCGGGGACGAACGGGCAGCGTCGTCTCGCCGAGGGCGCTCACGGCCGACGCGCACGCCACAGGAACGCCGGGCCGACCCTCACGCCACAGGCACGCGCGACCGACGCTCACGAGGAGCGCAGACGGCGACAGTCACGCGGGAGGCCCGTACGGCGACAGCGCCCGACCACTCGTACGACCTCCCCGCGTGGGCGGGTCCCGCCACGGAGGCGTCTGCCCGCGTCAGCGGTGGAGAGGTGAGGTCGCGGCGGCTCGGAATGCGGACGCGATGATCCCGCGGAACATGAACAGCGTTATGTCACAAGGGATGTGACACCGCGTCCGTCCGACGGGCACAGCAGGGAGCGCATCGGCTGCCGGGGACGATCTACCGGGTCAGCGACAACAAAACGCACTGGCGACGTGCGCCAGATCGATGTGGCGCCGCCGGGTCAGGTCCACGCGCGGGTTCATGGAACGGGAGTTCAGCAGACGGTCACATCGGTGGTCAAGGAATTCGGAACTGGTCTTGCATGGCGGACACCGGACGCCCCTCCCTTTGCCGTGGACGCCCGACGAAACACGCCTGTTCGGCTGGTTCGCGACGCCGCCATGTGGTTACCTGGGCTCATGACCGTGCTCGTGACCCGCCGCCACGTCGATTTCGCGCGTGTCACCACCACCGGTTGTCCGGCCGCGAGCTGACGTCACGCTCGGGCTTCTGACCAGCGTGTCCTTCGCCTTCACCGCGGTGCGCTGAACACCGCTTCCCACGCATCTCCTTCATCGCGTCGCCCTCCCCGGGTCGCGCTCCCCGCGTGACCTTCGCCGCCTCGCCTTCGCCCCCTTGCGTCCGCGTCGCGCCGAGCGCCGCTGCCTGCCGGCGGTGGTCGGCGGCGCCATAAATTCTCACGCCTTCCCGTTCTCACTCTCCGTACAAGGAGCAGCACCATGAGCCAGCCCATCGACTCCGTCACCGCCGGCCACACCCCGGAAGAAGCACCCGCGGGACCCGACACCTCGGCATGGTCCTTCGAGACCAAGCAGATCCACGCCGGAGCCGCGCCCGACCCGACGACCGGCGCCCGCGCGACGCCGATCTACCAGACGACGTCGTTCGTGTTCCGGGACACCCGGCACGCGGCCGACCTGTTCTCGCTGGCCGAGCCCGGCAACATCTACACGCGCATCCACAACCCCACCCAGGACGTCTTCGAGCAGCGAATCGCCGCGCTGGAGGGCGGAGTCGCGGCCGTCGCGCTCGCCTCCGGACAGGCCGCGGAGACGCTCGCGATCCTGACGCTCGCGAGTGCGGGCGACCACATCGTCTCCAGCACGTCGCTGTACGGCGGCACGTACAACCTCTTCCGGCACACGCTCCCCAAGCTGGGCATCGAGGTCTCCTTCGTCGACGACCCCGACGACGTCGCGTCCTGGCGGGCGGCGATCCGGCCGAACACCAAGGCGCTGTTCGCGGAGACGCTGGGCAACCCGCGCGGCAACGTGCTGGACGTGCGGGCGGTCGCGGACGTCGCGCACGCCGAGGGGGTACCGCTGATCGTGGACAACACGGTCCCGACTCCGTATCTTCTGCGGCCCCTTGAGCACGGCGCGGACATCGTCGTGCATTCGGCCACCAAGTTCCTGGGCGGGCACGGGACCACCATCGCGGGCGTGGTCGTCGACGGCGGCACCTTCGACTTCGGCGCGCACGCCGAGCGGTTCCCGGACTTCACCGAGCCGGACCCGAGCTACCACGGCCTGCGGTACTGGCCGGCTCTCGGCCCGGGCGCCTTCGCGGTCAAGCTCCGGGTCCAGCTGCTGCGCGACCTCGGGCCCGCGCTGTCGCCGCACTCCAGCTTCCTGCTGCTCCAGGGCGTGGAGACGCTGAGTCTGCGCATCGAGCGCCACTCGGCGAACGCCCAGGCGCTCGCCGAGTGGCTTGAAGGGCGCGACGAGGTCGCCGCCGTCCACTATCCGGGCCTCGAATCCAGCCGCTGGTACGAGGCGGGCCGGACGTACCTGCCGCGCGGCGCCGGTGCCGTGGTCTCCTTCGAGCTGCGGGACGGCGTGGAGGCGGGCAAGCGGTTCGTCGACGCGGTCGAGCTGTTCAGCCATCTCGCCAACATCGGGGACGTACGCAGCCTGATCATCCACCCGGCGTCCACGACCCACAGCCAGCTCGACGAGGAACAGCTCGCGGCGACCGGCACCTCCCCCGGTCTGGTGCGCCTGTCGGTCGGCATCGAGAACCTCGCCGACCTCAAGGCGGACCTGGAGGCAGGGTTCCGCGCCGCCAAGGGCGCGTCCTGAACCCGGTATTGACGACCCATCAGGAACCTCTCCCGCCGGCCACCGGTGGCTGGCGGGAGGGGGACCCTGCGGGGCGTCGTCAGTGGTACGCCCGCGAACAGTCGCTCGCGCTGGAGGCGGGCGGTGAACTGCCGGGTGCGCGGCTCGCGTTCGAGACCTGGGGCCGGCTCGCGCCGGACGCCTCCAACGCGGTCCTCGTGCTGCACGCCCTCACCGGGGACAGCCATGTCGCCGGACCGGCCGAATCCGGGCACCCCACGCCGGGCTGGTGGGATGGCCTCCTCGGAGCGGGACGCGCCCTGGCCCCCGACCGCTGGTTCGTCGTCGCACCGAACGTCCTCGGCGGCTGCCAGGGCAGCACGGGACCCTCGTCGCTGCGAACCGCCGGGGGCCGCTGGGGCGGTGACTTCCCCTTCCTGACACAGCGCGACCAGGTGGCGGCCGAGGCCGGGCTGGCCGACGCGCTCGGGATCGAGCGCTGGGCGCTGGTGGTCGGCGGTTCGATGGGCGGGATGCGGGCTCTGGAATGGGCCGTGTCGCGTCCCGAACGCGTCGGCGCGCTCCTGTTGCTCGCCACGACCGCCGCGGCGAGCGCCGAGCAGATCGCCTGGGCCGACGTCCAGGTGCGTGCCATCCGCTCCGACCCGAACTGGCTCGAAGGCCGGTACCACGACAGCGGCCGCGCTCCGCACACCGGACTCGGCCTGGCCCGGCGGATCGCTCATGTCACCTACCGCAGCGAGCCGGAACTCCGGGCGCGCTTCGGCCGTACGCCCCAGGGCGCCGAGGACCCCTGGCACGGCGGCCGGTACCAGGTCGAGTCCTACCTCGGTCACCACGCCGACAAGCTGGTGCGCCGGTTCGACGCGGGCAGTTATGTCGTGCTGTCCGAGGCCATGAACAGTCATGACATCGGCCGGGGGCGTGGGGGCGTACGCGCCGCCCTGCGCCGGGTGACCGCCCGTACCCTCGTCGCGGGGGTCGGCTCCGATCGCCTCTATCCACCGGCCCAGCAGGCGGAACTGGCGGCGGGCATCCCCACCGCCGACGGGCTCAGGATGATCGAATCGCCGTACGGGCACGACGGCTTCCTCATCGAGGTGGATCAGGTGGCGGCGCTGGTGCGTGAACTCCTCACCTCGGAGGACGCCGGGTAGGCACACCCCGCCCGACGCCTCCAGGGGCTCACGCGATGGGCCGGCGGGAAACCCTCAGCCCTTGTCGCCCGCGCCCGAGGCGGTCTTGGAGAAGCCGTGCTGCCAGGCGGCCTTCGCCCCGGAGTCGCCGATGCGGTAGACGTCCACGACGGCTCCCGCGGCCACCACCAGCGACAGCACCGTCGCGGCGACCCGCACCCACGTGCCCGGGCGGCGCGCGGTGTCCGGGGCCTCGGGGGCCGCGGTGCGGCCCACCCACCACCACACGGCGACCGCCAGCACGAACAGTCCCCCGGCCCAGGGAAGAAGACCGTCGCCGAGCTCGGCGTGGCGGCGCACCAGCGCGTTGTCGCCGACGTGTCCCTCCAGCCATTCACCGGCGTTCGTCGTGAGCGGCACGCTCACGAGGGTGGCCAGGGCGACGAGCGGCAGCACGAGGCCCAGGCGCCGGGCCGCCTGGGGCCATATCGCGCAGACCACGAGTGCGAGCGCGGTCAGGGGAACGAGGACGACCACGAAATGCACCAGCAGGACGTGCGCGGGCAGGCCGTTGACCAGGCTCATCGACAACTCCTTGGGAGGGGTGAGTACGCACCCGTGTTGATCAGGCGCGCCAGCCTGTCACAGGAATCTCTCAGCTTCTTCTGAGTACCGCGCCATCGCTCCCGGTGGACCGATCCGACGGCGTCCCGCAGGACAGCGGGGGGCCGTGGATAGTCCCATACGGACTCGATTGTGCGATCGATGGATTCGGGCATGCCGTCGCGGGCGGGGCCCTCTACCGCGCCACACGACTGACATGAAGCCGTCACACTGGAACGGAATGCGGGCTCGTCGGCCGCTCGTTCCAACGGACATGACTGTTGGTGTAGCACTCGACGCATCCGACGCGCGGAACCAGGTCGACGCCAGTGTGCGACTGGCCGAGGAAGCCTCGGCCGCCGGTCTGCGATCCGTCTGGTTCGGCCAGACCTTCGGCGCGGACTCGCCCCAGCTCGCCGCGCTCGTGGGGCGCGCGGTACCGGACCTGCACGTCGGCACCTCCGCCATCCCGGTCTTCGGGCGTCACCCGCTGCTGGTCTCCAGCCAGGCCCAGACCGCCCAGGCGGCCACCCACGGCCGCTACCACCTCGGACTGGCGCTCGGCACGAAACTGCTGACGGAGACCGGGTTCGGTCTTCCCTTCGAGCGCCCCATCGCCCGCCTGCGCGAATTCCTCACCGCGCTGCGCCAGTTGACCGAGACCGGCACGGCCGACTTCCACGGTGAACTGCTCACCGCAGCCACCCCGTTCCCGGCGCGCGTCCCGGGCGCCGAGACCGGCGTTCCGCTGCTGGTGGCGGCGATGGGCCCGCAGGCACTGCGGGTCAGCGGCGAGCTCGCGGACGGGATCCTGCCCTACCTCGCGGGACCGCGCGCGCTCGCGGAACACATCGTGCCCGCGCTGACCTCCGCCGCGCAGGCCGCCGGACGGCCGGCGCCCCGGATCGTGGCGCTGGTGCCCGGCGTGGTCACGGACGACGTGGACACCGTACGGGCGCGGGCCGTCGAGAACCTCGCGTTCTACGAACAGATCCCGTCGTACGCCCGGGTCATCGAGCTCTCCGGTGGCCGGCGCGCCGCGGACCTGGCCGTGATCGGCGACGAGAAGGCGGTCGAGGCCGAGGTCCGGCGCTATCGCGACGCCGGTGCCACCGAGGTCGTGTTCTCGGGCACCGCGATGGCGGGAACGGCGGACCGGCTGCGCACATGGGCCCTTCTCGGCGAACTGGCCCGGTGAGAGCGTCCGCGACCCCGAAGAGTCCCCTCGTCCCGACGTCCTCCCTGATCCCGTATCCCGGATCCCGCGCATCTCGCATCCGGCATGCATCCCGCATCCCACACCACCGCACCTCGCTTCCCGTACAGCCGTATCCCCTAGTCCCCGCACAGGGCCGTACCCCCGCCTGCCGAAGGAGAGTTCATGACCACCGAGGCGACCACAGCAGACCTCCACGCCTTCACCGAACAGTGGCTGGAGTGGTACCGCGAGCAGGAGGCCCGGCTCGCGGATCCGCACGGATTCCTGGCGATCACCGGACTGCACTGGCTCGACGAACGGCCGCACCGCTTCCCCGACGCTCCCGGCGCGTGGCGCACCGGCCCCGAGGGTGTCGTCGTCGTCCTCGACGACGGTGAGGAACTGGTCGTCGACGGGACCCCGGTGCACGGAGAGCACCGCTTCGGCGTGCTGCCCGAGCGCGGTGGCGTCCACGCGCTCTGGAAGGACGCCGTCATCGAGGTCGCCAAGCGGGGCGGTCAGGACATCGTGCGCCCCCGGCACCCGGACGCGCCGCTGCGCACGGCCTTCACCGGAACGCCCGCGTACGCCCCGGACCCGCGCTGGGCCGTGACAGGCCGCTATGTCCCCTTCGACCGGCCACGGCCCACCACCGTGGGGGCCGCGGTCGAGGGCCTGGAGCACGTATACGACGCTCCGGGCAGCATCGAGTTCGAGCTGGACGGCCACCGGCTGTCGCTGACCGCCTTCCCCGGGCACGGTCAGGGACGGCTGACCGTGCTGTTCACCGACGCCACCTCCGGGGTCACCACCTACGCCGCGAACCGGTCCCTGTCCATCGAGCCGCCCACGGCCGACGGCACCGTCGTGCTCGACTTCAACCGCGCCGCGAACCTGCCCTGCGCCTACACGGACCTGGCCACCTGCCCGCTGCCCCCGGCGGAGAACCGGCTGCCGGTGGCGATCGAGGCGGGCCAGCGGATCCCGCGCGAACGCGGCGGCTCCTGAGCCTTCGCCGGCCTGGACGGCGGCCGACCGTGGCATCTCCTCCCCGCCGCGGCGGCCGCCTCCCGCATGCCTCATGGCGCCGACAAGGTGCCGCGACCGATGAACAGGACATGGAGGAGGGGGAGTTCGAACACCACCGTCGGCGAGACCTGTCGGGATCGCGGGACGCGTACGGGCTCCGGTGCACGAGTTCCCCGCCGCCGCGACCGACACGAGCTGAGGACCGACGTCATATGACCACTCCCACCATCACCTCCCTCGCGTTTCTCACGCCGGGCAACTTCGCCGACGACGACCCGTACACGGGACTGGAGGAGACGCTCCAGCTGTTCGAGTTCGGTGAACGGTCGGGTTTCGACGGTGCCTGGATCAGGCAGCGGCACCTCGAACACGGCGTCGGCTCGGCCGCCGTGTTCCTGGCCGCCGCGGGCCAGCGCACCGAGCGGATCGAACTCGGCAGCGCCGTCATACCGATCGGCTACGAGAACCCCTTCCGCCTCGCCGAGGACCTGGCGCTGGCCGACGTCCTGTCCCGGGGGCGGCTCCAGATCGGCTTCAGCACGGGGATGCCGCACGCCGACCTGCTCGGCGACCTCGTGCACGACGGGGACTGGCGCGGCTTCGACCTGTCGTACGGCAGGATCGCCCGGGTCCTGGACAATCTGCGCGGCGATCACCTCGGCGGCCCGGACACGGTCATCCACTCGCCGGGCAACGTCCAGCGCCCGCGTCTTCAACCGCACAGTCCCGGTCTGGCCCGGCGCATCTGGTACGGCGGGGGAAGCCTGCGTTCGGTCCGCTGGGCCGGTGAGAGCGGCCTCGGCCTGCTGACCGGCAACATCGTCACCGGCGAGGGGACGGACGACTTCACCACGGCCCAGCTGAACCTGCTGGCCGCGTACCGCCGGGCGCTGTCGCCCCTGAGCGCGGAGCGTGCGCCGCGGGTGGCTCTCGGGCGGGTGATCGTGCCCTTCGACAGCGCGGACGCGGCGGGAAGGGCCCGCTACCGCGCCTACGCGGCGGCCCGGCACGCCCGGACCCTGGCGCCTCAGGGCCCGAAGCGGACCCTGTTCGCCCCCGATGTGGTGGGCACGTCCGAACAGATCCTGGAGCAGTTGACCGCCGACCCGGTCCTCGGCCAGGTGTCGGAGCTGCGTCTGGAGCTGCCCTACGAGTTCCACCGCGAGGAGTACGAGCAGATCCTGCACGACGCTCGGCACCTGATCGCGCCCGAACTCGGGTGGCGCCCCGCGTCGAACGGAACAGAGCCGGCCGGATTCGAACCGGCGTCCTCCCACATGAGGTGAAGGCGCGACGACCTCTGCGCTACGAACCCTGTCCCTCCGGCGATCATACGGTCCACCCGCGCTTCCCCACTCGGATTTCCGGCACCACCGCGCCCCCGTCGGCCCCGCGTTTCGCGCGGGCCGGCGGGGGCCGACGTTTTCGATCAAGGACGAGCACCCGTTACCTGGAAGAAACAGTTCCGCAACCTTGACTGTATTGGTCCAGTCCAATAGCGTCACCTCCGCACAGAACCCCACAGCAAACAACTCCCCCCTACCGTCACGTTGTTGACGGAACATCACCCCCTCCGGGAGGGCCCCCGTGGTTTCCCGACGTTCCTTCCTGGCCGGAGCCGTTGCCGTCGCAGGCACGGCCGTGCTCAGCCCGTTCTCACCGGTCTCGCCGCTGACGTCCACAGCGGCGGCGGCGGGAGTCTCACTCCCCGTGAAACTGGCGAACAACTCCGGCCACGACACCGTCTACGCCTACATATCCGGCACCGACAGCAGCGGCTGGCCGGTCTTCGTCTCCGCGAACGGCGCACTGAACCGACTGTCCAGCCCCTCGTCGCCGGTGACCCCCATCGCCGACTACTCGATCCCGCTGGGCGCCTCCGGTTCGGCCGCCAGGACCATCACGCTGACCGACTACATCATCGGCGGCCGCGTCTGGTTCTCGGTCGGACAGAAACTCCAGTTCTTCGTCAACCCGGGCTCCCCGCCCGGTGTGGTGCAGCCCGCCCTGGTGAGCTCCGACCCCAACTGGGCCACCAACTGGACGTTCTGCGAGTTCACCTTCAACAGCGCCAACCTGTACGCGAACATCTCCTACGTGGACATGGTCGCGCTGCCGATCTCGATGGCCAGCACCGGCAGCGGGGGCAGTCAGTCGGTCAGTCCGCTGCCCGCCGGCGCCCTCGCCTCCATCGCCTCCGGCCTCCAGACACAGCACGCATCCGACGGAGCGCCCTGGGACAGGCTGGTGGTCACCGACTCCTCCGGTGGGGTGCTGCGCGTGATGGCGCCCGCGCACTCGCCGGTGGACTTCGGCGGCTACTGGAACGACTACCTGAACCGGGTCTGGAGCCACTACGCCTCCACCCCGCTGACCATCAACGGCCAGGGCAGCATCGGTTCCTACACCGGCACCGTCTCGGGCAACGCCATCGTCTTCTCGGGCCTCAACACGAACGGCGTGCCGTTCACCAAGCCGAGCGCCGTCGACATCTTCGGCTGCGCGTCCGGACCCCTCTACAACTCCGGAGGAGACGCCCGCGGGGCGATCGCCGCCCGGCTCGCCGCCGCGATCAACCGCAGCACCCTGCTGGTCTCGGGCGGCAACAACAACCCCGACGGCGTGACACCCTCGCAGTACTACACGGACCCGGTCACGAACCACTACGCCCGGCTGGTCCACAAGTACGCCAGCATCGGCTACGCCTTCCCGTACGACGACGTGGGCCCGACCGGCTCCGCCCCCGTCGACGGGCACATCCAGGACGGCGCGCCCACCTCCTGGAGCATCACCCTGGGCGCCGGCACCGGCTCGGGCGGAGGATCGGGCGGCGGCACGGGCAACGTGAGCGCCTACAGCACCATCCAGGCGGAGTCCTACTCGGCGCAGAGCGGGACCACCACCGAGAGCTGCTCCGACACCGGCGGCGGCAGCGACGTGGGCTACATCGCGAACGGCGACTGGCTGAAGTTCTCGTCCGTCGACTTCGGTTCGAGCTCTCCGGCCCAGTTCAAGGCCCGGCTGGCGTCGGGCGCGGCCGCCGGTGTCAGCGGTGCCGTCCAGGTACGGCTCGACAGCACCACCGGCACGAAGATCGCCGAGATCAGTTTCGCCAACAGCGGCGGCTGGCAGACCTGGCAGACCGTTCCCGCGAACATGCTCGCCTCCGCCACCGGAGTCCATGACGTCTACCTGGTGTTCTCGGGCAGCACCTCGGACTTCACCAACGTCAACTGGTTCACCTTCACCAGCTGACCCGGATCCGCGGCAGCGACGGTGAGAGCGGTGCGATCGCCCCGGCAGGGGGGTTGCACCGCTTTCTCCGTGTCAGTGGGCGATGCCGTCGATCAGCTCGCGGGCACCCTGGCGCAGCAGGGCCAGTGCCACGGAGGCCCCGAGGTCCGACGGGCTGAGGCGCCCGGCCCATTCGTGCGCGTTCAGGACGGTCTTCCCGTCCGGGGTGAACACGCAGGCGCGCAGCGACAGATCGCCTCGGGACGCACTGGCGTAGCCGGCGATCGGGCTGTTGCAGTGGCCCTGGAGGACGTGCAGGAACATGCGTTCCGCCGTGGCCTCCTGGTAGGTGGCGGCGTCGTTCAGACCGCTGACGACGTCGATCGTGGACGTGTCGGCCTCACGGCACTGGAGTGCCAGGACGCCGGCCCCGATCGGCGGGCACATCGTCTCGGTCGACAGGATCTCGGTGATCACGTCGGTGCGGCCGATGCGCTCCAGTCCGGAGACGGCCAGCAGCAGTGCGTCGACCTCTCCCGAAGCGAGCTTGTCCAGGCGGCGGTTGGCGTTCCCGCGGAACGGCACGCATTCCAGCTGCGGGTGGGAGGCGGCGAGTTGGGCGACCCTGCGCACCGAGGAGGTCCCGATCCGGGTACCCGCGGGGAGTTCGTCCAGGAGCAGGCCGCCGGGGTGGACGAGGGCGTCCCGGATGTCGTCCCGCTTGAGGAACGCGGCGAAGGTCGTGCCGGCCGGGAGCGGCCGGTCCGCGGGCACGTCCTTGACGCAGTGGACGGCGAGGTCGGCCTCCCCCGCGACGAGTGCCGCGTCGACCTCCTTGGTGAACGCCCCCTTGCCCTCGACCTTGGACAGGTCTCCCATCCATTTGTCGCCGGTCGTCCTGACCGGGATCACTTCGGTCCTCAGACCGGGATGAAGCACGCCGAGCTCGGCGCGGACGCGCTCCACCTGGGCCAGGGCCATGGGCGAGTCGCGGGAGACGATACGGATCAGCTCAGGGGCGGACATGTCGTACACGATAGTGCGTCACCGCCGGGCTCCCGTACCGAACCCGAAGGCCCAACTCAGGTGCGCGGGACGGGCGTTCGACCCTCGGACAGAGGGCCGGGAACGGTCCGCACACAGGGGGCGTCGCCTCAACCCGCTGCGGCGCCACGGCGTCTCGCCGCGGACCGGGCCACCGGGATCCCCGCGGCCGCCAAGAGGAGCAGCACCCCGCAGACGACGGCCGCCGTCCAGGACGCGTCCAGGCCGGTCACGGAGTCGGCGGCCGTCGTCCCCGTCAGGCTCAACACGGGTGCGGGGTGCTCCGGTTCGGGCTGTCCCGCCACCGTCTTCTGGTCCCAGGTGACGACCTCGCCGTCGTCGTACCGCTGCGACGCCACGAAGGCCAGTTCGGACACCCCGGTGGGCAGGCGGTCGATGTGGACGACGAACTCGGCTCCGTCCTCCCCGCCGATCGCCCCGCCGGACCAGCCGACGGTGCTGGCTTCGCCGCCCGCGCCGGCCGGCTCGACGGTCCAGCCCGCCACCCGCTCCGCGCGCATCCCCCGCACGCCCTGCGGTGCCTCGATCCGCACCCCGACGGTCCGCGCGGACGCCTTCTCGTTCGGCACATGGAACGTCATCTCCACATTCCGCGCGCCGGGGGCCACCTCCTGGTCGGCGTGCACGTGCACATGGGCCCAGGCCGGGGCCGCCATAACCAGCAGCAGTGCCGCGGTGACGAGGGCCACGGCGGTCCGGGCGGGGGGAAGGAGGTTCATGGGTCGGTTCCTCTCGGGCGCCCCGGGGGCGGACGGACGGGGCGGGACGGGCGGGGTGCGGCGGGGTTGCGTGGTCACGCGGGCGGAGCGGTGGTGACGAGGGCCGCGGTGATGCCCAGTACGGCGGCCGCAACGAGCAGTTCGGCCAGCAGGCCGCGTCTGAGACTGCGTACGAGCGCCGCTTCGGGCGGCGCGGTCGGGGCCGGTGCGGTGAGCGTCAGCGTCGTGCCCGCCGCGTCGAAGGTCGGCGGGGGCGGCGGGGGTGCGGGGCGCGTGACGTGCCGGTGGACCCAGCGGCGGGCCAGGGCGCCGAGCGCGACGATCACGGCGACTCCCGCCGATTTCAGGAGCAGCAGCCGGCCGAACCGTGTGCCGAGGAGATGGCTCGCGGAGCCCACCTCCCGCCAGGCCTGGTAGGTCCCCGTCACGACGAGGGCGACGACGGCGGTGAACGCCAGCCGGGAGAACCGGGGCAGCACGGCGGCCGCTTCGCCGAGAAGAGCGGGGCGGGACACGGTGGCCGCGATCAGCGCGAGTCCGCCCAGCCAGAGCGTCATGGCGGCCAGGTGGACGAGGTCGGCGGCCATGGCGAGCGGTGCGTACCGGCCGTCGACGGCGTGCCCGGTCGGCGGCCAGGTGCCCCAGAGCACGGTGACCGCGGCGGTGGTCGCGAGGACCAGCGGCTTGGCGGGCCCGTCTCTTCCCGCTCTTCCCGCCGAGGCCGTGGCCAGCAGGGTCGCGGCGCCGAGCACCGGCAGGGTGTAGAAGCGGACCGCGTAGGCCAGGTCGGTCGTCGCCGCGTGCTGGTGGGCGTCCGATCCCGACCAGGCCTCGGCCAAGGCTCTGCCGTCGGCCCAGACGGTGTGGACGGTCAGGGTGGCGAGTGTCCCGGCGGCCAGCAGACCGAGTCCGCCCCACACCAGGAGGCGGGTCCTTCGGTCGCGCAGCGCGGCGGGCCACAGCCAGAGCGCGGCGAGCAGGACGCCGGGTCCGAGGGCGAGTCCGGCGTAGCCGGTCCCCCGGGCCGCCCCGAGGAGCCGGCCGGACCAGGCACCGTCCGCGCCGGCGAGGGGAGGGACGGCGCCCACGACCTGGCTGGCCGCGCCGATGGAGAACCGGTAGGTGCCCGCGACGGGATGCCCGTCGGCCGAGGTCACCTGCCAGGCAACGGAGTACGTGCCCGGGCGCAGACTTCCCGGCAGGGCCGTGCGCAGGGTCTGCCTCCGCCGGTCGTCGGGGTGGCCGCCGAGGTCCGTCCGGCGCATGTGGTCGTCGAAGACGCGCACCGCGTCGGCGCCCGCGGTCACCGGCTGGCGGAACGTCAGCGCGACCTGTGCGGGCAGACGGGGCAGCACCTGGCCGGCGGCGGGTTCGCTCGACAGCAGGCCGGTGTGCGCGGTGGCCGGGACGGCGGACGCGGCCTGGAGGAGCAGCGCGCACAGCACGAGGCCGAGCGTGGTGACGATACGGCGCATCCGTTCTCCCCCTGGTGCAGTGGCCGGACGGCACGTCCAGGGTGCCGCCGCGCCGCCGCCACGGGCAGCCTCGCCCTTGGGGGGTGCGACCCCCTCAAAACGAGGGGGTCAGGACCGTACCGGCAGCACGGTGCGCACTTCGGTGCCTCCGTCGGCGCGTTCGGTGATCGTGACCTCGCCGCCCAGCTCTCCGGCCGTGTCCCGGATGAGCTGGAGTCCGAGATGGCCGGTGCTGCCGAGTGCGCTGCCAGGACCCTTCCCGTCGTCCGTCACCACCACGAGCAGGTGGTCCTGGCCGCCGGTGACGTCGATCCATGCCCGGCCGGCGTCGGAGTGCTTGAGGATGTTGGTCACGCACTCGCGTGCGCAGCGGTAGGCCGCCGCCGCGAGATCCGGCCCCAGCGCGCCCCGCACGTCGACGGTGGGCGAGACGGTGATGCCCTCCCGGCGCAGTCGTTCGGCGAGCAGTTCGACCGCCTGCGGCAGTCCGTCCTCGGTCAGGTCCGGCGGGTAGATGTCCACCATCAGCGTCCGGAGCGAGCCGACGGCCCCGCGCAGGACCTCGGAGATGCGGTCGAGCATGCCGCCCGTGGCCGCCGGGGTGCCGGCCGGCAGGTCGGACCGGACGGCGGCCAGCGCGTACCCGGCGCCGGCGAGGTCCTGGACGACACCGTCGTGCAGATCGCGGGCGATCGCGCGCCGCTCCCGCTCCGACGCGGTGAGCGCCTTGCGGAGGAGGCGGCTGCGCTCGGCGTCGGCCTGGCTGACCCGGCGCAGCAGTTGCACCGAGACAGGGAGCTGGGCGACCAGGAGCAGGAGCAGGGCCAGGATCGAGAAGGGTACGAGGGTCCGCATCAGCTCCTCGCGCGCGGTGGCCACCCGCTCGTCGGTGGAGTACACCTCGAGCGCCAGCCGTTCGCCGGAGTCCAGGTCGAGGGGGACGTAGACCTCCACCAGCCGGGTGCCGCCGTGGGGCTCGGTGATGTTCTCCTCGTCGGAGAGGTCGGTGAGGTCCGCCCAGCCGGCGTGCTTGTCGATGGTCGTGCGCACGTCGTCGTTGAGGGGGAAGGACATGCCGATGGCCTGGGGCTCGTTGGAGTAGAGCACTTGTCCCTGCCGGTTCCACACCTTCACGCGTACGATGCCGGCCTCGCTCTCGCGCGCCTCGACCGCCGCGTCCAGCTGCGCCTGCGCGCCGCGGTCGCCCTGGATCAGCCGGGGCATGACCGGCTTGAAGATCACGTTGCCCATCAGCTGCGCGGACCGCGCGGCCTCGTGGAGCGCGGTCCGCTTGGCGATCGACTCCGCGGCGAACACGGTGGCCGCGCCGACGACCGTGAAGGCGCCGAGACCGATCAGGATCATCGCGATCACGGCATGGCGGACCGTTCTGCTGCCCTCCGGTCCGGGTGCGCTGAGCGTGTCGTCGCGTCCGGGGGTCGCGGGGCCGACGCGGTCGGCGTTCACAGGGCGTTCGCGGTCAGCCATCGCTGTGCGCCTCGACGAGACCGAGCTGCTGCGCCTTCACGACGGCCTGCAACTGGGAGCGCACGCCGAGCTTGAGGTGGATCGACTTCACATAGCCGCGGCAGGTGTTGACGCTGATGCCGAGCAGTCTGGCGATCGCGGCGGGGGCCAGCCCCTTGCCCATCAGCGTGAGCACCTCGGTCTCGCGGGGGGTCAGACTGGCCACGACGGGATCCTCGGTGGCCGGTGGCCGGGGCGGTTCACCGAACATGGAGGCGGACACGAGCATCGATCCCTGGCGTACGTCGCGCAGGACGCCCAGCATCTCGTCCAGGGAGCCGGACTTCGGCACGAACGCGCTCGCTCCGGCCTGCGCGGCGCGGACCACCCAGTCGGGATCACGGTGGGCGGAGACGATCACGACGGTCGCGTCCGGCGTCGCCTCGCGGATCCGCCGGGTGACCTCGAGTCCGCTCTCCGCGCCGAGCGAGATGTCCATGACGACCATGTCGGGTCGTTCCCTGACCGCCAGTTCGACGGCCGCGGAACCGGTGCCCGCCCAGCCCGCGCAGTCGAAGTCCGGCTGGGATCCCAGCGCGAAGGCCAGCAGCTCCGCGAAGGTCCGATGATCGTCCACGATCAGCACCCGTGTCGTCGGGGCACCCTGTTGTCCCGGCATGTTCTCCCCACCTCAGCGGACCGCCACCATGGCCGGAACGCATATGCCATGGAATCACGGTGTGGATGAAGGGAACACGGGTTGTGAAGAAATTGTGTCCTCACGGAAGGCCGACCCCTCCGGTTTGGGGGGTGGCTGTGACGCCCGGGACCAGGCACCGTTGAACCATGCCGATTCGCCTGCTCGTCGTCGACGACCACCCGCTCGTGCGGGACACCCTGGCGGGCGCGCTGGGCCGCAGTCCGCTGGTCGACGTGGTGGGCGTGGCCTGCGACGGTGCCGAGGCGGTCGAGGCGGCGGTGCGGCTCCTGCCGGACGTGGTCCTGATGGACCTGGTCATGCCGGTCCTGGACGGGGCCGAGGCGACCCGGCGGGTGCTGGAACTCCGTCCGGGGACGCGGGTCGTCGTGCTGACCTCCGCGGTCGGCGGGCGGCAGGAACGGGCGGCCCTGGACGCCGGGGCCGCCGTGATCCTGCGCAAGGACACCGGGATCGACGCGGTGCTCGACGCCGTGGTGACGGTCTCCCCCAAGGTGTGAGCCGCGACCGGGGACGGGGATCGGCTCCCGCGTGCGTCGGCCGGTCACGGCGTGCGTGACACGTCATCTGCCGGTCGGGGTGTGCGTGGTGCGTCATCGGCCGGTCGCGGTGTGCGTGGTACGTCGTCGGCCGGTCGCGGTGTCCGTGGTGCGTCGTCGACCGGTCAAGGTGTGCGTGGTGCGTCATCGACCGGTCAAGGTGTGCGTGGTGCGCGTCGCCGTGTGCGTGGCGCGCCGGCCGGTCACGGTCTCCCGGGCCTCGGCCACCAACGCAGGATCACACGGCCGGTCACCCGGGCGACGGGGACCGGTCCGAACTGCCGGGAGTCCACGGAGTGCCGCCGGTTGTCGCCGAGCACGAAGACGGTGCCGGCCGGTACCCGCGCGGGCCCGAAGTACATGCCGTCGACCGTGCGCGGGTCCACCGCAGGTTCCTCGACGGCACGGCCGTCTATCTCCAGGACCCCGTCCTCGATCGCGACGGTGTCACCGGCCACCGCGACGACCCGTTTGACCAGCGTCGCGCCCGACCCGTCGAACACCACGAGGTCGCCGCGCCGGGGCGGGGCGTCGCGATAGGCCCGGTCGTCCACGAGCAGGTGATCCCCGGACAGCAGCGTCGGCTCCATGCTGGTCGACTCGACCCGCACCGGCTCCACGAGGACGGCCGCGACCACCGCCGCCACGGCCACCGCGGCGAGCAGGGCGGTGCGGAGGACGGCGACGGGTCGTCGTCCTCCGCACCGCCTCGGCCCCCTCACCCAGGCAGGCCGGTCAGACCGACCGTCCACAGCACCGCCCCGATGACGAGGAGTCCGTTGACGGCCCAGGACCGCCCCCGGCCGGACAGGGCACGCACCAGACACGGCAGCGCGGCAAGCCGCAGAAGCATCGCCGCCGTCGCGAACGGACCGGCGCGCAGCGGCTCCTCGCGCGGCCCGGGCGTCGCACCGGCGCGCAGGGCGAGGGCCTGCACGGCGATCAGCAGCCCGAGGACGAGAACCGCGGACAGGATGAAGGGCGTACGCGGATCGACCCATACCCTTCGGGCGAGGGCGAGTTGGACGAGGGCCGCCGCAAGGAACGGCAGGGACACGGCCAGGCCGTGCGCCAGATTCTGCTGGAAGACGACCAGGTCGCCGACGGCCGCCGCGGCACAGAGCAGTGCGCCGAGGCGGCGGGCGGGAACGTACGGGCCGGGTCGCGGGCCCGTCCCGGCGGTGACCGCCTCGACCGGGGGCGCGTCAGTCGATGGAGTCATCGGCGTATCCCAGGGTCGGGGCGGGCCCGGAGGCGGCCGGGGCCGCGTACACCGGGTGGTGTCCGTCGGCGGGCGGCCCGACCCGGAACTGGGCCATCATGTCGTGGTCCTCGTGCACCAGGTTATGGCAGTGGATCATGTAACGCCCGGTGTTCGGGCCGAACTTGACCACCATGCGCACGGTCTCGTTCTCGCCGACGAACACGGTGTCCTTGCCGCCGAGTTCCCACGGGGAAGGCGGCTTGCCGTTGCGGTCCAGGATCTTGAAGTCGACCAGATGGACATGGACCGGGTGCCACCAGCCGCCGGACTTGTTCTCGAACTCCCAGATCTCGACGTCCCCGAGCGCCGGATCGGCCCAGACGTACTCGTAGTCGGAGGCGATCACATCGGCCCAGGTCTTGCCGTTGACGGTCCAGATGCCGTCCTTGCGGATGAACTCGAACTTGCGGGTCTTCTTCGCCATCGCGGCGGTCAGGTCCATCGCCGGGGCGTTCGGGTTCAGCACGTCCGGGACGGAGTTGCCGGACAGGTCGGTGGCATCGCCCGTGACGTCGAAGGCCATCACGTTGCCCGTGGTGTCGAAGTCCTCGACGTTCGGCACGCTGAGGTTCTGGAGCACCACGCGCTGGCCGGCCTTGTACTTGGCGAAGTCGATGACCACCTCGTAGCGTTCGGCGATGCCGTGCCGGTAGCTGGTCACGCTGCGGGGCTGTGGCATCAGGCCCGCGTCCGTGCCGATGAAGACGAACGGGTCGCCGGTGCTCAGCGCGAACCTGTAGCCGCGCGAGATCGAGCCGTTCAGGATCCGGAAGCGGTACTTGCGCCGCTCGACCTTCATCACCGGCCAGGGCCGCCCGTTGACCAGGATCACGTCTCCGAAGATCCCGGAGTGGCCGCCGTCGTCGTACAGCAGCTGTCCGTCGCGGTCGAACATGGCGTCGCGGACGATCAGCGGGACGTCGTAGCGGCCGTGCGGGATCGGCAGCGACTGCTCCAGGGCGTCGTGCATCGTGTACATCGCGGCGAGACCCATGTAGGCGTTCTCGGCCGTGTGGTGCACGCCGTGGTCGTGGTACCAGAGCGTGCGCGCGTCCTGGGAGTTCGGGTAGTGGTAATCCTTGTACTCGCCCGTCCGGGTCACGTCGCTGGCGTAGCCGTCGTACTCCGGCAGCGAGGCCGATCCGTGCAGATGGACCGAGGTCCACGACTCGTACCCCAGGCGCGGATGCACCGCGGGCAGCTGGTTGATGTGCCGTACGACGGCCGGCCGGCCCCGGGTGGCCCGGATCGTCGGGCCGCCGAACGTCCCGTCGTACGACCAGGTCTCGGTCTTCATGCCGGGCAGGATCTCGGTCATGGCGCTGCGCATGGTGACGCTGTAGTAGTCGGTGGTACTCGACCGTGCGACCGGTACCGCCTCGGGCGGTACGGCGAACGGAACGGTGAACGGCTTGGGGAACTTGCTGACGGCGATCCGGTCCGAAGCCGTCTTGGCGCGGACGACGCGTTCGAGCGGCAGCGCCAGCGCCGCGGACGCGAGGACGCCGTATTTCACCAGGTCACGCCTGGACAGCGCGTTGTCGTGCATGTGTTGGGTTCACCCCCATGGTGGGCCGCCGTGACGGCGGCTCGGGCACCCCGCTCTCCCCCATGGAGTCGCGGACGCCCGGGTCTTCTCGGGTTCTCGGGTACGGCGGTGTGTGCCGGATGTACGGGGTGGGGCTCGCGCCGTCGGTGTCGTCCCGGTCGCGGGAAGGCTCGCGGTGTTCCTGAAGCACCGCCGAGGCGAGGTGACCGGACGGACGGGCTGGGCGCGGGCGGCCGGTGGAGGGGGTCCACCGGCCGCCCGGCAGGCAGGGAAGGCCCGCGAAGGAGGGGATACCTTCGGCCGTCCTGCCCTGGCGGGCGCCCCGGCGGTCGGTGTTCGCGGCACGACGAACTCCCCCCGGCGGGGCGCCGGTCGGCCGGCTAACCGTTCGGCACGGTCACCGATTCGAGGACCCCGCCCTTGTCCGAGGAGATGTGGACGGGGCTGGGGTTCCTGGTCGTGGCGGGGCCGGTCCGCAGACGCAGGCTCCAGGTGCCGTTGACGGCGCCCGCGGCGGGCGGCTGCACGATCACGCCGGAAGCGAAGACCTCGCCGTTCGGGCCGCCGATGCGCAGGGTCAACGAGGCCCCGGGGATCGATCCGGTGCCTTCGAGCCGCAGGTCTCCGGACTTCCACTTCGCGAGCGTGATCGCGATCTTGTCGACCGCGGGCGCCTTGGGGGTGACCTCGGCCGGATCGGAAGGGGCGCCACTACCGACCACGTTCACGGCGACGACGGTCACGGTGTACTTCGTGTCGTTCTTCAGCCCGGTCAGCAGCACGCTGGACGCGCCGGCTCCGGCCGTGGTGGTGAGGGGCGCGCCGGAAGCGGGCGTCGCGGTGATCTCGTAGCCGGTGACCGGGGAGGTGCCCACGTCCGCGGGTGCCGTCCACCGCACCGTGGCACTCGCGTTGGAGCCCTGAGCGGTCACCGACTGCGGAGCGCCCGGCGCCTTGGCCGACCCGAAGGTGTACTTCTCCATCCGCGCCTGCGAGGCGTTGCCCGCCGCGTCGAAGGCCACGAACCGCAGGGTTCTGGCCCCGTCGGACGCCTTCAGCTCGAACGGCCCGGTGTAGAGCGTCGCCGCGGGTCCTGTGGTGCCCGCCTCCAGCGGGTCGGAACCGTCGAGCGTGTAGTAGATCTCCGCGCCCGCCTCGTCGGCGCTGAGCGTGACCGTGGTGTCGGCGGTGTACAGCCCGCCGGCGGGCTTGGCCGTGACGGTCGGCGGGGTGGAGTCCGCGGACCCAATGCCGCCGGGCAGCGCGGGCGGCCAGGACTCACCCGCCTCGCCGAACGACCTGACCTCGACCCGCTTGCCCGCGACGGAGCCGGGCAGGGTCACCGAGGTCGCGTCCGGGTCGTTGACGCGGACGCCGGTCTCGCCCTGCACGCCCTTCTTGCTGAGCCGGTCGACGGCCCGCACGGTGTAGCCGAGGATCGGCGCCGCACCGGGGGTCTGCTTGGACGGGGTCCAGCTCACCTCGGTCGTGTCGCCCTGGTCGTGCACCACCACGCCGGTGGGCGAGGCGGGGCCCTGCTGGACCGCCCCGGCCGGGCAGCCGCCCATCCCGGGTCCGCCGACCTCGCCGAACTCCGAGATCGTCACGCCCTGGGTGTTCCCGTCGGGGTCCTGGTCCTGCCAGCTCGACACGGTGTACAGACCGTCGGCCGCCACGGCCGCGGTCTTCTCGTTCAGGAACTCGTACGTGGCGGTGAAGCCGCCGTCCGCGGCCACCCGCAGCCCGGAGGAGTAGCCGCCCTTGGGCGCGTTGGCCAGGGCACCGGGTACGGCCCGTACGTCACGCCGTGCCACCTCGGTGGTGCGCAGGGCCGGTTCGATGATCCGGTGCTCCAGGAACGCCGGGTCGACCTCGGGTCCGAGCCGCCCCTGGATCACCAGGGTGGTCGGCGTGGTCAGGGCGCCGCCGGTCACACCGATGTCGAGGGCCGTGGCGTCGGCTGCCACGGTGCCGCCGAACCGCACCGACACGACGTCACCGGCGCGGATGTCGGGCGTCACCTGGAGTCCGCCGCCCGCGCCCCAGCACAGGCCGCCGGGGTGGTTCACCTCGATGGCCGGGTTGCCCGCCGCGATCGACTCGGCCGAGGCCATCGTGCCGCTCGCCGAACCGACGAGGCCGACGTGCGGGCGCTGCACCTCGATGGTGACCTGCTTGCCCGCGTACTCGGAGAACCCGTCGACCGAGACGAAGTCCCGGTCCGGGAAGATGGTGATGTTGTCCGGGAAGGCCGGGACGGCCGCGTGGGCGGTGACCGGCGCGACCGAAGCGCTGATCACCATGCCGGAGATGACGAGGCCGGCGGCGGTGGCCTTACGCCTGCCCCCGCCCCGCGCGAACTTACTCATGACGACTTCCCCTCCTTGGCCGTACCCGGACCGGGCTGCGCCGGGCGGTCGGCAGCGATGAGCGGACGCCAGCCTGCCCAACGCGCCGCCGTCCCGGCAGCCTTGTCTTGGGCACCCGCCCATCCCCAATCTGGAGGGGTCGTCGTCGCGGGGCCGCGCAGCCCGGGAGGCCGGGGATGCCTCAGCGGTCGTCGCCGCCGTGGCCGCCCCGGTGCCGGCCGCGGCCACGCCCGCCGTCGTCACCGGCGTGACCGCTCCCGCCGTGGTCCTCCCCCACGCTCGGGTGGTCCTCCCCCACGCTCGGGTGGTCGTCCCCCACGCCCCGGTGGTCGTCACCGCCGGCGTGGACGCCGTGGTCGTCCCCCGGGGCGTCGTCCCGTCCGCGGGTTCCGCGACCGCGGCGGTCGTCTCCGGAGGCGGGCGCACCACGGTCGTCTCCGGCCGTGGGCGTGCCACGGTCGTCACCGCCGGTGGGCGCGCCGCGGTCGTCACCGGAAGTGGGCGTGCCGTGGTCGTCGGTTCCCTGACGCGCGCCGTGGTCATCTCCCCGGCGGTCGTCGCCGCCGCGCCGGTCCAGGGACGCCGACGACGGTGTCGTCGTGGGTGCGGGCGAGGCCGTGGCGGACGGCCGGTCCTCGGGACCGCCGCCGTGCCGGTCGGTGCCGCCCGTCGCGAGCGCCGAGTACCCTCCGCCGCCGACGAGTACGGCGGCCACGAGGGCGGTGGTGATGGAAGCGGTGCGCTTCATGTCGAGCCTCCCCGGCCGGACGACTGCCCGGCCTGTTCGTTTCTGTGTCCTGGCTGTTGGATGACGCCAAGGTGCCCGGGCGAAGCTGAAGGGGACCTGAAGCCACCTGAAGATCCCTTCAGGTTCCGTTTGGGAGGCTGGGCACATGCGCCTGTTGATCGTGGAGGACGAGAGGCGGCTCGCGCTCTCGTTGGCGAAGGGCCTGCGGGCCGAGGGTTTCGCCGTGGACGTCGTCCACGACGGCAACGAGGGCCTGCGCCTGGCCTCCGAGGGCGTGTACGACCTGGTGCTGCTCGACATCATGCTGCCGGGCCTGAACGGCTATCGCGTCTGCGCGGCCCTGCGCGCGGCCGGCCACGACGTGCCGATCCTGATGCTCACGGCCAAGGACGGTGAGTACGACGAGGCGGAAGGCCTGGACACCGGCGCCGACGACTACCTGACGAAGCCGTTCTCGTACGTCGTCCTGGTGGCGCGCGTCAAGGCGCTGCTGCGCCGCAGAGGTTCCTCCGGCGCGTCACCGGTCCTGCGTGTCGGAGGGCTCGTCGTCGACACGGCCACCCGCCGGGTGTGCCGGGACGAGACCGAAGTGCCGCTCACCGCGAAGGAGTTCGCCGTTCTGGAGCAGCTCGTGACACGGGCGGGGCAGGTGGTCGGCAAGCCCGAGATCCTCGAACACGTCTGGGACTTCGCGTACGACGGCGACCCGAACATCGTCGAGGTGTACGTCAGCACGCTGCGCCGGAAACTCGGCACGGAGACGATCCAGACCGTGCGCGGCGCCGGCTACCGGCTGGTGACCTCGTGACCCGGCGGCCGTTCGGGTCCGTCAAGGCCACGATGGTCCTGTGGGCCACCGCGGTGGTGACGGTCGCGCTGGTGGGCGCCGGGGTCGCGGTGCTGGCGTCCCTGCGGGTGAACCTCACCGAGCAGGCGCAGGGCGAGGCCAACGACACGGCCCGCAGGATCGCCCTCGGGGTCGCCACCTGGCGCGGGGGCGACGCCCGGCTCGTGCTGCCCGAGGGGGCCCGGGAGGGAGTCCCCGTGCAGGTGACGGACGAGGAGGGCCGTCTGCTGGCCGTGGGTGGCGGGCTGGAGAGCATCAGCGGCACCGGTGTGACGGCCGTGCGTGTGCCGCGGACCGCCCCTTCCTCCACCGCGCCTTCTGCCGGCGTGGCCGCTTCCCCGACGCCGGTCCCGGCGCCCGCCGCGCAGCTCGGCACCGCGACCGCCGACGACCACGGGGGCGGGCATGGCCGGGGGCGCGGTCGGAGCGGCGACGACGGCGCCTCGGACGACACCGGTTCGGGCGGCGGTGGTTCGGACGACCACGGGACGGACGACCACGGCTCGGTCGGCGGCCCGACGCCCCAGGCGGGCGACCCGGCCATCGGGACCATCGGCGACACCGTCCAGGAGGGCTCCGGCCACGCCGTGATCGACGGGCGCGATGCCCCGTACCGCTTCGCCACCGTCAAGGCCACCGATCTCGGCGGGCGGACGGTGCTCGTCCACGCGGGCGCCGCCCTGACGGCGCGCGAGAGCGCCGTCCGCAGCGCCGCGGCGGCGATGTTGGCGGGACTGCCGCTGATCCTGCTGGTCGTCGGTGGTGTGACCTGGCTGGTGACACGGCGTGCCCTGGCCCCCGTCGAGGGCATCCGGCGCGAGATGGCGGCGATCACCGCTTCCGAGGACCTCTCCCGGCGCGTTCCGGAACCCGCGTCGCACGACGAGGTGGCTCGTCTGGCCCGCACGACCAACGAGACGCTCACCGCGCTGGAGGCCGCCGTCGACCGCCAGCGCCGTTTCGTGGCCGACGCCTCCCACGAGCTGCGCAGCCCCATCGCCTCGCTGCGCACGCAGCTCGAAGTGGGCTCGGCGCACCCGCAGTTGCTGGACGTGCCCGGCGCGGTCAAGGACACGGAGCGGTTGCAGCACCTCGCGGCCGATCTGCTGCTGCTCGCGCGGCTCGACGCCGGGGAACGGCCGGGGCAGGGACGGGTCGACCTCGGCGAACTGGTCCGCGAGGAGACGCGCCGTCGCCCCCGGGGCCGGGCACCGGTGTCCTTCCCTTCCGGCGGGGCTGGGCAAGTGACGGGCTCACGCGGCCAGTTGGCGCGGGTGATCGGCAACCTCCTGGACAACGCGCAGCGGCACGCGCACACCGAGGTCGTCGTGGGAGTGAAGGACGAGGGCGACCAGGTCGTGCTCACGGTCGCGGACGACGGCGGCGGTGTGCCGGGTGCCGAACGTGAGCGGATCTTCGAGCGGTTCGTACGGCTGGACGACGCGCGCGCCCGCGACGACGGCGGCGCGGGGCTGGGCCTCGCCATCGCCCGCGACGTGGCGCTGCGCCATGGCGGCACGCTCACCGTGGGCGAGGCTGCGTCCGGAGGGGCACTGTTCGAACTGCGCCTGCCGGCCGGGGCCGTCCCGCCGCCTCCCGCACACCCGACCGCGGAGCGGGCTCAGGAGTCCTGACGGGCCGCGATCCCTACCCACTCCTGAGACGCCGAAACGGCTGGGAGCCTGTTCACGGCGGTATCAGGGCGCCCCGGGCGTCGTGTTGTCGGCAACAGACCTCGCGTGAAACAAGTCACGGCTGCGCGCTGTGCCAAACAGGCTGCTCCTCCATGTAAGTTCCTGCGTCCAAGGGGCGTGGACTCCCCCTGATCGAACATTCGTGCCGCACATCTGCGCCCCTCCGAGGGAGACATCGCCATGCCCGCACAAGAATCGGCCCACCACCCGCCCCAGCACATCGGAGTGGTGGCCGAGTCCACTCCCGGGGAGACCCGTGTCGCGGCGACCCCCGCCACCGTGCGTCAGTTGGTGGGGCTGGGCTACGAGGTCGTCGTCGAGTCGGACGCCGGAACGGCGTCGGGTTTCACGGACGAGGCCTACTGCGAGGCGGGCGCACGGATCGGCGACGCCTGGCGGACGGACGTCGTGCTCAAGGTCAACTCCCCGTCGTCGGGTGAGATCGCGCGCGTACCCGACGGCGCCACGCTGATCGGGCTGATCGGTCCGGCCCAGCGGGCGGACCTCCTCGACGAGCTCGCGAACCGCCCCATCACCGTACTGGCGCTGGACGCGGTACCGCGCATCTCGCGTGCGCAGTCCATGGACGTGCTCAGCTCCATGGCCAACATCGCCGGCTACCGGGCCGTGATCGAGGCGGCGCACGTGTTCGGGCGCTTCTTCACGGGCCAGGTGACGGCCGCGGGAAAGGTGCCGCCGGCGAAGGTGCTGGTGGCCGGGGCCGGTGTCGCCGGGCTGGCCGCCATCGGCGCGGCCTCCAGTCTCGGAGCGATCGTCCGGGCGACCGACCCACGGCCCGAAGTGGCCGACCAGGTGAAGTCGTTGGGCGGCGAATACCTCGGGGTGAACGTCGCCCAGGAGGCGAGCACCGACGGCTACGCGAAGGCGACCTCCGCCGACTACGACCGTGCCGCGGCCGAGCTGTACCACCAGCAGGCGCAGGACGTCGACATCGTCGTCACCACCGCGCTGATCCCGGGGCGGCCCGCCCCGCGTCTGCTGACGGAGGAGGACGTGGCGGCGATGAAGCCCGGCAGTGTCATCGTCGACATGGCCGCCGCGCAGGGCGGCAACGTCGCGGGGACCGTCGCGGGCCGCATCGTGGTCACCGACAACGACGTGACCATCATCGGGTACACCGACCTCGCGTCCCGGCTGCCCACCCAGGCCTCGCAGTTGTTCGGCACCAACCTGGTGAACCTGCTCAAGCTGCTGACGCCCGGCAAGGACGGGCGTCTGGTCGTCGACTTCGACGACGTGGTCCAGCGGGCGGTGACCGTGGTGCGCGACGGCGAGGTCACCTGGCCCCCGCCGCCGGTGGCCGTCTCGGCCCCCGCGGCCCCCCAGCCCGCTCCCGTGGCCGCCGCGCAGCCGAAGGAGTCGCGGCTGGGTCCGTCGGCCCGGTTCGCCCTGATCGGCGCCGGCATGCTGGCGATGTTCGCGCTGGTCGCCTTCGCGCCGGCCCAACTCGCGGCGAACTTCACGGTGTTCACGCTGGCGGTGGTGATCGGCTACTACGTGATCGGCAAGGTGCACCACGCGTTGCACACCCCGTTGATGTCCGTCACCAACGCGATCTCCGGGATCGTGGTGATCGGAGCGCTGCTTCAGATCGGGCACGAGAGCGTGGTCGTCACGACGCTCTCGTTCGTGGCGATCCTGCTGACCAGCGTGAACATCTTCGGCGGCTTCGCCGTCACCCGCCGCATGCTGTCCATGTTCTCGAAGGGCTGAGCCGTCATGACGTCAACCACAGCCTCACACGCGGCGGACCTGGTCGCCGCCCTGCTGTTCATCCTCAGCCTGGCGGGGCTGTCCCAGCACCGCACCTCCCGCGCCGGTGTCGTGTACGGCATCGCCGGGATGGCCTTGGCCCTGGTCGCCACCGTCGTTCTCGCGGCGCAGAGCATCACCGCGGGCGCGGTCACGCTGATCGTCGTCGCGATGGTGCTGGGCGCCGGAATCGGCATCTGGCGGGCACGGCAGGTCGAGATGACCCAGATGCCCGAACTCATCGCCGTGCTGCACAGCTTCGTCGGCCTCGCCGCGGTGCTGGTCGGCTGGAACAGCTACCTGGAGGTCGAGGCGCACGGTGCCGCGCAGACCCATGTGACGGCCGACCTGCTGGGGATCCACCACGCCGAGGTGTTCATCGGCATCTTCATCGGCGCGGTGACCTTCACCGGCTCCATCGTCGCGTTCCTCAAGCTGTCGGCGCGCATCAAGTCCCGTCCGCTCGTCCTGCCGGGCAAGAACGCGCTCAATGTCGCGGCGCTGGCTGCTTTCGTGGCGCTGACGGTCTGGTTCACGATCACGCCGAGCCTGGGTCTGATGATCGCTGTGACCGTGCTCGCGCTCGTCCTGGGCTGGCACCTCGTCGCCTCGATCGGCGGCGGCGACATGCCGGTCGTCGTCTCCATGCTCAACAGCTACTCCGGCTGGGCCGCCGCGGCGGCGGGATTCCTGCTCGACAACAACCTGCTGATCGTCACGGGCGCGCTCGTCGGATCGTCGGGCGCCTACCTGTCGTACATCATGTGCAAGGCGATGAACCGTTCCTTCTTCTCGGTCATCGCAGGCGGGTTCGGCATCGAGGCGCCCTCGGGCGGGGACGAGGAGCAGGGTGAGCACCGCGAGGTCCACGCCCAGGAGGTGGCCGAGCTGCTGACGCAGGCCCGCTCGGTCGTGATCACCCCCGGCTACGGCATGGCCGTGGCCCAGGCCCAGCACCCGGTCGCCGAACTCACGCGCCAGCTGCGGGAGCGCGGTGTGGAGGTCCGCTTCGGCGTCCACCCCGTGGCCGGCCGGCTGCCCGGGCACATGAACGTGCTCCTGGCCGAGGCCAAGGTGCCGTACGACATCGTCCTGGAGATGGACGAGATCAACGACGACCTCGCCGACACCTCCGTCGTCCTGGTCATCGGTGCCAACGACACGGTCAACCCGGCCGCGGAGGATGATCCGGGCAGCCCGATCGCGGGCATGCCGGTGCTGCGGGTGTGGGAGGCGGAGCACGTCGTCGTCTTCAAGCGCTCGATGGCCTCCGGCTACGCGGGCGTGCAGAACCCGCTGTTCTTCCGGGAGAACAGCGGCATGCTGTTCGGCGACGCCAAGCAGAGCGTCGAGGACATCCTTCGCGCCCTCCCCTCCGACCCGCGCGCCCAGGCGTCGAGCGAGGCCGCTCTCGCCCGCTGACGCCCGCGCCCCGCGCATGGCCGCGTCCTCGTCACCGGCCCTGTCTCCCACGACGGCCCACCGGCTGCCCCCCTCACCCCCGAGTGCGGGAGGGCGGCCGGTGGGCCGCTGGCGTTCCTTGGCGAACGGCTAGCCGATACGGGTTCCGGCGCCGCTCACCCGGACACGCGGGTCGCCCGCGCGCAGTGTCACCGTGAGCTCGCCGGGGCGGCCCAGGTCCTCGCCCTGGTGCAGGGTCAGGACGGCGTCCTCGGGAACGAGGCCGAGTTCACGGACGTACGCACCGAACGCGGCGGCCGCGGCACCGGTCGCCGGGTCCTCCACGACACCGCCGACGGGGAACGGGTCCCGGACGTGGAAGACATCGGCCGACTCGCGCCAGACGAGCTGGACCGTGGTCAGGTCAAGGCGGTGCATCAGGGCTTCGAGGCGGGCGAAGTCGTAGGCGAGATCGGCGAGCCGGGCGCGCGTGGCCGCAGCGAGGACCAGGTGGCGGGCCCCGGCGAACGCGATCCGGGGCGGGAAGGCCGGGTCGAGGTCGGTGTCCGGCCAGCCGAGCGCGGCGAGCGCCTCGTCGAGGTCGGCGGCGTCGATCCCGTCGAGGTGCGGCTCCACGCTGGTGAGTGTGGCCCGGACGGTTCCGTGTTCCTGGACCACACTGACCGGCACGATGCCGGCCTGTGTGCTGAAGACCAGCTCTCCGGGTCCGATCCGCTCGGCGAGCGCGATGGCGGAGGCGACGGTGGCGTGCCCGCAGAACGGCACCTCCGCCTTCGGGCTGAAGTAGCGGACGCCGTAGGCCCGCCCCTCGTGTCCTTCGAGCCCGTCCGGGAGCGCGGTCAGGAAGGCCGACTCGGAGTATCCGAGGTCGGCGGCGATCGCGAGCATGTCACCGGCGTCCAGGTGCGTGGCGTCCAGGACGACGCCGGCGGGGTTTCCGCCCTCGGGTTCGGCGGAGAAGGCGGTGTAGCGCAGTACCTCGGGCCGCGGCGCATTCGTAGTCATGATCATCAAAACAGGGGGCATCCGCCGGCTATTCCGGGGCGGGTGTCCGGGTTCCTCGGCGGGCATCGGGGTTCCTTCAGCCCTGTGTCTTCGGGGGCGGCGGAGGAGAGCGCCCCCTGTCCTCCCGGCGGTGCCGGTTGACCTTGACACCGTGGCAAGGACTTCACTGCCTGCCGAGGAGGTGGTCTCGATGACGGTCACGGGACAGGACACGGATCAGGTACGCATGCTTCGGGCGCTGGAGCACGGCAGCTCGTCCGTACGGCTGCGGGCGGCCCTCGCGGTCGGCACCGCGCCCGATCCGCTCTTCGTCGCCGAGCTCGTACGGCGCTGCGCGGTGGAGCCCGAGTTCTTCGTCCGCGACATGCTGACCTGGGCGCTCACCCGCCACCCGGTGTCCGTGACACTGCCGGCGCTGCTCGGCGAAGTCCGCTCCGACCGTGCGCAGGCACGCAGCCAGGCACTGCACACGCTGTCCAAGATCGGGGACCGGCGGGCATGGCCGGCGATCACGCCCGCCCTGCTCCACGACCCCGAGGACGAGGTCGCCCGGAGCGCCTGGCGCGCCTCGGTCGTCCTCGCCCCGCCCGGCGAAGAAGCCGTACTGGCGGCGGAGTTGGCGAAGCAGCTCGGACGCGGCGGCAAGGAGACGCACCTGAGCCTCAGCCAGGCTCTGGTGGCGCTGGGCGATGTCGTCGTGCCCGTCCTGCTTGCCGCGACAGCGGCTCCGCACCCGCGCGTACGGGCGCACGCGCTCGCCACGGAGCGGCTGTTGCGCGATCCGGACGCCGGATTCGAGTCGGCCGTCGAGGAGGCGAAGCGCGTCGCGGTCCTGGACGGGCCCGGACACGAGGGACGATAGGGCGTGTTGATCGGTGAGGTGGCGCGACGGTCCGGTGTCAGTGCCCGCATGCTGCGGCACTACGAGTCGCTGGGTCTGGTGCACCCTTCGGGGCGGACCGGTTCCGGCTACCGGGAGTACTCCGGGGACGACATCCGGCGGATCTTCCACATCGAGAGTCTGCGCTCCCTCGGGCTGTCCCTGCGCGAGATCGGGCGCGCGCTCGACGATCCCGGGTTCGCCCCCTCGTCGCTCGTCGGCGGTCTCATCGGTCGGACCCGCGAACGCATCGCGGCGGAGAGCGAGTTGCTCACACGACTGCACAGGATCCAGGACGCGGAACCCGCCGACTGGGAGGACGTGCTCCAAGTCGTCGCGCTGCTCAACGCGTTGACGTCGAAGAGCGCCGACGCTCGGCAGCGTGCGGCGCTGTCCTCGGCCGGCGAGGTGCCGGTGCCGGTGGAGGCTCTGGTCGAGGCCGTTCTCGGCGAGTCGGAGCCGAACGTCGCCGGGGCCCTTCGATGGGCACTGGCGCGCTCCGGCGACCGCGGAGCTGCGCTGCTCGCGGAGGGCCTGGATTCACCGGAGGCCGCGGTGCGGGAACGCGCCGTACGGTCGCTCGCCGAGATGCCCGGCGCCGAGGCCGCCGCCTGTCTGCGAACGGCCCTCGCGGACTCCGACTCCCGGGTCCGCGGACACGCGGCGCTGGCACTGGGGGCGCGCGGGGCGGCCGATGCCGTGCCGACCCTCGTCGACATGATCGTGGAGGGGTGCAACGACACCGAGGCGGCGGACGCGCTGAGCGTGCTGGCGAGCGACCCCGCCACGGCGGACCGGCTCGCGAGCGGGCTCCTCGACCGGCTCGCCGCCCCCGCCACGGAGGCGCCCGCACGCGGACGGCTGACCCAGGCACTGGCGGGCATCCCGGGAACGAGGGCCACGGACGCGCTGGTGGAACTGTCGGCGGACCAGGATCGCGCCGTCGCCCTGACCGCGGCCTACGTCCTTCGACTGCGCGACGGACGGTGAGCGACGGGAGACGGGCGAGGTGTCCTCGCCCGGGACGACGTCACGAGGGCGGGGCGGTCCCGGTGCGCAGGTCCGACGGGGCCGCCCCGGTGCGCTGGTCCCGACGGGGCGGACGCGGTGCGCTGGTCCCGACGGGGCGGACGCGGTGCCGCCGAGGGCCGGGGGCGCGACCGGGAGAGCCCCGCCCTCGTCGTCGCTCCGTCAGCGGCCGTCGATCAAGAGGTACTGGCCCTGGCCGTCGAACTCGACGCGGCAGCTCAGGTTGCCCTCGGCGGAGCAGTTCGGCGCCACCTTCCCGTCGGAGGTGACCGTCGCGGTGATGCGGACCTGCCCGGCGCTGCCGTCGGACGCGTACACGGCCGTGGAGGGGCCGTCGATCGGCACATTGACGAGGTAGTTCGGGTAGATGGCGCGGGGATAGTCTCCGCTGCCTTCGTGCGACGCGAGCTGCACCCCCTGGAACGGCACGCGGGTGCCCGCGACGATACGCACCACCGCCACGCTCGCGCCGGGGGCGCCGACTCCCGTCGACGGGGCTCCGTTCCCGTTGCCCGAGCCGACGACGTTGTCGTGGCCCACGTTGAAGATGTCGCCGTCCGCGCGCTGGTTCACGTTGTTGATGACGACGAGGGGTCCGTCGCCCTTGCCCGCGGCGACGGCGGACGCGGCGGCGGTGCAGGGCAGGGCGACGAGGACCGAGGCGAGCAGTGCGGCGGCCCTGGCAACTGCGCGGTTCACAGATCGTTCCTTCGCGTTCGTCCGTTGGGTTCGAACACGACCGTAGGAACCGCGCAACCGCTCGTGCCGCATCGTCGCCCGCCCGGGTGGTGTCGCTGCGCCGATCGCTCCACCGCGGCGGGTCCCGCGCCCGGGACACCTGAGTACGCGTCCCTGGCGATCCTGCGTGTAACAGGCCTGTACTACAGATCGGCCGGGCGGAACGGGGTGCCGGGGCCCGAGGCTCTTGCTGGTCACAGACGCTCGCTCCCGGCGAGCCGCCGGCACCACCGACCGACACTGGGGAAGAAACCATGCGCGTTCACCAGCTCACCCTCGCCGCTCTGGCCGTTGTCGCGGGTCTCTCGCTCACGGCCTGCCAGAACGGGGACGACGGTACGGGGCAGAGCGCGCCGCCTTCCCCGGCCGGCTCGGCGTCCACGAACGGTGGTTCGGGTCAGGGCGGCGCTTCCGC
Organism: Streptomyces sp. f51; assembly: GCF_037940415.1. NCBI lineage: Bacteria > Bacillati > Actinomycetota > Actinomycetes > Kitasatosporales > Streptomycetaceae > Streptomyces > Streptomyces sp. f51. Next base: position 7,425,022 of record NZ_CP149798.1, on the reverse strand, counting down.
CTCGGGCGGTTCGGACCAGGGTGGCGGGACCGGTGGCACCGGGAAGGGTTCCGCGGGCAAGGGGACGGAGAGCGGGACGGGTTCCAACGGGGGCGCCCAGGTCGCCAGGTGTCACACGGACGCGTTGGAGATCACGGCGAAGGAGAACACCATCAGCGGCGACCCCGACGGAACGGTCGTCGTCCAGCTGAAGAACCGCGGCGGCAGCGCCTGCGCGATCTCCGGGTACGCGGGCGTCGACCTGAAGACCGCCTCGGGGACCGTGTCCGCGAAGCGCACGGGTCAGCAGGCAACCCGGTCGGTCCTCAAGAGCGGGCAGTCGACCGCCTTCGGCATCACCTACCCGCTCAACACGACGGGCGGCTCCGGCGTCCGCATCACGGGTCTGCTGGTGACCCCGCCGAACGAGACCAAGACGGTCGCCCTGGCCTGGCCGGGCGGTGCCTCGCTGCCGGTCACGGACGGCTCCGGCACCCCGGTGAAGGTCGGCCCGGTCGGAAGCGCCGGCCAGGGCGGCTGACAGGGCGGCTGACCGGCACCACCGCCGGCCGGCGTGCCCGGCCGGCGGCGTGGCGCCGCGATCCCCGGCCAGCGGGGTGGCGCCACTAGGCTCCAGGCGATCCGATCGCGTTCAGGCGGGCCACCTCGTCCTCCGAGAGCCGCAAGGCACCGGCCTCCACGTTCTGCGCGAGGTGCTCCGGATCGCCGGTCCCCGGGATCGCCAGCACATGCGGACCCTGGCGCAGGGTCCAGGCCAGCCGGACCTGCGCCACGGACACCCCGTGCGCGCGGGCGACGGCCCGCACCGCCTCGCGGTCCTGGGCGACCGGCCCCGCCTCGCGCCCGGCGCCCGCGATCGCGAAGAACGGGACGAACGCCAGGCCGAGTTCACCGCAGCGCCGCAGAAGTGCCCGGTCCTCGCCGGACGCACCGATCCCGTACGGGTTCTGCACGCAGACCACCGGGGCGATGGCCCGGGCCTCGTCCAGTTGCCCGGACGTGACGTGGGAGACGCCGAGGTGGCGAATGAGCCCGGCGTCGCGCAGTTCGGCCAGCACGCCGAAGTGCTCGGCGATCGGGCCGGTCCGCAGGCTCGGCGGCACGCGCAGGTTCACCACGTCCAGGTGGTCGCGGCCGAGTTGGCGCAGGTTCTCCTCGACCTGGCCGCGCAACTGCGCCGGCGAGGCCCACCACCAGGCGCCCGAGGGATCGCGGCCCGGCCACACCTTGGTGGTGACGACCAGGTCCTCCGGGTAGGGCGCGAGCGCCCGGTTGATCAGCTCGTTGGCGGAGCGCGTCGCCGAGAAGTAGTAGGCGGCGGTGTCGATGTGGTTCACGCCGAGCTCGATCGCCCTCCGGAGCACGCCGATCGACCGATCGCGGTCGCGCGGCACGCCGTGGCCGAAGGGCGCGGTACCCGTCAGGCGCATCGCCCCGAACCCGACACGGTTGACGATCCGGTCACCGAGCTGCCAAGTACCTTTGACAGGTGGGGTGTTCGTCGATGGACACATGACGTTGATCTCCTCTTGCGGTGAGAAAACGAAGAACTCATCGGTGGGCGCCGCGCGTTCGGGTCGCCAGGCAGGACGAGAACCTCGAACCGGGCCCACCGGCTTCGGGGCAGACAGGCCCCGGGCATGAAAAAAGCCTCCTCGGCGGATCGGGGATCCGTGCCGAGAAGGCTTGCGTGACGGGACCCATTCTAGCAGGGCGGGGGCTCCGCCAACGCGGCACCGGGCAATGGTGTCGGCCTGTTGCCGCGCCCCGGCTCGGATCAGCCCTGCGGCACGGACACGCCGTGCGTCCGGTGCGCAGGTAGTCGCGTCGTGCCCACCAGAAAATCAGGCGCACCGCCACGCCGCACGGGCGTTGTCCGCGTAGGACTGCGCCTGCTTCGAGATCTCGTCGGCTCGCCGGTCCGCGGCTCGGGCCGCCTTCTGCGCGTAGTCGTAGTGACGGCAGCCGCAGCAGCTGCTGTCGCAGAGCATGTGACCGCATTGCGACTTCGCGCTGGAGCCGCCGGACCGCCGACTCCGCGCCAGTTCCTCGATCTCGTCCGGGCCCAGGCGCTCCGCGTCACGCCCTGGTTGCCGCAGACGGCCCTCGTGGGCACGGTCGGCCTCTCGCTGGCTCCGGGTCGATACCGTCGATCATGTTCGGTAGGCGGCCTGGCACTATGGATCGATGCCCGCATCCTTCGAACGTCCTGTCATCGCGCAGCGGAACCTGGCGGTGTTGCTGCGCGGTTTGGCAGGCAACTCCTCCGCACAGCCGGAGATTCTTGTTCGCCTCGCGGAGGCGAACATCGATCGAACCGAGCTCGCGCGGCGCCGTGACCTGCCCGCGCAGGCCGCGGTGATCCTTGCCGGCGATGAGGATGCGAACCTGCGGTCGGAGCTGGCCGCGCATCCGAATCTCCCGGCCGAGGTCCAGATCGTCCTCGCCCGAGACGTCGACTCGCGGGTGCGCGGCCGGTTGGCGGAAGGTGCCGAGTACTTCACCACCGTCGGCGTGCACGGGCGGCATTTCCCGGGGCCGTTGTCACACGAGGTCTACGAACTGCTGGCCCGAGACCCGGAGCCGAAGGTCCGCCGTGCCCTGGCGTTCAACCGCCACCTGCCCGACAACATCCGGGCCGGCATGCTCGATGATGGGGATGCGCGAACGGCCGCCATCGTCGCCGCCGAGTGGAACCCTGCGCCGACCGCCCGGATCGGCGAACTCCTTTCGCAGGCCACCGGTGCCTTCGACCGTAAGATGCTCTTGCTCCGCCTGGACGGTCCGCTTCCCGTTGAGGCTGCCCGCGGCATGCTCGCCGACATCGAATCCTCCGCAGACCCGGCGCACACCGCGGGGCTCCTGCGGCAAATCGCCGCGACCGCCGACCTGGACGCCGATCTGACCGACCGCTTCCTGACGGACCCGCAACTGCGCGTTGCGGTTGCCGCCAATCCGACACTGGACCCCCAGCATGTCGCGGCTCTGGCACACGATCCCGACAACGAGGTCCGCGCGGCAGTCGTCGCACGCCACGGCCTCGACCCGGTACTGCGTGAGTCGGTATCGGTCGAGTACGACGACCGCAGCAGCGGAAACGCCGTCGAGTGGCTGCTGGCCGAAGACCTGTCCGAATCCGATCAGGTCGCCTTCGCGCGAAGCCGTCACCAGGTCTTCCGCAAGACGCTGGCCATGCGCACCGATCTGTCTGACGAGGCCGTGGAGATCCTCGCCGCCGACGACAGCTTCGCCGTGCGGCTGTTCGTGTGCGAACGCCAACCGAACGCCCCCGGTTGGTTGCTGGCACGCATTGCCGCCGACTGGAAGAGCTACAGCCGCTGGGACATGCTCGCCCACAAGAACTTCCCTGCCGATGCCGCCACTGCCCTGGCCCGCTCCGACAACCCGCATGACCGGGTCGTCGCCGCAGCACATCCCGGGCTTCCGATCGAAACGATCGAGGCGCTGCTGGCAGACCACGCCGACTACGTACGACGTCGAGCAGCGACCAACCCGTCAATCCCGACCGACCGGCTGATCACTCTCCTCGAGGCCGACGAGTCGGCCGTCGCCTCCGGGGCGGCCGCGAACCGGACGCTTCCCGTCGTGACGATGCACCAGGTGCTCGATCAAGCCGCGCTGTAAGGATGTGACGCCCGTTGACGGGTGTCTACTGGTGTGACCGCCGGCGGAGGCTCAGCGGTAGCCGCTGACCCGGATCATGGTCCGGTCGGGATGAGGGAGCTGACCCGGTTCTCGCGCTCGCGGCGGGCCTTTCCCTGGGCCGGAACCGCGGGGGCCCCGGACGGCCGGCGAAACCGCCGCCACCGCCACCGCCACCGGGGGCGCCCAGGACGCCGTCGAGCGACCGGCAGCGGGCGCGGAGCCGGCGGTGCACGGCGGGGACGGCACTGACCCACGTGCGTCCCGTCCCGCATGGTCAGACTCGCCCCATGGTGCGACGCTGGAGGGGAGAGGTATCCGTGGGGCCACCGGGAGGACCTATGGGACGCGACGTTCCGGCGCAGGTCTTCACCCGCGAGGACCGGCGCCGGTACCGGATCAAGATGCAGGAGTGCCTCGACGCCTTCGCGCAGATGCTGCGAGAGGCACGGTTCGACATGGAGCGGCCCCAGGTCGGCCTGGAGATCGAGCTGAACCTGACCGACACCGAGGGCGAGCCCACGATGCGGAACGCGGACGTGCTCGACGCCATCGCGGATCCGGCCTGGGACACCGAGCTGGGCCGCTTCAACCTGGAGATCAACATTCCTCCCCGGCGGCTGATCGCGGGCGGTCCCGACGCCTGGGAGGACGAGATACGCGCCGCCCTGAACCACGCGGACGAGCGTGCCAGGTCGATCGGCGTCCATCTGATCATGATCGGCATCCTGCCCACGCTGACGGAGGAGGACGTGGGACCGGAGGCCCTGTCGGAGAACGCCCGCTACCGGCTGATCAACGAGCAGGTCTTCGCGGCACGCGGCGAGGACCTGCTCATCGAGGTGGACGGCGTCGACCGGCTGCGTACGTACGCGGAGACCATCACGCCCGAGGCCGCGTGCACGAGCACGCAGTTCCATCTCCAGGTGTCGCCCGAGGAGTTCGCCGACTACTGGAACGCGGCGCAGGCGATCGCCGGGGTGCAGGTCGCCCTGGCGGCCAACTCGCCCTTCCTGTTCGGCAAAGAGCTGGCGCACGAGACCCGTATCCCGCTCTTCGAGCAGGCGACGGACACCCGCCCGCAGGAGATCAAGGCACAGGGAGTACGGCCCCGGGTCTGGTTCGGCGAGCGGTGGATCAACAGCGTCTTCGATCTCTTCGAGGAGAACCTGCGCTATTTTCCGGCGCTCCTGCCCCTGTGCGAGGACCAGGACCCCACGCAGACGCTGGACCGCGGGGACACGCCGGAGCTGTCCGAACTCACCCTGCACAACGGCACGATCTACCGCTGGAACCGTCCGGTCTACGCCGTGGCCCGGGGCAGGCCGCACCTGAGGGTGGAGAACCGTGTGCTGCCCGCGGGCCCGACGGTCGCCGACACGCTCGCCAACGGCGCCTTCTACTACGGGCTCACCCGCGCCCTGGTGGAGGAGGACCGGCCGGTGTGGTCTCGGATGTCCTTCTCCGCCGCCGAGGACAATCTGCACGCGGCCGCACGGCACGGCATCGACGCCCGGCTGTACTGGCCGGGGGCCGGTGAGATACCGGTGCCCGAACTCGTGCTGCGACGGCTGCTGCCGCTGGCGCACCAGGGCCTGGAGCGCACGGGCATGGACGAGGCGTGGCGGGAGCCGCTGCTCGGCATCATCGAGCAGCGCTGCGTCAACGCGCGCAACGGCGCCGTCTGGCAGAAGGAGATGGTGCACCGCTTCGAGAGGTCGGACCACTGCGGCCGTCACGAGGCACTGCGGCGCATGACACGCCAGTACATCGACTACATGCACCTGAACGCGCCGGTGCACACCTGGCCGGTGGACTGACGCACCGCCGCAGCACATGGCCGGTGAGCTGAAGCGCCGCCGCGGCACGATCCGGGACGCCTCAGCACACCTCAAACACGCCCAGGACGCCCAGGACGCCCAGGACGCCCAGGACGAAAGCCCGGCCAACCGCCCGCCAGGATCAGCCCGTTGTCATCTCGGTCAGCGTCTCGCGCACGATCCGCACCGCGGCTTCCGTGTCGGCCCGGGTCACGTCCAGGTGGAACACGAAGCGCAGCTGACCCGGGTATCCCGCGCAGAGCAGGCCACGACGGGCCAGCCGGTCGCGCAGCTCGTCGGTCTCGACGCCGGGGGCGGACTTCGCGAAGACCATGTTGGTCCCGCTGGGCTCCATGGTCAGGCCCTCGACGTCCTTGAGGCCCTCGGCGAACAGCTCGGCATGGGCGTGGTCGTCGGCGAGCCGTGTCACCTGGTGGTCGAGCGCGTACAGCGCCGCGGCCGCCAGCACTCCGGCCTGGCGCATCCCGCCGCCCAGCACCTTGCGCCAGCGCCGAGCCTCGGCCACGAACTCCCGTGACCCCACGAGCGCCGAGCCGACCGGCGCGCCCAGGCCCTTGCTGAAGCAGACGGAGACGCTGTCGAAGTGGCCGGCGATCTGCCGCGCCTGCTCGTACGGGTCGCCTCCGGCGGCCACCGCCGCGTTGAACAGCCGCGCCCCGTCCAGATGCGTGGCGAGTCCGTGGTCGCGGGCCACGTGCGTGGCCGTCTTCAGGTACTCCACCGGCACGGCCCGGCCACCGATGGTGTTCTCAAGGCAGAGCAGCCGCGTGCGCGCGAAGTGGGCGTCGTCCGGTTTCACGGCGGCCGCGATGTCCAGCGGGTCCAGCGTCCCGTCGGCGCGGTGGGACAGCGGCTGGGGCTGGATGCCTCCGAGCACGGCGGCGCCGCCGCCCTCCCAGCGGTACATGTGGGCCATCTGTCCGGCGATGTACTCGTCCCCGCGGCCGCAATGGGTCAGCAGGGCGCACAGGTTGCTCTGTGTCCCCGAGGAGACGAACAGCGCGGACTCGAAGCCGAGCAGTCCGGCGATCCGCTCCTGAAGCGCGTTGACGGTCGGATCGTCCCCGAAGACGTCGTCGCCGACCTCGGCCTCGGCCATCGCGCGGCGCATCGCCTCACCGGGCCGGGTGACGGTGTCGCTGCGCAGATCGATGAGGCGGCCGGGCTCACCCCGGACGGCACCGGCCGTGTTCGCGGCACGGGAGACATCGGCGGCTTCTGCGGCATCCGCGGCACGGGCGGAATCAGTGGTGGACACACGCACACTCTGCCATGTCAGGAGGGGGACAAGGGCGTGCGGGGTTCGTTCCGCGTTCCGGTCGGGGCACGTCCGCCGTACGCGTACCGTTCGCCCGCCGTACGCCTTCTCCGTGTCTCCTTACCGGTGGCCGTGAACACGACAGGGTGCAATCCCGCGTACGGCTGCCATTCTGTGTGTCCACCTCGTTCTCGACCCCGGTTCGCACGCCCGGCCTCCCGCTCCGACAACGTTGTCTTCCGGGTGGGGCCGGAACCCTGCGTGCGAATGAGTGACGCTGGAGAGGTCCCGTGCCCATCAGAACCCGTGCCCCCTTGCCCCGCGTGCCCCGTACGAGGACCGCCGTCGGACGTCACCGGCCGCTGCGCGCGACGGTCGTCACGCTGCTCGCCGGCGCGCTCGCCCTCGCCGGCGCGGCGGGTGGCGGGACGGCCGCGGCCGTGCCTCGCGCCGCCGGGCCCGTGACGTCCGCGGCCTCCGTGGCACCCGGCGGGACGACCGGCGGGCCGCCGCACGGCACCGACTACACGAAGCTCGTCGACCCGTTCGTGTCGACCGCAGGCGACGACGGCAACGACCTCCCGGGCGCACAGGCGCCCCACGGTCTGGCCAAGGTCAACCCGATGACCACGCCGGGCCGCAACCACTCCGGGTACGACTACGACGAGAACCGCGTCGCCGGGTTCACCGCCACGGACCTCGACGGCGTCGGCGGCTCGGGAGGCGGTGGCGACCTGCTGGTCGTGCCGACCTCCGTGCGGTACGACCGGCGCCCGGCCCCCGGCACGTACGCCCACGCCTCCACGCACGACGACGAGACCGCGACACCCGGGTACTACCGGGCGGGACTCGGGTCGGTCTCCGGGACCGGTGGCTCGGTGACACGGGACTCGGGAACCATCGAGGCCGAGGTGACCGCGACCACCCGCACCGCACTGGAACGCTACCGCTTCCCCTCAGGGGCGAACCCCGAACTGGTCCTCGACCTGGCCAACAACTTCACCAGCCGCACCCGTTCCACGCTCAAGGCGACGACGCTCCCCGACGGGACCACCTCGATCACCGGCCTTGTCGCGGGGTCGTTCAACGGCGCCTCGTACCAGCTGTATTACTACGCCACCACGAACATCCCCGTGACCTCGCTGAAGAGTTGGGGCGGTGACGGCACCCTCAGTGACGCCACCGCGCGGACGGGCGCCGACACCGGCGCCGTCCTGGGCTTCGACTCGGCCGCGGGCCGCGACGTCGAACTGCGCATCACCCTCTCGCCGGTCAGCGCGGAACAGGCCGCCACGGACCAGCGCAACGAGGTGGGCGGGCTCACCTTCGACGAGGCGGGCGCCCGGACCCGGGCGGACTGGAACCGCGCGCTCGGCGCCGTCGACGTGCGAGCCTCCGCGACGTCCGACCCCGGGGCGACGCTCACCAAGGAGTTCTACACGCACCTCTACCGCATGTACGCGCTGCCGGTGAACGCCACCAGCACCAGTGGCACGTACCGCGGCGCGGACGGAGTGGTGCACCGGACGAACGGCTTCACCTATTACGACGGTTGGTCCACCTGGGACGACTTCCGGAAGTACTCCGTGGAGGCGTACATCGACCCGCCCACATACCGGGACATGGTGCAGTCGCTCGTCGAGCTCTTCGCCGACGCGCACACCGCGGGCAAGAACCCGGGCAGCCTGACCCACTCGGTCCCGACCGTCCGCTGGGAGCGCTCGGCCGTGCTGGTGGCCGACGCCCTGTCCAAGGGATACAAGGACTTCGACCGGCTCGACGAGGCGTATCCGGCGTTGGTGTCGTACGCGGGGACCTACACGGACGCGGAGTTGCGGCAGGGGTACATCGCGGGGGATCCCGGGACGACCGTGCAGCGCGGCTACGACCAGTGGGCGCTGTCCGTCATCGCCCACGCGCTCGGCAAGGACAGCGACGCGAAGCAGCTGCGCGCCCGGTCGACCATGGCGATCGACCACCTCGTGAAGTCCGGTGCCTGGACCGCGTCCGACGGCACCGAGGTCGGGCTGCTCACCCCCCGCGCGTCCGGCGGTGACTGGCAGAGCGCCGACTACGAGAAGTTCGAGGCGGCCGGGCTCTACCAGGGCACGCTCTGGCAGTACCACTGGTACGACGCCTACGACATGGGCGGTCTCATCGAGGCCATGGGCGGTGCGAAGGCGGGCAAGGCCGCCGTGGAGCACCTGTTCGGCGAGGACTCCGGCGCCGACGACGGTTCGACCATGCTGCATTCCAACGCGAACGAGATCGATCTCCAGGCCCCGTACCTCTTCAACTACGTCGGCGAGCCGAGCCTGACGCAGAAGTGGGTGCGCGCCATCTACACCGGCTCGACCTGGAACCGCTACATCGCGACGGGCTCCTCGAACGAACTCCCCAGTTCCGGCGGCGAGTTCCGCCCGCCGGTCAGGACTCAGGTCTACCGGCTCTCCCCGAAGGGCTTTCTGCCGACCATGGACAACGACGCCGGCACCATGTCGACCATGTTCGTCGGCGCCGCCCTCGGGCTGTTCCCGGTGACCGCCGGCTCCAGCCAGTTCCAGATCGGGAGCCCGTTCTTCGACTCCACGACCATCCGCTACGCGAACGGCGCCCGGTTCACGGTGAAGGCCCACGGGGTGTCGCCCGACCACTACTACGTGCAGAGCGCGCAGCTCAACGGCAGTCGGTTCTCCGACACTTGGCTCGACTACGCGCAGATCGTCTCCGGCGGGACCCTGGACTTCACCATGGGCTCCAAGCCCTCCGGGTGGGGCGCGCGTACCCGGCCCGCGTACTCGCTGAACACGGACCCGGGTTACCCGGGCGACGGCACGGCGACGGGCAAGGGCGTCACCGTCGTCTCCCTGCGACCCGGCAGCCTCGACACGAAGGCCGACGGCTCCGTCCACCACAGCGTCCACCTCATCCTGTCCAGGCCCGCGTTGTTCGGCGCCCGCAAGGGAACCAGCCTCACCGGCACCGGGGCCGCCACGGTGACCGGGCTGCCGGACGGACTCACGGCGGACCTGCGCGTCAGCGGGCGGCGCACGGCGGAACTCATGCTCACCGGCAGCACGAGGACCGACGCCCGCCTCGGCCTCACGTTCCAGGACAATGCCTTCGGTCACGGCGTGCGGGTCTCGACCGTGCGCGGCACCGGTGTCTCGCCGACCGACCCGCTCCTCGTGTCGGCCGCCGCGCCGCACCGCGAGGCGCTCGACGCGTTCGTCGGCCAGGCGGAGTCGGTACGCCGGGCGAACTACTCCGACAGCTCGTGGAACGCGTTCCGGTCCGCCCTCGACCGCGCGCGGACGGTCCTCGCGGACACCGCGTCCGCGACCGGCACGTTCATGGCGGCGGAGGACGTACTCCGGTCCGCGGCCGGCGCGCTCGCCATCGACGAGGGAGGTTACGCCGTCCTCCAGGCCGAGGACCCGGACCAGAAGGAGGGCCCCTCCCTCGTGAGCGAGGCGTACTACTCGGACGGCGACCTCGGCGGTGTCACCGAGGGATCGTGGGAGCGGTTCACCCGGCTGGACTTCGACGGGACCGCACCGCGGAGCGTCTCGGTCCGGTACGCGAACGCGCAGGCGACGAGCGCCAGGCCGAGCAGCGTCGACATCCACGCCGGTGCCGCCGACGGCCCTCTCGTGGCCACCGTCCAGCTCCCCGGGACGGGCGGCTGGCAGTACTACGGCACGGTGCGTGCGGCCGTCACCGACCCGGAGGCCCTGCTGGGCGCGGCGAGCGCGACCTTCGTCTTCCACGCCCCCTCCGGCCAGTCGTGGGTGTCGAACTTCGACTGGTACCGGTTCTCGCCGAACGACGCCTCCCCCGTGGCCTTCGACGCGACCGCGTTCCGCTCGAACAGCGGCGGCGGCCTCAAGAGCGAGGCGGCCGGCTGGAGCGGCGCGGGTTCCGCCACCGACCTCGGCGGCACCTACGACGGGGCGTGGCTCGACTACGGGGACCTCGACTTCGGTGACTCCGCCAAGAACACCGTCACCCTGACCTATGTGAACAACTCCGCCCGCTGCGGCACCGGTTCGGTCGTCCAGATCTACCTGGACTCCTTCGACGCGGCCTCCCCCGGGACGCCGTACGCGACGGTCCCGCTGCCCGTCACGGGAGCCGCCTGGTCGTCCGGGGGAACGGCGAGCCTGACGCTGCCCGAGGCGGTCACCGGCACCCATGCCGTCCATCTGCGGCTGGTGACGACCCCCGACTCCTCGCACCCCTACGTCGCCAACCTGGGCCGGATCACCTTCGACCAGGTGGACGCGCCCGCCGTCACGGACACGTCCGGCCTGCGGAAGGCGATCGAGAGGTACGCGGGACTCTCCGGTGAGGCGGAGCGCTACGACACGATCGACTTCGGGGTGTTCGAGCGCGAACTCGGCGCGGCGCGCGCCCTCTTGGACGCGGACGGCGTGACCCAGCTCGAAGTCGACGCGCAGACCCGGCGGCTGAGGCTCGCCGCCGAGCAACTGGTCCCGCTCCCCGGCTGAGACGGAAGCACTCCGGCAGGGAGCGCGGCGCTCCCCCACTCCCCCGTTCCGCGCCGACGGACACCCGCCGCGTGCCCTCACGGCGCGGCCGGTTCCGCCGGGTCAGAACCCGATGGCCTCCCGCAGGAGCAGGACCGTGCCGCGCCCCGGGTGGGGTTCCGCGTTGAGGACGAGCAGGCGGTTGAGCGCGCTGGGCACGCCGTAGACCTTCTTGGCCCGCTCGTCCTCCAGTGGGACGCAGTACTCGCCGACGCGGCGCAGCGCGGTGTCCAGGTCGGAAACGACCTTCTGCGCCCCGACGACCCAGATCGCGCGGGGGGCGGAGCCGGCGAAGGCGGGCAGCTGGCTGCCGCTGGCCGAGGCGGCCACGAGGGAGCCGGTCTCGGTGACCGCGCAGACGCTGCCCACCACGACGTCGGGGCAGGCGATCATCCGCCAGATCTCGGCCATCTGCGTGGCGCGGTCCATGGTCAGCCCGCGTGCTTTGACGGAGTCGTACCGCCCGCTTTCGTTGATGTCCGCTTCGATGCCGGACAGCCGCAGGGTCTCACTGGCCACGGTGAACACGGCGCTGCCCTCGGGGATCAGGTCCTTGACCCGGGCGCGTGCCGCGGCGGCGTCGTCGAGGATCTCGACGTCGAAGTTCTTCTCCTTGAGCGCGGCGGCCACCCGTTCGAGCAGTTCGTCGGTCGCCGGGGCGGTGAACGGTCCCGGCGAGGGGGTGCTCGGTGTCGACGAGGCGGTGATCGGTGTCGGGGCAGTCATGATGGCTCGGGCCTTCCTGTCCGCTGGATGATGGGTCGGCTGTTCCGGTCCCATCGGTTCGACAGGACAGCCCCGCGGAATGTGAGGCGCGGCTCCGGCCTCACATTCCGGTGCGCTGTCCTGTCGAACCTGTGAGAGCGGATGCGACCGAGGGAGCTGTCGGCACCATGACCACCCGATCCGAACCAGAGGACGTCCGGCCCGGTCCGGGCCTGGACGCGGTGATGAGCGAGCGGCGTCATCTGGTCAACCTCGCCTACCGGCTGCTGGGTTCCCTGACGGAGGCCGAGGACGCCGTCCAGGAGACGTACACCCGCTGGTACGCCATGTCCCGCGAGCAGCAGGACGCCATCGAGTCCCCGGGCGCCTGGCTGACGACGGTCGCCAGTCGCGTCTGCCTGAACGTGCTCGGCTCGGCACGGGTCAGGCGCGAGACCTACGTGGGTGAGTGGATCCCCGAGCCGCTGCCCGGGCGCACCGAGTGGATCAGCGGGCGGACGGGGGGCGCGAGCGTCGACCCGGCGGACCGGGTGACGCTGGACGAGTCGGTCGGTCTGGCGTTTCTGGTCGTGCTCGATGCGATGACCCCGGCCGAGCGCGTCGCGTTCGTGCTGCACGACGTCTTCTGCCATTCCTTCGCGGAGGTCGCCGACATCGTCGGCCGTACCCCGGCGGCCTGCCGCCAGCTGGCGTCCTCCGCCCGCCGCCGGGTCCGGGCCGCGCGGCCTTCCGTGACGGCGACCGGAGGGCGCGCCGATGTCGTCGGCGCCTTCAAGGAGGCGTGGGAGGCCAAAGACATCGACGCCCTCATCGGTCTGCTCGATCCGGACGCCACGGCGGTCGCCGACGGCGGCGGACTCGCCTCGACCTTCCTGCACCCCATCGAGGGCGGGGAGCGGATCGCGCACGCCTGGGTCGAACTCGCCCGCCGCAGGCCGGAAGGCATGACCCTGTTGGAGCGTACGGTCAACGGCCGGCCCGGCCTGGTGGCCCGGCAGGACGGTGTCACCGTCACGGTGTTCGGGTTCGAGGTCGCGGGCGACCGGATCCGGCACATCTGGGTGGTGCGCAACCCGGAGAAGCTGCGTCGCTGGACCGCCTGATGACCGTCGGCCGGCCCGCCCCCGAGGCGGGCCGGCCGACGGCCGGCTCTACGCCACGTGCAGGGTGTAGCGGCCGGAGGTCCGCGCGGTGAGCCGCCAACCACCGGGCCTGCGCTCCAGCCCGATACCGGTGAGGCCGCTCTTCTCGACCTCGGGACGGCCCGCTCCGGGAACCCAGACGTCCAGGGTGCCCGTCCCGTCACCCGCCAGCCGCAGGTCCCGCTGCGTGAGCGAGGACCGCAGCGAGGTCAGGCGGCCGGGCGCGCTGCGCGGGTAGGCCTGGGACAGCGCCGTGATCTCGAAGGCCGCGCTCGGCAGCGGCTTGCCTTCGGGGCAGGTGTACAGCACGACGCCGCCACCCGAGGTGGTCGCCGCGGGGTCGTTCTGCGGATCGCCGCAGGCCTTCTTCCACACCCAGATCGCCGAGCCCAGCAGGTCGGTGTTCTGCCGTCGCAGGAAGCGGTCGAACCGGGCGCGGAAGTCGTCGGGTTCCCCGAACCAGCCCCACTCGCCCGACCACAGCGGTGCCCCGTAGGCGCGGGCGGTGCGCTCGGCGGCGGTGTAGCCCTGCTCGATCGAGGTGAGGGTGACGCCCAGGCCCTGGTCCATGGTGATCGACTCGCTGTACAGGTGGGGCGAGAAGACGAGCAGCGGGTCGTCGGCGAACCCGGCCGGCGGGGTGGTGTCGAAGCCGAGGCCCGACCAGAGGATCGAGGGCTCGAAGAACACCAGGTGGTGGAAGCTGCCCGGCACCTTCGACTCCGCGGTCCGGATCGAGGTGATCGCCTGCTGGTAGAGGCGTCCGAGCAGGATCGAGGAGGTGACACCGGGGGCGTTGCCGGGGCCGGGCTCGTTGAGGAGGTCGTAGCCGGCGACCGCGGGTTCGTCCGCGAAGGCGTCGGCGAGGTGGCCCCAGGCGCGGGCGAACTCGGTGCCGATGCCGTCGGTGTCGTCGTAGAGGTTGGTGAACGCCTGCTGCACATTGGGGGCGAGGTCGCGGCCGAGGAAGCCGCAGGCCTTGGCGCCTTCGGTGCGGGTCGCCCACTTCGGGGCGCCGTCGTTGCCGAACTCCGGTGAGGCGTTGGCGCGGCACCGTGTTCCCGGTGCGGCGCTGACGTACTTCGAGAACGTGTCCTGGTGCAGGTCCAGGACGGTGTGGATCCCATGGGCGGCGGCCTGGTCGACGGCGGTGCGCACCCGTGCGAGATACGCCTCGTCGAAGTCGCCCCGCTTCGGCTCCAGGGCCGACCAGGACAGGGCCAGACGCTGGACGTCGAACCCGTACCGCGCCATCAGGGCGTAGTCGGAGTCCTCGAGCGGCCACACCGTGGGCTTGCCCGGGTCGGGCTGTCCGTAGTCGACGAGCTGGTTGACGTTCACGCCGCGGAGCAGCACCTGGCGTCCCGTGCTGTCACCGATGACCGGGTCCTGCCCCTCGCGGCGCAGCACGGTCAGCGGCAGCAGTCCGGTCCGGTCGCCGAGGGAGGCGGCCTGTCTCGGCGCGTCGACGGCGGCGACTCCCGTCACCGATCCCGGTGCGAGGGTGCCTGCGGCGAGGGCGAGTACGGCGGCGATCGCGACCGGCGGTGCCCAGCGGACGGCGAGGGCGAGGCCGCCGCGCTCGGCCGAGGCCTCCGTACGGCGCCTCCACGCCAGCTCCGCGACCCAGGGCACGCACACGACGCCCGCGCACACGCCAGCCGTCGCGCCCTCGGCGACGTGCGCGAGCACCGACGCGACCGGGAACAGCGCTCCGCCGAAGCCGTTGAGGATCCCGTCGAGAAGCCACAGGGGCGCGAATCCGAGGACGCCCGCCACGGTGAGGGTCGTCGCGAGCGACCACAGCGTCACGCCGGTGCCGGCGCGGGACAGGCCCGGTGAGACCACCCGGCGCCACAGCCCGATACCGGCGAGGACGGCCGCGGCCCCGGTGACCAGCGTGGCCGTGCCCAGGCCGCCGGGTATCGGGCCCGCGGCCCAGGCGAATCCGCCGCCACCCGCCTGGAGCGCCACGGCGGCACCGGCCGGCAGCCACGCGAACCCGGCGATCCCCGCGATCCCGGCGACTCCGGCGCGGCCGGTGCCGGCGATCCCGGCGGTACGCCCGACGCGCTCGTCACCGTCCTCGCGCGCTTCGCCTTCACCGCGCGCCGCGCCGGCACCGCTTCCGCCGCTCTCGTTGCTCTCGCCGCGCTTGTTGCTCCTGCCGCTCTTGCCGCTCTGGTCGCGGAAGCGCCCGACAGCGATCCTGTAGGCCGCCGCGGCCGGGCCCGCGACCAGCGGCCCGAACACCGCGTACTTCGCGCCCGTCATCCCGCATTCGGCGAGCAGCGCCCCGGCCGTCGGGAACAGGTGCAGTCCGCCCGGACCGGCGATCGCCAGAAGCAGCACGCTGTAGGCCAGCTTGGCCAGGAACGCGACCAGGATCAGGCTCGACCAGACGGCGCCGAAGACCCACCGCGCGGTCGCCGCCGGGGCAACTGCGCGCACCAGCCGGTGGACGGCCAGCGTGCTGCCGCCGATGAGCAGCGGCAGGAACACCACGGTGGCCCAGGCGGGGCTGGTCGCGCCGTCGGGTACGAGTCCCGCGTCCGGCCAGTTCTCCGGAGCGAACAGCCCGGTCCCGTCGGCGTAGCCGAGAACGGCGCAGAGGACCGCGAGGACGACCGCGGTGGTGAGAGAGGCGGTGTGGCCGAGCCGACGGCCGCCGCGCTGATCATCGGCAAGGAGCATGGATGCAGAAGATAGAGCAGCCCGAAGGTCACGCGGAAGGCCTGTGAGCAGGAATTTCTTCGAATCGACGGCGTCTGGTCCAGACCGGGCCGGGCGGTGGCCCGGTGCCGTTCCCGCGGCGTCCGTACACCGGAGCGGGCGGCGGGAGCCGAACTCGCCCTCCGGGCTGGGGAGTCACCGGATCCGGCACTCCCCTTCCCCGCGCCGGAAAGGCCCCGGAGGGACCGCCGGCCGTCCCCCGGGGCGCCGGATCACAAGGTGGACACGGTGGCGCCGACGGGGACGGCGAGGATGCCGGGGACGGCGGGGACGGCGAAATCAGTCGAGGCAGAACTCGTTGCCCTCGATGTCCTGCATCGGGATGCAGGACTCGTTCTCGTCGTCGGCGAGGAGCGTCCGCACGTGCACCGCGCCGAGCGCGACCAGTCGTGCGCATTCGGCCTCCAGCGCCGCCAGGCGCTCCGCGCCCACGAGTCCGGTGCCGACCCGTACGTCGAGATGCACCCGGTTCTTGACGACCCTGCCCTCGGGGACGCGCTGGAAGTACAGCCGCGGTCCGGCGTTTTCGGGATCGACGGCCACGAACCACGCATCCCGGTCCTCGGGCGACTGCGAGCTCTTGAACTCGTCCCAGGTGGCGAACCCCTGCGGCGGCGGTGGCACGACGTATCCCAGCACCTCGCACCAGAAGCGGGCGACACGCTCCGGTTCCGCGCAGTCGAAGGTGACCTGGACCTGCCTCACGGATGACATCTGATCACCGTATCAGGGCAGCCATGCCGCTCAACTTCTTTATGGAGCGGCTCCGTTGCCCCGCATCGCGCGCCCCTTCTGCCCCGTATCCCGTGCCGCATTGTCCCGGTTCCCTCCCGGAATTGTCCGTGATCCGTAACAGGCGGATCCCCCGGCGGACGACGCTCGTCCTGCCAGGTGGTCGGGGGACGACCGGAGAACTGCGCGAGAGTGGGGCGGACATGGCACGGCACGGCAGCAGGCGTGGCTGGTACGGCAAGGTGGCCGGGGCGGCGCTTGGGGTGACATTGCTGGCCGCCGGCGCCTCGATGTGGACCGCTCAGGCCGGCGCCGTGCACGGCCCGTCGACCCGCCCCTCCTCTTCGGGCGCCCGGGCCGCCGTCAAGCCGGTCGAGGTCACCATCGCGCACTCCTCGGACAAGGGACCGCAGGGCGTCAACATCACCATCGACGACGGACCCGACCCCGTGTGGACCCCTCAAGTCCTGGACGTGCTGCGCGAGTACGGGGTGAAGGCGACCTTCTGCATGGTGGGCACGCAGGCGCAGGCCCACCCCGACCTCGTGAAGAAGGTCGTCGCGGCCGGACACCGGCTGTGCGACCACTCCGTGTCGCACGACACGACGATGGACACCAAGCCCGAGGCGTACCAGTCGCGCGAGATACTCGACGCCGAGCGCATGATCACCAAGGCGTCCGGAGGTGTGCGGCCGATGTACTACCGCGCGCCCGGCGGGGCCTTCACCCCCTACAGCCGCAAGCTGGCCGCCTCCCGGGGCATGCGGCCCCTGGGCTGGAACGTGGACTCGAAGGACTTCGAGCGGCCGGGCACGGACGCGGTCGTCGCCACGGTGCAGCGGGAACTGCCCAACGGCCCGACCATCCTGTTCCACGACGCGGGCGGTGACCGCTCCGAGACCGTGCAGGCCCTGCGACGGCTCCTCCCCTGGCTCAAGGGGCAGGGTCACACCTTCGGCTTCCCGGTGCGCTGACCCCCGCCCGCGGCCGAGCCTCAGGGGTGGTTCGGGTTGATCCACACCGCGTCGAAGTCCCGCGGGGTGAACGTCGACGGCCAGCCGACCCACTCGTCCGCGGTCTTCAGCGGATAGCCGCTGTCGACCGTGAGGGTCAGCGGGTCGGCACGGACGTACATGTCCTCCTTGAAGAGGTACGCCTTGCCGTTGGGGAGACGTACGGCGTCGTCGATGTCGAAGCCGAGTCCCGCGTCGGCGAGGCTCGGCGCCAGGGACGCGATCGGGTCCGGGCCGGTGATGATTCCGCTGGAGGCGTCCCCGCGCAGGCACATGTCGTCGTGGAAGAACCAGCACGTGCCGTCCCCCACGTCGAGGGCGCCGTCGATGTAGTTCTCAAAGCCCGTGCCGGTCACGAAGTTTGACCATCCGTCCGTGAGCGGCCACGGATAGGGCGGTTCACCCACGAGGTCGGAGATGTTGTTCGCCGCGATGTCGTACCGGACGTACGTGCCGGCCTGGTAGAAGTAGACGTATCCGGCGCCGTCGTTCACGGCGGCGTCGATGCCCCGGTCGAATCCGCGCACGGCCATGCTTCCCCAGTTCGCGCCGATCGATTTGACGTATTCGACGGTTCCGGGATCCGGGTCGAGCGCGTAACGCGCATAGCTGTCGCCCTTGATGAAGTAGACCTTGGCTCCCATGGCACGCACCTTCTCGGAGGCGTCAAATCACGGCCGTTCAGCTGCGATCCATGGTTCTCTCCCGTGACAGGACACGCAAACGCAGTAGCGGAGCGGGGCGCCCGTCCCCGCAACGGGAACGCCGCCCGGCTCGGGGCGGGAACTGGCCTGGTTCGCCGTACGGTTGCGGATCACCAGCCAGGGGAGCAGGCTTTTCTTAGGTGCCGGGTCGACGAAGAGGTCTGTCGTGACCGTGACGATGCTCGACTTCCTGGAACCGCTCCTCCCCGACGCTCTGGCCCGTATCGTCCTTCCGGCCGACATCCGCGGGCTGCTCGACCACCTGGCGCCCGACCCGTCCGCGCCGGCCGGTCCTGTCACGGGCCCGTTCTCGGGAAACCTGAGAGCGACGGCCGACGACTCCGCCGGCGGTTTCGCCCGGCTCTCCGTCACTCCCCTCGGACCCGCGATCCCTTTCACGCTGCGGCTGACCGGACCGGTGGCCGCCCGCACCGGCTTCGAGTTGGACCTGATCCCGGCGAGCGGACTGCTGAAGCTGCCGGCCGCCTGCGGGCCGGCCTCGGTCCAGCCGGATCCCGTCACCGGCGGGCGCCGGCTAGTCGCCGATCCGGCGGGCGGCACCGTCGCCCTCACGCTCAACGGAACGGATCCGCTGGCCATTCGGATCGAGGGCAGCGCCGGTGGGATCGCCCGGCAGGGCATCGTCGCCCTCGACGCGGCAGGGCAGGGACTGTTGACCGTCGGGACGGCACCCGACGCCTTCCTGCTGGGCGGTCAGGGTTTCGGGCTCCATCTGCCCGGTGGGCTCACGGTCGACTCGTCGCCGTCGCTCGCACCCCCGCCGGGCCCCGCCGGCACGGGCGGGCCGCCGCCCTCCGAAACGCCGGGCTGGCAGGGCATCGCCGTCCGGGGAGCCGAACTCTTCCTGCCCGCGAGCACTCCCCTGGTCGGCGCGGGGCCGATCCCCGTCGACCTCGACCTCGGCACACCGGTCGGTCTCTACGGACGGACCGAGGTCCGTGTACAGGCCGACGGACCGCGCCCGGCCTTCGACGCCACCGTCGTCTGGGACGACCCGGGTGCCACCTCGCTCGCCTCGGCACTCCCGGCCATGATCGAGATTCGCGTCTCCTGGAGCCCAGACATCACACCGGGGCCGCCCGGCGCCGGGTCGATCGAATGGCTCGGCGGGCGCCCGCTGCGCGTGACCGGCCGGTTCACCCGCAGGTCCGGCAGCGGCGACTTCGACTTCGGTCTCGTCGTGGAGGCCGAAGGCGACCAGGGGCTGCTGGTCGTGAAGGGCCCCGGCACGGCCGGCATGGTCGTCGTCACCGCGGCCGCGGTCGCCGCCGCCTTCATGGCCGACGCCGACCCGCCGACTCCCCAACAGCCCCGGTACGACGGCTTCGGCGCGACGCTCCACGCGCTGCTCGTGGCGGCAGTGGGGCTGAGCGCCTTCACCGAGAACGGCACCGTCACCGTGCACGCCGTCGAGGTGGACTCCGGCTTCTCCCCCGCCGGGACCATGCTCGGCCTGCGGGTCGACTACAGCGTCGACGTGCTGGTCAAGAGCATCGACCTCGGATTCATGAGCATCGGCATGAAACCCGACGTGCCGATGCGCCTGCGCTATCGCAACGTCCGGCTGCTGGTCGACTTCGCCCAGCAGGGACTCGAACGCTTCCACCTCTCCTACGGCGAGGCCGACGTGGACGTGGAGGACCCCGGAGGGTGGCGGGTCGACTCGCCCGGAACCCTCAAGGACCTCTTCGATGTGCTGGGCAGCCGCTCCGGCCACGGCTCCCAGTGGTTCGAGATCGACCTCCGCTTCGCCCTCGACCTCGGTCCGGTCAAGGTCAGCGGCGCGACCGTCCGTGTCACGCTCGCGCCGAGCGGCGCCCTGCACCCCCAACTGCGCGGCCTCGACGCCGCCTTGGAGATGCCCGGACTGTTCGAGGGCGAGGGAAGGGCGTCACTGGGTGAGGGCGAGCTTGACCTCGCCCTGGCCGCCCGGATCGTCCCGCTGAACATCGCCACGGCCGCCTCCCTCACGTACAAGCCCTGCGGCTCGGGCGCGAACCAGCTGGTCCTCTCGCTGCGGACCGACCTGCCGGGGCCCATCCCGCTCGGCAACAGCGGACTCGGTCTCTACGGGCTCGGTGGCGTGTTCGGTGTCCACGCGGCGCTGCCCCGTCCCGGCCCCGGCGTCGATCCGGTCCTCTTCCAGCTCCGCCTCGACCCGTTCAGGACCGACGCCTACACCTGCGCCGACGGCAGCGTGTTCGGACTCGGCGCGGTCGTCGGCACCGCGCCCGACCTCGGCTTCACCTTCAGCGCCAAGTGCGTCCTCGTGATCGGGCTGCCGGACGTCGCCGTGCGGGCCTCGCTCCAGGGCCGGTTCCTCTCACCCCGCGTGACGATGACCGAGGACCTCGGAGAACCGTCCGCCGGCGGCAGCCTCGTCGGCGCGCTCACCGTCGACGACGACGGCGTCACGGCCGCGCTGCGCGCGCACTACGAGGTGCCGGTCCTGTTCACCGCCGACGCGCCCTTCGGTGCCCGATTCCCCGCCCGGGGGCGCGACTGGTACGTCAGGCTCGGCTCGGACAACGTGCTGGGGCGCGGACCGGGACCGCTTCAAGTACGAGTGCTGCCCGACTTCTTCCCCATCGGCGCGTGGGCCTATCTGATGGTCGAGGGCGACGGGATCCCGCATCTGGGCGGCGACCCCGCGCTGTCACCGGCCGGGTTCTCGCTCGGCTTCGGCGCCGGGTTCACCGCCCGATTCGGCATCCCGCTCATCCACGTCGACGTCAGCGCCTCCGTCCTGCTGGCCCTCGGCACCCGGCCCGTCCTGCTGGCCGGCGTCGGCCACCTGTCCGGCAGCCTGCATCTGGGGCCGGTCTCCATCGGCGCCAGTGCGGAGGTGACGTTCCAGGTCGCCCCCGAACTCGGCGACACCTGGATCCAGTTCAAGGTCTGCGGCGAGGTCGACCTGTTCTTCTTCAGCCTCCAGGGCTGTGCCGGCGTCGAACTCGGCACGAAGGGCGACACGATCCCCGACCCGGTCGACTGGCCGCTCGAATCGGTCGCGCTCGCCGACCACCGCTACACCACGACGGCCGTCGCCGTACGGTCCGAGACCCGGCCGCCGACGGACTCCCTGCCCACCGTGTGGCCGGACGCCATTCCCCTGCTCCAGTTCACCACCGGACCGGCCGACGGCCTTCAGCCGGGCCCCTTCAGCGCCGATCTGGCCTGGGCCGCCGCCGAGATCGGGGACGGAGTCGTCGGCAACGACCGGATCAGCCACACCTACACCCTCACCTCGCTCGATCTGACCGCGGTCGACCCCGCGACCGGTGCCGAGACACCGGTCGACGGGCCGCTCGACGCCGCCTGGCAGGACATCAAAGCCGGAGCGCCCGGGCAACGCGGCGCGCGCGAACTGGCGCTGCTCACCTGGGAGTCGGCCCTGTGGACGCGCAAACTGGCCGACGGCGGCGCCCTCGATCCGAACAACCCCGCCCCGAAGATCGCACACCGCTGCCGCACCCGGTACGAGCCCGACCCCGGATGGGCCCTGGGTGAACTCGGCGTCCGGCACGGCCCGGGAACCCCGTGGCGGCTGCCCACCGAGCCCGCGACCAACGCGTACGCCTCGGTGTTCGACGCGGGTGTCGACGCCGTCTGGGGCCACGTCCCCCTGGACGACCCGACCGCGGGCCTGTTCCCGTACACCTTCCCCCTGCGGCTCGGCACGCCCGTCTCCTTCGATGGGCAACTGACCACGGCCGAGCGCCCGTTCACCGGTGCCTTCGCCCTCCCGCACGTGGACGGCCTGCCGTACGACAGCGACCCGCAGGAGAGCGCTCCCGGGGTCGGAGAGGTGTGGATCGACGTCTTCCTCGCCTTCTCCGAGGAGCTCAGGGACCCGTGCCTGATGCTTCAACTGCCCTTCTGGCCGGACGGGTTCGCGGACCGGATGCAGGTCGCGCTGCTCGGTCCCGACGGTTCGTCGACGCCGTTCCCGTACACGCCCGCGGACGACCGGCAGGGACGCGGTGACACGTTCGTCCGGCGCTACGAACTGCGGGACGGCACGGAGTACACGGGGGTCCTCCTGAGCTACCACCCCGCGCTCGCCCCCCAGGTACTGGGAGTCAGGGCCGTCACCCACAAGGCGTGGGAGACCGCCGAGGCGTCCACGTCCGCGGCCGGGCAGGCCGGGAGCACCGCGGCGGCGAAGGCGGCCGCCGTCACCCCGCAGCCGATGCTGCGGCCCGGCACCGTCTACCGCCTCGACGTCGGCGTCGACGGCCGGGGCCGGCGCGACGGCAAGGACGGAAACCCGGTCCACCACACGGACCGCTACTGGTTCCGTACCGCCGACATGTCGGGGCCCGCCCCCAGCGGCGGCGAGCAGTACGTACAGGGCCCCACACCGCCCACCCCCGCGTCACGCGCGCTGGCCAGGAACCACTACGGCGCCTTCGTCGCCGCACCGAGCGTCCACCGGCGGACCGACCGCTTCGACCCCGTCTACCTCCAGCGCTACGTCCTGTCCTGGATGCCCCGGGACAAGGCCGGCGCCTGGTTCCACGGCGACCCCGTCGGCGTCCAGCTGGAGGTCGACCACGTTCCCGATCTGGCGGCCGTCTACGACCACGACACCGTCGTACGGGTCCGCCGCACGGACCCGACCAAGGGGCACCCGGACCCGTTCGAGGAACAGTCCTTCACGGCCGCGGGGCATCTCTGGAAGGCCGTCGTCTCCGAGGCGCAGTCACCGGCGGACCGGCTGCTCCAGAAGGAGCTCGGCGCGTACGGTGGCTGCGCCTATCCGAAGCCCGGCGCGACGGCGGGCGGCAGACCCACGCTCCAGCCGCTGAGCACGTACGAACTCTCCCTCGCCTTCCCGTTCCTCGATTCCGGTGGCACCGGGGACACGGGCGGCGCGGAGATCCGCGGCGGGATCTTCGGCACCTCCCGCTACAGCGGTCCCCCGGAGCTCCTCGAGGACCTCGGCTTCACGCATGACGGCACCGGAGGCGGGCTCGCCGGTGATCTGCGGGCCGTGAAGGTGCCGATGCCCCCGGGCGACACCACGGCGGACGGCGGTCTCGAACAGGCCCTCGTACGGCTCGGGATCGACCGGCTCGCGGCCGTCCGCTCCGGACGCACGAGCGCGCTGTGGGTGGACCAGGGCGGCGTCTGGGCCCTCCACGGCGTGCTGGTGGAAGCGCCCGAACCGGTGCACAGGACCGACTCCCTCGGCATCAGCGGCTACGGCGGACGGCTACGGGTGGGCGGTCTGCGCTGCGGTCCGCACGCCTTCGAGACGGTGATCCGCAGCGGTTCGGGGGACCGGCTCCTCTTCCTCACCGCCGGACCGTTCCGGCCGGCCGGTCCGCTCGCCCTGTCCGTGACGGTGCAGGACGTACCGCTGGAGACCGCCACCACGGCGACGACGGCGGACGTCGTCTGCCCCGTGCCGACGACGCCCGGTTTCGCGGAGGACCTGCCATGAGCACCCCCATCGCCCCGCCCTCGCTGTTCCGGGCCGGCGCCCTCGCCGCGAGCGACACGACCTGGCTGGCCGAGGGCTTCCACCTCCGTGTGCGGGTCAGTCCCTGGCTCGGGTTCCCGCTGCACCCCTTCGCCGCCTGGCGGTTGTCCGGCTTCGAGACGGAACGGACGCAGGTCGTGTGGCGGGACGTCCGCGGACAGCGCCTGACCGTCCCGTTCGAGCTGGAGGACGCCGGCGGGCGGGCCGAGGGCTGCCTCTTCGGCGTCCCCGCCGACGACCCGTACGTCTGGGCCGAGGTCTCGGTGCCCGACGACCGGGGGCTGCGGATGGACCTGCTGGACGCGAACCGCACGGCGGGCGGGGGCGACCGGGTCGTCGCCACCCGGACCTCGGCGTCCTACCGCTTCGGCCACACACCCGTCGTCCGGCTGCGGGCGACCGGCGCCGGAACCATCGGCGAGACCCTGGGCGTACGACAGTCGTCCGTGAACCTGTCGGGCCTCGGCGACCTTCGCCCCGAGGTGTTCGGGCTGCCGATCGAGCTTCCGCCGTACTGGTACGCCCCTGATCCGCGCACCTCCCCGCGGGGCGCCGCACGGGACCGTGTCGCCGCGGCCGTCCCGCCCCGGCTCGGCCCGCCGGACGAGTACGGTCCTGACCCTTCGGGACCCGATCCCAGCGCGGACACCGACAGGACGATGGAGCGGATCGGGCCCGAGTTCATCGACCCGTGGCTCTCCAGCGGCTGGAGCGATCCCGCCACGGCACCGGCCCTCGCCTCCTTCGGCGATCTGCTCACCCTGGACGACGGCCGGACCGGCCGTGCCACGGCCCCGGTGACCCCGTCGCTGCTGACCATGTCCGTGGACCCGCAGACGGCCCGCTATCTCGGGCTGGCGACCCTGGTTCCCTTCGGCTCCACCGGACCGGTCGAGGACTGCAACCTCTGGCTCGTCGCGGCCCGCTGGGCGGTCCAGGAACGGCGCGTGGTCCGGGAAGCGGGCAGTGCCTTCACCGGACCGGTCACCCTGGGCGACGTGCTCGGACCCCCGCCCGCACTGCCCGGCGGCCTCGACCAGACGCTCGACGCCCTCTTCCCCGACGCGCCCGACCTCATCGCCGGCCTTTCGGACGTGGACGGCGGTGACTCCGGCCCCTGGACGTGCCGCACTCTCCTGACCCTCGCTGTCGCCCCGGGCGACGCGCAGCAGGACCCGCCCGACCCCTTCCGGCTCGCCGCCGACTCCCCGGGGGCCTGGAATCCGCGGGAGAATCCCGGGCGGCCCGGACCCGAGAGCTGGCGGCAGACCCTGTCCCTCGGCGACGAGCCGGCCCGGGGCATGGTCGGATGCGTGCGGACCGCTCCAGGACCCGCCGCGCCGCTGAACCGATTCGAGCCCCCGCCGGGCGAGGGGTACGTCAGCCGCGCCCTGGCGCTCGTACCGAACTGGGCCGGCAACAACCGCCGGACCCTGGCCGACGGGGCGGTCCCCGCCGACCCCGACGGCGCGGGCTGGCGGGTGTGGGGCGCCGACGAGTTCGGCCAGTGGTCCGAAGGCTCCGATCTCACCGCACCTCTGCCGGACCGGCCCGCCCCGCCGCCGCCCGTAATCGAGGCGACCTTCGACGCGGACGCCGACGACGGGACGAGCGCGCCGCGCGTGCCCGGCACGCTCCGGCTGCGCTGCGCCGTCCCGGACTCCGGGCACACGGCCCCGGGCGGCTCGCCCGTCCGCGAACTGTGGGTCGAGGCCGACGGGATCGCGCTCCCCGCCGAATCCGTCGCCGAGAACCAAGTGGTGCTTCTGGAAGCCCGGCCCACGGCCTTCGCCGTCGGACAGCGGCGCGGAGTCCCGGTCGTCGCCTGGTTCGTCGACGCCCAGGGCACTCCCTCGGCGAAGTCCACCGTCCTCGTGGCCACCCATGACGCCCGCTCCCCGCACAGCGTGCCCACATCGCCGACGCTCGTCTGGACCTCGGGGGCGGACTCCACGGGCACGGCCGAACTGTCGCTGCGCTGGCCTCCGCGAACGGGCGCGGCCCGCTACCGGGTCTACCTCGGTGACGCGCGCCGTCTGGCCGGGTCACTCGTCCCGCCCGTCGCCCTCCCCCCGGCCGATTCCGTCAGGGCCGCGCAGGCACAGCGGCTGCACGCCGTCCGCGACCGTCTCACCGACAAAGGGGTGTTCACCTTCCTCGGGGAGACCGGCGGTGCCACGGAGGCGGACGGCACGGTCCACTACTCCACCCGGCTGCCCGGGGGGCTGCGCAGCGTCCAGTTCGTGCGGATCGTCCCGCTCACGGCCGGTGGCGCGGAGCCGCCGTTCGCGACGTGCGGTCTCGTCCCGGTCGCCGTCCCCCGGGCCGACCGGCCGCAGCCGCCCCTCGTGGACGCCGTCACCGCCCCGGACGGCGGGCTGACCCTCACCGTACGGGCCCGGGGGCTGCGGACCGAACTGCTCGCAGGGGCGGCGGGCCGTGCGCCGGAGTTCCGGATCCGGCGTACCCGTACCGGTGCCGACCGTCGGTTCGCGCCGGTGTGGACGACCGGGGAGCTGACCGCACCGGTCGACGGCGCGCCGTGGACGGCGCAGGTGACGGTACCGGCGAGCGCGCTCAGCCCCTTCGCGCACACCGACTGGTACGCCGAGGTGCGCTACCCCGCCGAGCCGTCCCTGCCGCCGGGGACCGCCGCCGTACCCGTCGACGGGGGCGTGGAACCCGTATGGGGAGCGATCGGGGACGACGCGGAGGGGACCTGGAGCGAGCCGTCCCTGCCCGCGGTGTCCCTGCTGGTTCCGGCGGGTCCGCCGACGGCTCCGGCCGCTCCCGTGCTCACCACGGCGGCGGACGGTTCGGTGACGCTCGCGTTCAGCGGCCTTCCGACCACGCATCCCGCGTCCGTCAGCCCGTACCGGCTGGAGATCTACCGGGGCGCGCCCGACAGCGTGCCGCGGGAGCTGGCGGTTCTGTCCGTCGCCTCCGACGCCCTGTCGTGGCAGGACGCGGCACCGGTTCCGGCGTACGCCCGCTATGCCCTGGTCGTCGTGGACCCGCTGGGCCGACGCAGCCCGGTCACCGAGGCGGCCGTGAACGGTCACGTGCCCTAGGACCGCGCCGCAGCGGACCGGTCGCGGCAGCGGCCCGGAAGCGGTCTGCTTCCGGGCCGCTGTCGGGCGGTGAGGGGCGGGTCAGCCCTGCTGCGTGCCGGGCGGGAGCGCCAGGCCGGCGGGAGCGCCGGTCCAGGAGCTCTCGGTCGGGGCGGGCGCCGAAGTCCGCAGGGGCGGCATCACCCGTTGCAGGTCGCTGCGAATCCGCTCGGCCTCACCTCGGACCTGCGCGGGGACGTCACCGCGCTCCGCGACGAGCTGGCGGTAGATCGGGGCTTCCTGGAACACGGACAACGCGTCCTTCCTGTCGGTGCCTCGCGCCGGACACGGAGGCGGTTGCCGAGTGTACGGGCCTCGGGGCCCCCTCAGGTCCCGCTCGGGACACTGCTGCGCCCACCGAACCCCTGCCGGCCCGCGGCCGACCGGCCGCACACCGCTTCCCCTGCCCGCTTCCGGCCCCAACAGCACACACAGGAGCGGCTGTTCGACCCGGCCCGCTCCCCCGGCGGCGAGGAATGTGCATCCGGCCACACTGGTGCCGCGCTCGGCACTCGCGTCCAGGGAGTGGTCCGTCAGTACCGCCAGGCGAAGGCCGCGCTTTCGCGGAGATCGCCGGGGTGGACGGCATCGGCGACCCGGTGCGCGAAGCGCCGGTACGCGGCCTCCTGTTCGGTGGTCAGCACCCGCGAGGCCGGTTCGCCCGAGTCCGTGCGAGCGGGCGGGGCGAGCAGCGGCCGCAACAGGGCCAGATCCTCCGGCGCCGGCTCGGGACCCAGGGTGTCCAGCAGGATCCGCAGATGGCCGCACAGGCTCGACGCGGTGGACGGGCCGAGCGGGTAGGGGTGTTGCTCGGCGATCCGGTCCAGGAGCGCGGCACCGTGCAGCCGCCCGGCGACGACCCGCGTCAGGCGGTCCAGCAGGGCCCTGAGCGTGTCCAGGTCGCGCACCGCGAGCTCCACCAGGTGTACGGGTATGTGCTCGCGCCCGTCGGGGTCCCGCAGGCCGCTTCCGCGGGCGACCCGGTCGCGTTCCTCCTCGGCCTGCCCGTACACACCGTCGCCCGCCGGTGCCGCGGGGCCCGTGCGCTCCGTACGGTCCGCGGTTTCGGTGACGTCATCTGCGGGCTCGGGGACGTACGCGCGCAGCGCTTCGGGGAGGGCGGCGCACAGGGCCTGCCACGCCGTCAGGGCCGCCACCGGGTCGACTCCGTCCGGCAGTTGGGCCGGTTCCCGCTCGGCCGCCGCGGCGAGGGGGGCGAGAAGCAGGGAGTGCGCCCCGTGGAAGTCCCAGAGCCAGGCGGGGTCGCCCGGCACGAGCCGTTCGCGGCGGACGGCCACCGTGCCGGGGGTGTCTTCGCCGAGTGTCACAGGATCCTCCGAGTCAGCCGGTTCAAGGGATGCGGGGACGGGCGTACGGACACACGGAAGTACGGCGTCCGCACGGGCCCACCCGACGACACGTTCACCATATCGTCAAGTTGACGATATGCGGGAGGCTTCCCGGGAATCGGGCATGGCACCGGCCACCTTCACGTGCGCTGGTGCAGTGCGATGGCCAGGGGTGTGGCGGTGAACATCGAGGAGTAGGTGCCCACCACGAGCCCGATGAGCAGGGCGAGAGCGAAGTCGGTCAGGGTGTCGCCGCCGAGGACGGCCAGCGCGGTGAGGATGAACGCGGCGCCCATGCCGGTGTTGACCGTGCGGGGCAGGGTCTCCAGGAGAGCCCGGTTGGCGACACGCGCGAAGGGCTCCCCGCGGTCGCGGCGGCCGAGTTCCCTGATCCGGTCGAAGACGACGACGGAGTCGTTGACCGAGTAGCCGATCACCGTGAGGAGCGCGGCCACGAAGACGCCGTCGACGGGCTTGCCGAGCCAGGCGAAGACGCCGACGAGGATCACGGCGTCGTGGGCGAGTGCGGCGACGGCGGAGGTCCCGAGGAGCCAGCGGAAGCGTGCGGCGAGATAGACGAGTTGGGCGCCCAGCGCGACCAGGAGGGCGATGAGGGCACCTTGGCGCAGCTCCTTGCCGAGGCTGGCTCCGATGGTTTCGTCGCGGATCTTGTCGGCTCGGCCCGCCAGGTCGCCGACCGTGTCGTCGATGGTGACCGCCTGGGTGTCGGTCAGATGCTCGGTGCGGACGGTGAGCCGGCTCTCTCCGGAGGTCTGGACGACGGCCCGGGGGAATCCGGCGTCGGCGAGCGCCGTACGGGCCCGGTCGGGGTCGACGGGAGCTGCTGTGGCGTACTCGACGAGGCGGCCGCCGGTGAATTCGACACCGAAGTCGAGGCCGCGCACGGCGATGCCGGAGGCGGCGAGGACGAGTGCGGCGGCGGACACGGCCAGCCAGCGGCGCGCGTGGCGCATCAGGTCCGGCTCGGTGCGGGCGAGGCGGGCGCGGACGGCGCCGGTGTGGGCGATGCCGGTGAGGTGGGGGCGGCGGCGCAGACCGGGGCGGGCGACGACGAGGTCGGCGAGGGCCCGGGTGATGACCAGCGCGCTGACCATGGACGCGAGGACGCCGATCCCCAGCGTGACACCGAAGCCGCGCACCGGCCCCGAGGCCAGGAAGAACAGGAGGCCGGCGGCGATGAGGGTGGTGATGTTGGAGTCGGCGATGGCGCTGAAGGCCCTGCGGAATCCCGCGGTCAGGGACGACCGCGGGGTGGGGCGGAGGCGGGAGGCGTACTCCTCGCGGGCGCGTTCGAAGACGAGCACGTTGGCGTCGACCGCCATGCCGATGGCCAGCACGAACCCGGCGAGGCCCGGGAGGGTCAGGGTGGCGCCGAGGACGGCGAGGGCGGCGTAGGAGATGAGGCCGTAGCAGGCCAGCGCGACGGTGGCCAGGATCCCCATGATCCGGTAGACGGCGATGATGAACAGCGAGGTCAGGGCGGTGCCGATGGCAGCGGCCCAGGCACTGGCCGTGATGGCCCGCGCGCCCAGGGTGGGGCCGACTGTGCGCTGCTCGACGGTCTCGACCGGCACCGGCAGGGCGCCCCCGTTGACGAGCAGGGCCAGATCCTTGGCCTCGCGGGCGTCGAACGTCCCGGTGATCTGGGTGGAGCCGCCGACGATGCCGGACCGGCAGCTGACGGAGGGGGCGACCTGCGGCGAAGAGATGATCCTGCCGTCCAGGACGATGGCGACCCGGCGGCCCGGATCGCCGGCGGGGTGGCAGGCCGCCTCGCCGGTCAGGCGGGCCCAGCCCGTCTCGCCGGCTCCCTTGAAGTCGACGGTGACGTGCCAGCCGGCACCGCCCTGCTGGTCGAAGGCGGCGACCGCCTTCTCGACGTCCTTGCCCGTCAGTGAGGCCGCCTTGAGGCGCAGCCCCTGGCCGGACTCGTCGGCGATCACTTGCTCGTGAGGCCGTTTCGGCAGCGGTCCGGGCCCGTCGTGAGCGTCGGCTGCCGTGCCGAGCACCTGGTGGAAGGACAGCCGCGCGGTACGTCCGAGCACGTCGGACGCCTCGCGGGGATCCTGGAGACCGGGCAGCTCGACGACGATCCGGTCGCTGCCGGAGCGCACGATGGTCGGCTCGGCGACACCGAGCGCGTCGATACGGCCCCGCAGTACCTCCACCGTACGGTCCGTCGCCTCGTCGTCGGCATCGGCATCGGCATCGGCATCGGCATCGGCATCGGCGGTGGGGCGGGTCTCCAGCACGATCTGGGTACCGCCCCGCAGATCGAGTCCGAGGTGGACGGGCACAGTGAGCGCGACATACAGGGAAAGGGCGACGGCAGCGAGGGCGATCAGCCCTCTGACGTGCTGGGATCGGTTCACAGCGGGCCTCCGGCGGGCCGACCTCGGCCAGGACGACGGCCGAGGTCGATAAGGAGAGAAGGGGGAACGAACGGGTTCAGGTGCCGGAGGGCGACGGGGGTGCCCTGACCCCATGACGGCGCACCGGTCGCTCCGATGCGGCAGGGCCTGCCGCCGGGACGAGGCTCCGCCCGGGCCTGAGCGGGTCGAGCGCTGTGCCGTGTGACGCGCCCGGGGCGGAGACCGGCGGAGCGTGCCGCTCGCCGAAGGTATCCCGAAGGGCGCGAACGGCGGCGGCGGAGAGAGCCGGGTCGGCGTTGTGCGCATGGGGCCCGCCCTGGCCGGTGTTGTCCGCATGGGGCCCGCCGGGTTCGGCGCTTTCCGCATGAAGTTCGCCCGGGTCGGCGTTGTGCGCATGGGGCTCGCCCGGGTCAGCGACGTCCTCGCGAGGCCCGCCCTGGCCAGCGTTGTCCGCCTGGGGCTCGCCAGGTTCGACGCCTTCCCTATGAAGCTCGCCCGGGTCGGCGCTTTCCCCATGAAGCTCGCCGGGTTCAGCGCCTTCCGCATAAGGCTCGCCGTGGTCGGCGCTCTCCGCATGAGGCTCGCCGGAACACCCGGGACCGTGTGCGGGCTCGGCCCCGGCGGCCAGCACGGGGCCGCCCGGAACGCGCAGGGACTCACCGCCGAGGACGGACGAGCCCAGCAGCGCGCCACAGGTGACGAGGCCGACGAGGACCGCGAGCAGGACCGCCGGCAGCGACGCCGGGCCTGGGCGACGCGTGCCCGGAACACCGTACGCGCGCCGGACCGCCCCGCCTCCCCCCGTCCGCATCCCCCGTCCTCCTGTCTGTCCGGCCTGTATGTCCGGCCTTGGGCGAACCCCGGCCGTGGCGGGCCCGGGGGCGGTCGAGCGGTTCAGGCTTCGATGAGGCCGGCGCGGATCGCGTAGCGGGTGAGTTCCAGCCGGTCGCGCAGACCGAGCTTGTGCAGCAGGTTCTCCCGGTGCCGGTGGACGGTCTTGATGCTGATGAAGAGCATCTCCGCGATCTCCTTGGAGGAGTGGCCCTCGGCGACGAGCTTGAGGACCTCCTCCTCGCGCGCGGTCAGGACCCGCTCGGGCAGCTCCTCGCCGTGGCGGACCCGGTCGAGGTAGTTGCGGATGAGCGCCGTGACGGCACCCGGGTACAGGAAGGGCTCGTCGCGCATGGCGGCCCGGCACGCCGCCACCAGGTCACGGTCCGCCACGGACTTCAGCACGTATCCCCCGGCACCGGCTTTCAGCGCCTGGAAGAAGTACTGCTCGTTGTCGTGCATGGTCAGCATCAGCACCCGTACCCCGGGCTTGACCGCGAGGAGTTCCCGGGTGGCTTGCAGGCCGGTCAGCCGGGGCATGGCGATGTCCATGACCGCCAGGTCGACCTCGTGGGTGCGGGCCAGCTCGATGGCCTCCGCCCCGTCCCCCGCCTCGGCGACGACCTCCAGGTCCGGCTCCCGTTCGAGGATGAGCCGCACCCCCCGACGTACCAGCGCGTGGTCGTCGGCGAGAAGGATACGGATCTTGGAGGTGTGGGGCGTGGTCATGGCTGCTTCCTGAGAAGGGGCACGGTCAGCCGGACCTGCGTACCGGCCCGGGGCTCGGAGGTGACATCCAGCGTGGCGCCGATGAGCAGGGCCCGCTCGCGCATGCCGCGGATCCCCGCGCCCTCGCGGGCGACGCCGGTTCCGCGGCCGTCGTCCACGACGGCCAGCACCACCGCGTCGCCGGTGCGGCGCAGGCTCACCTCGACCTGCTCCGCCTCGGCGTGCCGGGCGGCGTTGGTCAGGGCCTCCTGGGCGACGCGGTACAGCACGAGTTCCGTCTGCCGGTCGAACGCGGGCAGGCCGGTGTCGAAGCGGCGCACCACGCGCAGTCCGACGTGGGTGGCGAACTCGCTGGTCAGCGAGGTCAGGGCGCTGATCAGGCCAAGGTCCTCCAGGGCGCCGGGCCGCAGTCGCCTGGCCAGTCGGCTCACCTCGTCCAGACTCCCCCGGGTGATCTCCTGTACCTGCCGGAGTTCACCGCGCAGGGGCTCGTCCGCCTCCCCCGCGGCGCGTTCGAGCGCCAGCAGGATCGCGGTCAGGCTCTGGCCGACCTCGTCGTGCAGTTCCTGGGCGATACGGCGCCGCTCCGTCTCCTGCGCGAACAGGGCGCGGGCGCTGCTGGTGGCCCGTTCGTGTTCGAGGCGTTCGAGCATGGCGTTGAAGGTGCGGATCAGTTCGGCGATCTCACCGCGGCCCCGCACCGGCAGCCGCTGGCCCGGGTGCAGCAGATCGACGGTGGTCATCATCCGGGTGAGCCGGCCGAGCGGGGTCAGGCCGATCCGCAGCAGGGCCGCGTTGGCCACCAGCATGACGGCCAGGCCGGCCACGAGGATGACGGCCTCGGTCAGCACCACCGGCACGGAGACGGTCACGGGCGCCCACAGGAGCAGCGCGGTGGCGCCTCCCAGCACGATCGCGTTGAGCGCGTAGATCCGCCAGAACAGGGACACCGGGATGACGCCTCTCGCTAGGTGACACGGCTTTCCTTCTACTGTCGGTCACCGTGCACCTCTCGCGTGAGCTGCGGCCACTGGTCCTGACCGGTCTTCCGCCCAGGCTGCCCGTTCGCGGTCGCCGCGTCGATGGGTGCCCGTACCCATTTCCCGCGCCCGGCCCGTCCACGCCGTGATGGGCCCGGGACCGAGCCGCGTATGGGTATCGCGCCCGATGGGCTTTACGGCGCGGCGCGGTCAGGGTGGAGGCATCAACCGGCCCCCGCGGCTCCCCCCTGCCATCACCCCCGACCGCTCTCCCCCGGCGCGGTCCACCGCCTGCTCGAAGAAGGAACGGCCATGTCGCTCGATACGTCCCGGACCGAGACCCGTCACGAACGGCTGACGGCGCACGAGGCACTCCAGCGTCTCGAACACGAGAAGGCGTCCCGTCTCACCCAGCTGCGGGCGATCGGCGAGTCCGGGCCCGAGACCGAGGACCAGGTGATGTCCGCGCAGCGGGACACCGTCCGGCGCGTCCTCAAGGAGGTGGAGGCCGCCTTCGCCCGTGTCCGGGACGGCAGCTACGGCCTCTGCCGGACCTGCGCCAAGCCGATTCCGGTCGAGCGCCTGGAGATCCTGCCGCACACGCCGTTCTGCGTCCCCTGTCAGCGCGACTCCGTCTGACGGGAATCCGTCCGCTCTTCCCTCTCCCGCCTTGCCCAGGGGGTGACTTGGTGAACCGCCAGATCATGGACGACATCGACACGAGTCTGTCGGTCGAGGACTTCGCCGCGCTGCGCGAGAACCTGTGCGAACAGCGCCAGTTCCGGCAGGAGCAGCTCCAGCAGCTCTCGGCCGCCGCCGCGGCCGCGGACCCGTTCCTCGACGGTGAGGCCGCTTCCCAGGTCGAGGTCCGCGTCAAGCTCGCCGCTTCCGCCCGTATGGTGCTGGCCGACGTCGAAGCCGCGCTCGTGCGCATGGCCGAGTGCCGCTACGGAAGCTGTCACTTGTGCCGCGGGCCCATCGCCCGCGAGCGGCTGAGAATCGTGCCGCAGGCCCGCTACTGTTCCCGCTGTCAGCAGGTCAGAGAGGCCGGCCGGTGACCCCGACGCCCCGTTCCTCCCACCGCGTACTCTCGCCGCGCCGGGCGCTCGCGTCCCTTTCCGCGACGGGCACGATACGACGTCGGGGGCGTCCTCGCACGCCCGGAGTCAGCCGATCTGTGCGGAGGTACGCTGGATTCGGCAACTGACTATCCGCTCAAGATACAAGCGGCCCGCAGCAGGCATCCCCGGAGTACCTTCATGGCATCGCACCAGTCGCCCACCCGTCGTTCCGGCGTCAACCGACGTGTCTGGATCGCGTCGTCGGTCGTCGTGTCACTCGCGGCGGCTGGAATCGGGGGCGTGCAGATCTCGCAGGCCGCGACGATCGACACGTCCGCGTCGTCCTCGAAGCTCGCGGCGTCCACCTGCGCCGATCAGACGTATTCGGCGATGACGACGGCGCAGCGGGTCGGTCAGCTCTTCATGGGATCGGTCACGCCGTCCTCTCCTGACAGCAACCGGATCGCTCTCATGCGCCAGTACCACGTCGGCTCGGTGTTCCTCGCCGGGCGCAGCAAGGCCGGGACGACGGCGACCAAGAGCCTGGTCGACGGTCTTCAGGCGAAGGCCGACAGCGTGGCCGGTCATCGCGTGGGGCTCCTGGTCTCGACGGACCAGGAGGGCGGCCAGGTCCAGGTGCTGACGGGGCCCGGTTTCTCGACCATTCCGAGCGCGCTGACGCAAGGGACGTGGACGACGACGAAGTTGCGCGGTGAAGCCGCCGTGTGGGCCAAGGAGCTCAAGTCGGCCGGCGTCAACCTGAACCTCGCGCCCGTCGCGGACGTCGTGCCCGCGAGCCTGGGCACGGCCAACGCTCCGATCGGCAAGTTCAACCGCGAGTTCGGTCACACCGCGGCGACGGTGGCCCCCCACAGCAACGCGTTCCTCGAAGGCTCCACCCAGTCCGGGGTGCTGGCCACGCTCAAGCACTTCCCGGGGCTCGGCTTCGTCCGGGGCAACACCGACACCACGGCCAACGTGGTGGACACCGTGACGACGAGTTCGAGCCCGAGCATCAGTACGTTCAAGTCCGGTATCAACGCCGGGGCGCCGTTCGTCATGATCTCCTCGGCGACGTACAGCAAGATCGACGCGAGGAACCGCGCCGCGTTCTCCCCGACGGTGATCCAGACCATGCTCCGCAAGAACATGGGCTTCAAGGGTGTGGTCATCTCGGACGACCTCGGCAACGCGGTGGCGGTCAAGGCCGTGGCCCCGGGCGACCGCGCGGTCAAGTTCATCTCGGCCGGTGGTGACGTGGTCCTGACGGTCGAGCCGAACCTGATCCCGGCCATGACCAAGGCCGTTCAGAGCCGGATGACGCAGAGCGCGGCGTTCCGCACGCAGGTGAGCCAGAGCGTCCACCGCGTCCTGGCCGCCAAGCAGAAGGCGGGTCTGCTGACGTGCGGCTGACCGGGCCGCCGCCGCGCGTGTGCGCGACGGGCCCGGGATCGTGGTGCAGGATGCCGGCATGCGATCACGGACATCCGGCATGTGGTGGGGAACGACGATCGAGGCACCGGACCCGGGCGGCCTGGCGCGGTTCTACGCCGATCTCCTCGGCTGGCACATCGGGCACGAGGAGCCGGGAACGGCCGTCGTCGCCGCTTCCCCGCAGGGGCCGTTCCTCGTGTTCCAGCGGGCCGACGGCTACCGGGCTCCGGTCTGGCCGCCGGCCGACGGGGACCAACGGCCCATGATGCACCTCGACTTCCAGGTCGGCGATCTGGTGGAGGCGGTGGCCGAGGCCGTCGCCCTGGGCGCCACCGTGGCGGACTTCCAGCCGCGGGACAACGTCCGTGTGCTCTTCGATCCGGCCGGCCACCCCTTCTGCCTGTGCTCCGACCAGGAATGAGGCGTGGGGCGGCCTGAGGTCGGGATCGGGTCGGGATCGTCCGGCCGCCGGATCCGACGCCGTGCGGCACGAAGCGGTACGAACTCCCGTGTCCCGGCAGCTCGTACGGCACGGCGTCGGCGGTTCGTCCGTCACTCGGTGCGCAGCGCCGTGGCCGTGCGGACCTTGGCGGCCCATCCCGCCGGGGCCGTCGCGCCCAGCAGGGCGACGAGCACTCCGGCCAGGCCGAGCAGCACCAGTTGCGCGGGGTCGTACACGTCGAGGACCGACGGGGGCAGGCCGGTTCCGGCGGCCCTTCCCATGACCGGCAGCACGTAGGCGTGCAGGGCGAACCCGGCCGGTACACCGATCAGTCCGCCGACGACGCCGATCCCGGCCACCGAGGCGAGGACGAGACTCACGGTCTGCCGCGGTGACATGCCGAGCGCCTTGCACACGCCCAGGTCGTGGACGCGCTCGCGGGTGTCGAGGACGACGGAGTTGAGGACGCCGAGGCCCGCGACGGAGACCAGCATGAGTGTGAGCAGCGCGGCCATCGCCTCCAGCAGGGCGATCATGTTCGCCCCCTGCGGGGCGGATTCGGCGAAGGCGTGGCCGCCAAGCGGCTCGATCACCGCGCTCAGCTTCCGGGCGTAATCGGCTGGAGAGACACCCGACTTGACCTCGATGTGGAAGACCTGGGGCGCCGCCTTCGCGAAGCTGTCGAGATCGGCGTGCAGCCGCAGACCGTCGTCCGAGGTGTCGAAGGCTTCACCGACGATCCGCAGGTTCACCGTCTCCTTCTGGAACGTCACCCGCACGCTGTCGCCGATCCGGGTGCCGGTCCGCTCCAGGAAGCGGGTGGGCACGACGACCTGGCCCCGCCCGGAGGTCCAGTGTCCCGCGATCATCTCGAAGCTGCCGGGGAGGGAGTCGCCTTGGTAGAGGGTGGCGCGGACGGTGCCGGAGACCCCGGACACCTCGGCGTCGCCGCTCGTCGTGCCGTAGTACGAGGCGGTGCCGGACCGCGCCGCGATCGCCGCACGGACCGCGGCCGGATCCGCCGACGCCCGCTGCCCGTTCGGGCCCGAGGCGGTCGGCGCCTGCCCGGAGCCGCTCCCCGGCGGCTTCTGCCGCTTCTCCACCCTGCCCGGTCCCGAGCCGGCGTCGGGCCCTCCTGTGACGGCGGTGACCTGGGCGCGGTTCTCGGGATCCTGCGCGTGCGCCACCGCGTCGAGGGACTGTGTCAGCCCGACCGCGAACGTCGCGGCGACGGTCCCGAAGGTGACCGCCAGCACCATCGCGATCGCGCGGACGGGGTGCGCGAAGGGACTCGCGAGGCCGTACGTCACCGGGCGGGGCAGCGGAAGCCGTCCCGCGGCCCGGTGCACCCACTGTCCCCGCGTGGTGCGCGGCGCCCTGCCGACGGCGATGGCCTCGACCGTCCGCAGCCTCCCGGCCCGCAGTGCGGGGACCAGGGCCGCGATCGCGACGACGAGCAGCGCGCCGGCCGGCACCACGACGTCCACCCACCAGGCGACCGAGAGCGACACCGTCCCGTACACGGACTCGGTGTCGTTCAGCAGCGGCACGGCCAGCAGGTTGCCGAGGACGACCCCGAGCGCGATGCCGGCCGCGGCGGGGATCAACGCCTGGGCCACATAGGCCCGTACGACCTCGCGGGGGGTGAATCCGATCGCCTTGAGAATGCCGATCCGGCGCAGACCTGTGCCGACGGCGCCGCTGATCACGCTGCCGACGATGATCACCGACATGACGATGCCGAGCACACCGAACGCGAACAGGAAGGGGATCGTCGCCGCGGCCCCCTGTTCGGTGGCGCGTTTGGTGTCCAGCCACGACTGGGTGCCGACCAGCGCGCCGGAGGGCAGGGCGGAGGTGAGCCTCTTCCGGTCGGCCGTGATCTGCGCCTTCGTCGCCGCGGAGCCGAAGCGGTAGAGCATCTGGTTCGTGAGGGGGCTGTCCCCGGTCGCGAGGGACCTGACCTGTGCGGGGGTCGCCCAGACGTCGGCGGTGTCGCCCGCGGACAGCGCGAAGCCGACGACGGTCAGCTTCCGCGCGTCGGCGGCGTCGGAACTCATCAGGGTCGATCCGAGGTCGAGCAACGGTCCGGAGAACGACGCGGACAGCACGATCTCGCCCGGACCGCGGGCCCACCGGCCGGACTTGAGGTCCAGTGCGTCCACGTCCCTGCCCGGACCGGGCCGTCCGACCAGCGTCAGCGCGGGCAGGTGTCCGCCGTCGGTGCCCACCGGTTCGATCGTCGTGGTCGGGAACGGTCCCGCGCTCGCCGTGACCCCCTCCAGGGCTCGGGTGCCCGCCAGTTGGGCCGCGCTCGCCCGGTGCGGGTCGAACGCGGCGGTGAGATGCGGCCCGTGCTGCCGGGCGAAGGCGTGGTCGAAGGGCGCGTTCGTGGCGACCAGGAGGGAACCGGCGACCACGGCCGAGGCGACCGCCATCATCGTGGCCACGGCGATCACGACCGTCTGGACGCGCCGTCTGCCGACCCCGGAGCGCACCACCCGACCGAGTGCCCCGCCGCCGAACCGGATCATCGGACGGCCTCCGCGTTCGTGTCGAGGGCGACACGGCCGTCGACCAGGTGGATCGTGCGCTGTGCGCAGGCCCGGGCCAGTTCGAGGTCGTGCGTGACCAGGACGACGGTCTGCCCGCCGCGGTGCAGGTCCACGAGCAGTTCGCGCACCTCCTGCCCCGACGCGGTGTCCAGGGCGCCGGTCGGCTCGTCGGCGAGCAACAGGGCGGGCCTGTTCACCAAGGCCCTTGCCACGGCGACCCGTTGGCGTTCCCCGCCGGACAACCGCCCCGGGTAGGCGTGGGCGTGCTTCTGGATGCCCAGGGTCTCCATGAGCTCCCCGGCGCGGGACGCGGCCACGCGCCGTGCGGTTCCGGTCAGTTGGGCGGGGAGCTGGATGTTGTCGGCGACGGTGAGGTCGTCGAGCAGATTGAAGAACTGGAAGACCATGCCGATGTGCTGGCGGCGGAACCGGGCCAGCGCGTGCTCGCTCAGCCGGTCGACGCGCTGCCCGGCCACGCTCACGGAGCCCTCGCTCGGCCGGTCGAGACCGGCGACGAGGTTGAGCAGCGTGGACTTGCCGCTGCCGGACGGCCCCGTCACGGCCAGGGCCTCGCCCTGGGCCACGCCGAGATCGACCGGCCCCAGTGCCGGGGCGTCGGCGCCGCCGTACCGCTTGGCGACGCCATCCAGTTCGATCACGTGAGTCATGGGTGTGTCCGTCCTTCGTGGGTCGGGAGGCCGATGCCCCGTGCGGGTCCGGTGAACGTACGGGCGGACGCGGGAGCGGCGCGTCGACCGTGGCACCGACATGGGGCCCTCCCCCGGGAGGACCCGGCCGCGGGGTCGTCCTGGAGGAGTACGCCCGGCGGACAGGTGGGCCGGTCCCCCAGGGGGACGTGGACCGGTGGCACGGGCCCGCACAATGTGCGCATGGAGAAGGAGGACCCGTACGGGCGGCCGCGTGATGGAGCGGGGGCGGGGACGGACGCCTGGCGGCCACCGGCGGGCGACCTGCCTCGGCCGGGGGCGTGGTGGGCGGGTGTGCGCGACGCGATGCGGCCGAAGAGGTCGTGGGCGGGTGTGCGCGACGCGGTGCGGCCGGGGGCGTGGTGGGCGCGGGTGCGCGAGGCGATGCGGCCGCAGGGTGAGGCCGAGCCGCTGTCCCGGCGCGCGGTGCGCGTGGACGTCGTGCTGGCGCTCGCGCTGACCGTGGTCGCGCTGTTCGTGGCCGCGCGCTACCCGGGCGACGGACCGGTCCGCATCAGTTCCAGGGCCGTGACCGTGAGCCGGGACGCGATCCCTCACCCGGTGCGGCCTCCGGCTCCCGGCCCGGGAACCGTGCGCGACCCGCGGCCCTCCGCGCCCACGGTCCTGGTCGTGCTGTCGGCGCTGCCGCTCGTGGCCAGGCGCCGCTATCCGCTGCTCGCCTTCGGAGTGATCGCCGCCGCCGCGCTGGCCCTGGGGGACGCCGTCTCCTGGATCAACGTGCTGACCTGGAGCGTCGCCGCGTACGGAGCCGTCGCGCGCAGCCGCTACCGCACGCGGGCTCTGGCGGCACTGATCTTCACGGCCGTACTGGCGGGTGTCGCGTTCCGGGACACCGATCCCATGCTCCCGGGCTGGTCGAGCCCCGCGGTGGTGCTCCTGGTCGTCGGGGTGCTGGCCGGCCTGGTCCGGCTCGGACGGCTGCGTCTGGAGGCCAGCCGGAAGCGTTTCACGGACCTTCAGCAGGCTCAGGAGCAGGCGATGCGCCGGGCCGTCGCGGAGGAGCGTGCCCGAATAGCCGCCGAGCTCCACGATGTCGTCACCCACAATGTGAGCGTGATGGTCATACAGGCGGGCGCGGCGCGCAAGGTGATGGACGCGGCGCCGGAGCGGTCCAAGGAGGCGCTGCTGGCGGTGGAGGCCGGCGGCCGTGCGGCGATGGCCGAACTCCGCCATGTGATGGGCCTGCTGGCGGGCCCGGACGCGGGTGCCGACATCGCCGCCGACGGCCTGGAGCCGCAGCCGGGACTCGGACAGCTCGACGCCCTCGCCGAGCGGGTGCGGGCCGCCGGAACACCGGTGCGCCTGACCGTGTCGCTGCCGCCGGGGCCACTGCCGCCCGGGGTGGAACTCACGGCGTACCGCGTGGTGCAGGAGGCCCTCACGAACACGATCAAGCACGCGGCGGGGGCCGAGGCGGCGGTGCTGATCGGCTTCTCCGGCTCCTGGCTGGAGTTGGAGGTCACGGACACGGGCGCCGTGCGAGACTCGCCCCCGGTGGACGGCAACGGCCGCGGGCTGATCGGGCTGCGCGAGCGACTGGCCGTCTACGGCGGCAAGTTGACCGCCGGTCCCGCGCCCACCGGCGGATACCGGGTCACGGCCCGCGTCCCGTGGGAGGCGGTGTGAACGCGCCCGCGCTGCGCGCCGTCATCGCGGACGACCAGGCCCTGGTGCGTACGGGATTCGGGATGATCCTCGCCGCCGACGGCATCGAGGTGACGGCCGAGGCGGCGGACGGGGCCGAGGCGGTCGAGGCCGTGCGACGCACCCGGCCCGACGTCGTCCTCATGGACATCCGGATGCCGCGGATGGACGGCATCGAGGCCACCCGCCGCATTCTCGGCGACCGCCCCGACGGACCCGACGGCCTCGACGGCACCCGGGTCGTCATCCTGACGACGTACGACCTCGACCACTACGTGTACGCGGCGCTCACCGCAGGAGCGAGCGGCTTCCTGCTCAAGGACGTCACCCCCGAGCACCTGGTGGCGGCCGTGCGTCTGGTGCGCTCCGGTGACGCGCTGCTCGCGCCCACCATCACCCGCAGGCTGATCGAGCGTTTCGCGCACCGCCAGGAGTCCCCGCGGACCGGCCTGAACCGCGACCTGTCCGGGTTGACCCCGCGTGAACTGGAAGTACTGCGCCTGCTGGCCACCGGCCTCAGCAACGCGGAACTCGCGGACCGCCTCATACTCAGCCCCACCACGGTCAAGACGCACGTGGGCCGCATCCTGTCGAAACTCGACCTGCGGGACCGCGTGCAGGCCGTCGTGCTCGCC
The DNA here is from genome assembly GCF_037940415.1 of Streptomyces sp. f51. Lineage (NCBI taxonomy): Bacteria > Bacillati > Actinomycetota > Actinomycetes > Kitasatosporales > Streptomycetaceae > Streptomyces > Streptomyces sp. f51. The sequence goes on along the minus strand of NZ_CP149798.1, from coordinate 7,383,260 downwards.
TACGAGAGCGGCCTGATCTCCCCGCAGGGGCCGCCCGGCACGGGCTGAGGGCCAAGGCGCCCCGCACGGACTGAGGACCAGGCGCCCGGCACGGGCTGAGGACCAGGGGCCGTTCACCACGCGGTCCCCCGCGGGCCCGGTTCAACTCCCCTTGACCCGCCGGGTCTCCACGCCCGGGATTCCCTTGTCCCACCAGTGGTTGTAGCGGCTGTACGGGGTCGGGTCCCGTTCGGCGAGCAGGGCCGCCAGCTTCTCCGCCTCCTCGGTCACGGCGCGCCAGTCCGCCGTGCCGAGCTTGCGGAACACAGTCAGTTCCAGCCCTTCGTCCACGGTGCGCCACACCCCGGCGACCCGGCCGTCGACGAGCAGGGTGGGCAGGATGTCGCCGTTGCGCCGGACGACGAGGGGCCGGAGGTCCTGGGGCATGACGCGCCCGGGGAGGGCGTGGGCGAGCAGTGTGCTGTCCCACATCGGAAGCAGCCTCGGCGGTGCGGGGGTGTCCTCGTCGGGCACGGTGGCGCCCGGCAGGTCGTACAGGACGGCGCGTCCCGGCCCGGGAACCCGTACGACCCGGTCCCCCAGTTCGTCCAGCGCCTGGGTGATCGCCGGTCGTCCCAGCAGGGTGAAGCGGGCGAAGTCCCGCGCCGACGCCGGTCCGAACGCCCGGAGATGGGCGAGCAGGAGCCGTCCCACACCCTCCGCCGCCGCTTCCCGCGTCTCCGCGCCGGGGTCGACAGGGGAGGCGCGGTAGGTGTTGGGAAGGCGGAAGGACCACGGACCGCCGGTCGGCACGTGCTGGATCGGCGCGTACGTCTTCAGCGCCCACCACACGCGCTGCGCCTCCTCGCCGAAGCCGGCCGTGAACTCCGCCTCCACGTCGGCCCCGGTGTGCGGGCGGGCCAGGAACGCGGCGAGCCTCGGCAGCATCCCGTCGGCGTCCTCCTCGGTCAGGTCGGTCGAGGTGTAGCGGCGGTCGTACAGCCGCGACGCCCGCAGGCTCCGGACCATGGCGGCGTGGTAGGGCGCGTAGTCGTCGGCGTGGACGGCGTGCAGGGTGATCCGCATGAGGGTCGCCTTGACGATCCGCCGGTCCGCGAACGCCGCGTCGAGCTCCTCGGGCACGAAGCCCTCCACCCGGTTCCACAGGGCCACGTACGGCGACACGGGCGCCTGGGCCTGCACGGCACAGACCCGGCGGACGGCCTCCGCCACATCCAGACGCCCGCGTTCCAGGAGCAGTTGACGGTCCAGGGTCGCCAGGGTGAGCTGTCGCTCGGTGAAGGTCACGCCGGAATTATCCCGCCCCCGCGCCGCCGTGCGTCCCCGGACACGGTCACGGCTCCTCCCTGACATGCCGTCAGGGTCGTCTCAGGGTCGAGGCGGGGACGTCACCGATAGCGGCGCCGGGGGCGTGGCCAGCACGCTGTGGGCATGTCGAACACCGCCTCGGACAGCCGTCGCCCCTCCCTCGCCCGCCGCGCCGGGCTCACCCTCGCCGGAGCCGCCGCCCTCGCGGGACTGGTGGGCGCGTACACGCCGGGCCTCGCGTACGCGGAACCGGACTCCGCCGCCCCCGCGACCGTCACCGACTTCAGCGACTGCCCCGCCCTGCCCGCCGGGACCGACCCGGCCCGCTGGCGCTGCGAAGTCCACACGGCGGCACCCCTGTTGACCATGGGCACGATCCAAGTGGCGCTCGCTCCCATCACCATGACGCACGCCGAGGGACCGATGCCGGACGGCACCGACGGACAGGTGTGGGGTGCGATGCACAGCACACCGACGGCCGTTCCCGGCGGCCTGACCAACACCGCGGCGGGCGACCACGCGGGGCTGCTGCGACTGGCGATCCAGCCGGTGTACGGCGGTCGATCCGACTTCTACACAGGGCAGTTCAGCCTCCGTCTGCGGTTGTCGAGCCCGCTCCTGTCGCACGGGTGCACCATCGGGGCGGACGCTCCGATCGATTTCCGGCTCAAGCGCTCGGGACCCTCGGAATGGGTCTCGCAGGATCCGCCGGTGATCAAATTCTCGGCCTACGACGACGCTTTCACGGCCCCCGCCGCCGAGCACTGCGGGCCCCTGACCTCGGCGCTGAACCGACGTCTTGGGCTGCCCGCGCCGACCGGAAATCTGATGACCTACGACGCGACCTACACGTTCAGGACGTACGACGACCTGGACTCTCACCCAGTGGTGTGAACTTGCCGGGCACACCCGTAGCCGCCGTCCTCGGTCCGCGTTTGGGCGGGTGTGTCCCCTCTAGACTCCACGCATCTCTCGCTCTGGCTGCTCAACCACTTCAGCACCTTCGCGCTGGCCGTCGCGATCGTCGGGGGAACCGTCCTCCTCGCCGTCGGCGGCAGTGTGCTGCTGCGCCGCAGATATCCCTCGGTGGCACGCGGTGAACACAACGAGATGGTCGGGGTCACACTCGGCATGTTCGGCGCGATCTACGGGATCATTCTCGCCTTCGTCATCGTCACCCTCTGGACCCAACTGGAGGACACCCAGACCATCGTCGCGTCCGAGGCCACGGACGCGGCGCTCATCACCCGTGACGCCGGCGCGTTCCCGGCACAGGTGCGGACCCGTCTCGACTCCACCATGAACGGATACGTCCACGCGGTCGTCGAGGACCAGTGGCCACGGATGCGCGCCGGGAACCCCAGTTACGGAGCCACAGAAGTCCACCTCGGCGCCGCCTTCCAGGCGCTCCAGGAGTACGACCCGAAGAGTCAGAGCGAGCAGGTCTTCTACGAGGAGGCGGTGAACCACCTCAACGACGTGGCCTCCCAGCGCCGCGCCCGCATCACCATGGCACGCCAGGAACTCCCGCCGCTGCTCCAGGTTCTGGCCTTCGGCGGCGCGCTGGTCCTGATCCCGCTCACGTTCCTCTACGGCATGCGCAAACTGAGGGTCCAGATCCTCTTCGTCGCCTCGGTCGCCGGGCTCGTCGGCTTCAGCCTGCTCCTCGTCTTCGTCCTGGACCGCCCCTTCGCGGGCGAACTCAGCGTCAGCCCGGCCCCGTACAAGGAGGGAGCCCTGGCCCAGTACTGGACCGGAGGAACGCACGACACGAACCCCGAACACCAGGCACTCGACACGAAGCCCGGCCACCCGGCACTGGGCACGGAATCCGGGGCACGCAAGTAGAAGCCCAACTACCGTTGCCTCCATGACCATCACCGCGTCGGACATCACGGAGGACCTGATCCGGGACCTGCTGCGTGAGCAGCACCCCGACCTGGCGGAACTCCCCCTGAAACTCGGGGCGTTGGGCTGGGACAATCAGATCTGGCGGCTCGGCGACGACCTCGCCGTCCGCCTGCCCTGGGCCACGGAGTCCGCGGACGCGCTGCTGCGCAAGGAGTACACGTGGGTACCGTTCCTCGCCCCGCGCCTTCCTCTGGACGTCCCCGTGCCGCAGCGCCTCGGGCAGCCCTCCGAACGCTTTCCCCGGCCGTGGCTCGTCACCACCTGGGTACCCGGCGAACCCGCCGACCGCACCCCCGCGACGCATCCCGGGAAAGCGGCCGTCGCCCTGGCCGCCTTCCTCACCGCACTGCACCGGCCCGCCCCCGACGAAGCGCCGGCGGGCCGGGACCGCGGGGGCCCGCTGGCCGACACCGCCGCACACCTCGACCATGCGCTCGCCTCGGCCACCGGGCTGGGGCTCGTTCGTGACCCGGACGCCGTCCGCGCGGTCTGGGAGGACGCGGCCGACGCGCCCGAATGGACGGGCCCCCGTCTCTGGCTCCACGGCGACCTGCACCCGGCGAACGTCCTGACCACGAACGGCACGATCTCCGGCGTGATCGACTTCGGTGACCTCTTCGCCGGGGACCCTGCCTTCGACCTCGCCGCGGCCTGGATCCTGCTGCCGGACGGCGCCGTAGACGCCTTCCACCGGGCCTACATGCCGAGCCCTGACTCCGCCACCCTGCGCCGCGCCCGCGGCTGGGCGGTGCTGCGGGCCCTCAGCTGTCTCCACATCGCGGACGCCGGAGTCCGCGGCCGCCCCGGAGGCAAACCCACCTGGGGCCCACCCGCCCACGCCGCACTACGCCGTCTGACCGCATCGGCCCACCACTGAACAGATGCCCCCGCGGCGGAAATGGGATGCGGCGGCCGGACGGCCATCTCTAGGCTGCACGCGCCCGCCGGGCACGTTCGTCGAGTCGGCGTCAGCGGATCGGAGATGCACGGGTATGAGCAGTCAGTTGTCCGCGATCTGCTTCCGCGCGACCAGGCCGTCGGACCTGGCGGCGTTCTGGTCCGGTGTCCTGGGCTGGGAGCGGGCCGACACCGACGACGGCGTTCCGGACGGCGGCATCGCGATCCTGCCGCCCGATGCCGCCGGGTTCGGCATCCGGTTCCTGCCGAGCCAGGAGCCCAGGTCCGGCCGGAACAGGGCGCACTTCGACCTCACGAGCGTCTCCCCCGAGGCCCAGTCGCAGACGGTGGCCCGGGCCCTGGAACTCGGCGGCGCGCACCTCGACGTGGGTCAGCGCCCCGAGGAGGGGCACGTGGTGCTCGCCGACCCGGACGGCAACGAGTTCTGCGTGATCGAGGCGGGCAACAAGTTCCTGGCCGACACCGGCTTCATCGGAGCGCTGGCCTGCGACGGAACGCGTGAGGTCGGCTGCTTCTGGAGCGAGGCGCTGCGGTGGCCGCTGGTCTGGGACCAGGACCAGGAGACCGCGATCCAGTCGCCGAGCGGCGGTACGAAGATCACCTGGGGTGGTCCCCCGGTGGCGCCGAAGACCGGCGCGAACCGGCTGTTCTTCGAGCTGACCGTTCCTGCCGGTTCTCTCGACGCCGAGATCGATCGCCTGATCTCGCTCGGCGCGGCACACGCCGCCGATACGGAGGTCCCGGGCGAGGGGGTCCCGCTGCTCGACCCCGACGGCAACGAGTTCCTCGTACGGAGGGACGGATAGCGACCCCTTCCCGACGCGGGCCTCATCGCCCTGGTGGCGTCGGGACCGTCGGCCGTCCGCGCCCGGGCACCCGCGCCGCTCCGCGTCCCCCCGCACGCCTGGGCCTGCCGAGGACGACTCCGGCCAGGACCAGGACGAGCCCGCCCAGTTGCTGAACGGTCAGCACCTCACCGGCGACCACCGTGCCGAGCAGCACTCCGGTGACGGGATTGAGCAGTCCGATCAGTCCGACGGTCCCCGTGGGCAGATGCCTCAGCCCGGTGAACCAGGCGGCGAAGGCGAGCGCGGTGGCGATCAGGGTGACGTAGCCGAACGCGAGGAGCGTCGGCCCGGGGAGCGCGGGCGGAGCGCCTTCGACGACCGCGGCGACCGGCAGCAGGAACACACCTCCGGCGGTGAGCTGCCAGGCGGTCGAGGCGAGCACGTCCGCACCGGCGTTCCACCGTTTGGCCAGGATGTACCCGAAGGACGAGACCAGCATGGCGGCGGCCGAGGCGAGGACACCCGGGACGCTCACCTCGTCCACCCCGGTGAGCAGCAAGAGGCAGACCCCCGCGAGCCCGACCACGGCGCCGGCCAGATGGGCGGCCCGGGGCCGTTCGGACACCAGGGGCCAGGCGATGAGCATCATCGTCAGGGGCGCGACCGCCATGACGGTCGAGGCCACGCTCGTCGGCAGCAGCTGGGAAGCCGTGTAGACGAGGACGAAGAACACGCTCATGTTGAGCAGGCCGAGCACCGCGGAGCGCCACCACCAGGCGCCGCGCGGCAGCCGCCGGCACAGGGCGAGCAGGACGAGTCCGGCGGGCAGGGCCCGCAGAGCCGCCCCGTACAGCGGCCGGTCGGCCGGCAGGTACTCGTGCGTCACGAAGTAGTTGGTCCCCCAGGCCACCGGCGCGAACGCCGTCACGGCCACCCACCGCAGATTGGCTTCCATGGAAGCCAATATACCTTCCCGGGAAGATAGGATGGTGGGCATGGAGCACGGAGAACCTCTCGACCGCGTCGCGGGCATCCAGGCGGAGTGGCGCCGCGAGCGGCCCGACCTCGACATCACCCCACAGGGAGTGATCGGCCGGCTGCACCGCCTGGCCGACCGACTCGGCGAGGAACTGCGCCTCGTCTACGACCGCTACGGACTGGGCGAGGGCGAGTTCGACGTCCTGTGCGCACTGCGCCGGGCCGGTGAACCCTACGAACGGGCGCCCGGCGAACTCGCCGCCCACACGATGGTCACCACCGGCGCGATGACGAAACGGATCGACCGCCTGGAGCGGGCCGGACTCGTCACCCGCCGCCGTTCCGGAGACGACCAGCGCGGCCGGATCGTCGCCCTCACCGCCCCCGGACGCGACCTGATCGACCAGGCGTTCACCGACCACATGCGCAACGAACGCCGCCTGCTGGATCTGCTGACCCCGGCCGAGGCCGAGGCCCTGGAGCCGCTGCTCACCGCCTGGCTCTCCCGCCTGGAGCACCCGCGCGGTGCCGCCGAGCCGGTCACCCGGGGGCCCGGAACCCCGGGAGGTACCTCGCGTACGCGCCCTGAGCTGGGATGATTGAGCTCGGGGTACCTCGGCGGTACCCTGCCGTCATGGCAGCACTCAACGTGGAATTCTCCGAGGCGGAACTCGCGGACCTGCGGGCGATCGCCCAGGAGCAGAACATCCCGATGAAGGCGTTCGTGCGGGCCTCCACCGCCGGCGCGATCGCCCACCACCGGGCGCTCCAGGAGGGTGCCGCGGTCTTCCGGAGCGTCTTCGACGATCCGGCGCTCGCCGAGGCCATCGCCGCCGCGGGCATCGACGACGGTCCGCTCACCCGCACGACGGGCAGGGCCGCCTGAACCCATGGCTCCCGTCGTCCACATCGACGTGCGCTGGCTCCTGCGGCAGCACGAGGCGGCACTCCCCGACCAGCCCCACATCAGCGACTTCTCCGCGCTCGTCGCGGCGGTGGCGCGGCACCGTGTGGATCCGCCGCGCCTGGGCGTCGATCCCGACGCTTCGTGGCGCGCGGCGGCGCTGCTGCACACCCTGCTCCTGCTGCGGCCCCTTCCCTCGCTCAACGTCCGCTTCGCGTGCGCCGTCACCATCGCCTACATGCACGCCAGCGGCGAAGGACTCGACAGCCCCTACGGGGAACTCGTGGACCTGTGCAAGGACCTCATCGCGGGCAAGAAGGACGTGTTCGGCGCGGCCGACGTGATCCGGTCCCGGCGCATCTGACGACCCGTCGGGCGCGCACACGGCCCCGCAGTCATTCCTCCCGCATGCCGCCCAGGGCCGACGCCCTCTTCAGGGCCGGCACGAACTCCGGTTTCGCCTGGAGGACGAGGATCGCCACCGTCCCGGCGTCGCGGCGCACCAGCTCGAACCGGTGGAAGGTGAGCAGGGGCGACATGTTGGACATGTGCTTCAGGACGGTGATCCGGTCCCACGGCACGACGTGCTTCAGCCGGCCGAAGAGACCGGTGACGGCGAGGCCACCGGTGTGGAGGTGACACACGCGCACCCCGAGCCGCACGGACACCCGGACCCAGGCGGCCCGCAGACCGACCAGACCGAGGATCACGGCCACCGTGATCAGCCCTTTGGAGAGCCCGCCGTCGGGCCTCTTGAAGATCAGGAATCCCAGCACGACGAGGCAGAAGATCACGGCGAACCGCCGGAACATCTGAAGCAGGGCCCCGGTGACACCCGCTATCGGATAGCTCCCGCGTCTCTCGCCGAGTTCCGCCACGCTCTCGTCCCGCCTCAAAGGCCTGCTCCCCGTCATCCGCCCCGACCCGCGTCGAACGGGACAACTATCAAGGCGCTCCCGCCGAGTTGACAAGTCCCCACCAATGCCGCGTACGGCTGCGGAACCCGAGACCTTGACCCTCACGTGACGTCATGCCGCATCGTCGGGGGTGTGGAGGAACACCTGACCGTGGGACGCGTGGCGGAGTTCGCCGGTGTGAGCGTCCGCACGCTGCATCACTACGACGCGATCGGTCTCGTACGGCCGTCCGCGCGGACTCCGGCCGGATACCGGGCGTACGCGGCGGGCGACGTGGAGCGGCTCCGGGAGGTGCTCGCCTACCGGCGACTCGGCTTCGGACTGAGCGAGATCGCGCGGCTGGTCGACGACCCCGGAACGGACGCGGTCGCCCATCTGCGCCGGTTGCGCGGCCTGTTGCTGCGACAACGGGACCGGGCGACGGCGGCCGTCATCGCGATCGACAGGGAACTGGAGGCACGGGCCATGGGGATCGGGACGACACCGGAGGAGCAACTCACCATGTTCGGGGCGCGGTTGTACGACACCATCGGCTCCGCCTACCCGGCGACGCGGCGGACCGAGCCGCGGATCGCCGCCCGGGTCTGGGAGGCGCTCGGGGACGCGCGAACGGTACTGAACGTCGGCGCGGGCACCGGTTCGTACGAACCCCCGGACCGCGAAGTGACCGCGGTGGAACCGTCGGCGGTGATGCGGGCACAGCGTCCGGCGGGCTCGGCTCCGTGTGTGGCCGCCGACGCGGAGCGCCTCCCGTTCGAGGACGGGGCCTTCGACGCGGCCATGGCCTTCAGCACCGTTCATCACTGGCGGGACCCCATCGCCGGGCTGCGCGAGATGCGGCGCGTGGCCCGGCGCGTGGTGGTGTTCACGCACGACGGCAGCGACGCGGCGTGGCGCGAGCGGTTCTGGCTCACCCGCGACTATCTGCCCGAGGTCTCGGGTCTCGTCGCCGACTGGCCTTCCCTGGCCGAACTGGCGCGTGCGGTCGGGGGCCGGGCGGAGCCCGTGCTCATTCCGTGGGACTGCGCCGACGGCTTCTTCGAGGCGCACTGGCGCCGGCCCGAGGCGTACCTGGAGGAGTCCGTGCGTCGCGCGGTGTCGGTGTGGACCAGGGTCGGACCGCAGGCCGAGCGGCGGGCCGTGACGGGGCTGCGCGACGACCTCGCCTCGGGCCGGTGGGCCGACCGCAACGGCGACCTGCTCGCCCTGGACACGGCGGAACTCGGGCTGCGCCTGCTCGTCGCCTGATACGGACATGGCGAAGGCAAGGAGAGCCCTCTCCTTGCCTCTCTCAACGTATAGCGCACAGGGGGGCTTGCCGCAAGGCCCCGGTCCGGGCGCACAATCGTCGGCCTGTGCCCCGGCCTGCGCGGACGCGTCGGTGCTCCGCCCGGCAAGAGCGGCCGGACGACTCGTCACCGGACGGGTCGTCAGCGGGCGGGCCGGAGGGGTTCAGGGATGAGAACGTGCACGACAAGGGGTTCGACAGAGTGGGAGGCGCCCGTGACGCGATCGGACAGCGCGGGACGACGGAGCACGGCTGCCTCGGAGGCATCGCGATGACAGAGCAGTACGTGCTGGATCTTCAAGACCTCGACGCGACGCGGATCGCGGACGTCGGCGGCAAGGGCGCGCACCTGGGCGCGCTGACGCGGATCGAGGGCACGCGCGTGCCGGACGGCTTCTGCGTGACGACGGCCGCCTTCCGGCGGATCATGGCGTCGGCGCCGTCGATCGACGGGCCGCTCGACGAGCTGTCGCGGGTGAGCCCGGACGACCGGGAGGCCGTCCGCACGCTCAGCGCCCGGATCCGGGAAGGCATCGAGGGCACGGCCGTCCCGGCCGATCTCGCGGAGGTGATCACCGGCGCGCTCGCCCGGCTGGGCCGGGGGGCCGCGTACGCGGTCCGCTCCAGCGCGACGGCGGAGGACCTGCCGACGGCGTCGTTCGCCGGCCAGCAGGACACGTATCTGAACGTCATGGGCCCTGAGGAGATCCTCCGGCACATCAGCCGGTGCTGGGCCTCGCTTTTCACCGAGCGGGCCGTGACCTACCGCCGGCGGAACGGCATCGACCACCGGACGGTCCACATGGCCGTGGTCGTCCAGCGGATGGTGTTCCCGGACGCGTCCGGCATCCTGTTCACGGCCGACCCCGTGACGGGGAACCGCAGGGTCGCCACGGTGGACGCCGGGTTCGGCCTGGGCGAGGCCCTGGTGTCGGGACTGGTGAACCCGGACGTCTTCACGGTGCGCGACGGCGAGGTCGTCGCCCGGACGATCGCCGCCAAGCACCGTGCCCTGCACGCCCTGCCGGGCGGCGGCACGCGCGAAGCGGAGATCGAGCCGCGTCGGCGGGAACTGCCGGCGCTGACGGACGACCAGGTCGTGCGGCTCGTGGAGCTGGGGCGGAGGATCGAGGCGCACTTCGGCCGCCCCCAGGACATCGAATGGTGTCTGGCCGAGGACGGCTTCCGGATCGTCCAGAGCCGGCCGATCACGACCCTGTTCCCCGTTCCCGAGCGGGACGACGAGGAGAACCACGTCTACGTGTCCGTCGGCCATCAGCAGATGATGACCGACCCCATGAAGCCCCTGGGGCTCTCCCTGTGGCGGCTGACGGCGATGGTGCCGATGCACGAGGCCGGCGGACGGCTGTTCGTCGACGTCGCCCCGCGCCTGGCCTCGCCCGCGAGCCGCGCCGCGCTCCTGGAGGTCATGGGACGAGGTGATCCGCTGGTCAGGGACGCGTTGGAGACCGTCCTCGAACACAGTGGTCTCGTCCCCCCGCTCCCGGACGCGGGCCCTGCCGGCCCGCGGGCGGGAGAGGTGCCCGCCGTCCCCACCGAGGCCGATCCGGGCATCGTCACCGAACTGATCGAGCGCAGCAGGGCGTCCGTCGCGGCTCTGGAGCACGGTATCCGCGCGAAGACCGGACCGGAGCTGTTCGCGTACCTGCTGGAGGCCTTCGCGGAGCACAGGCGGGTCCTCGGGGATCCGCTGAACATCCAGGCGATCATGGCGGGGATGGAGGCCACCTGGTGGCTGAACGACAGGCTGCTGGAATGGCTGGGCGAGAAGAACGCGGCCGACACGCTGACGCTGTCCGCCCCCGACAACATCACCTCGGAGATGGGACTTGAGCTGCTCGACGTCGCCGACGTGATCCGGGCGCGGCCCGACGTGGTGGCGTTCCTGCGGGACGTCGAGGACGACGGCTTCCTGGACGAGCTGGCGAAGGTCGCGGGCGGTGCCGAGGCCCGCGACGCCATCGAGGCCTATCTCGACCGGTACGGAATGCGCTGCGTCGGCGAGATCGACATCACCCGGCCCCGGTGGCGCGAGCGCCCCGCCACGCTGGTGCCCGTGATCCTCGACAACGTCAGGAACTTCGAACCGGGCGCCGCCCGGCGGCGCTTCGAGCAGGGGCGGCGGAAGGCGGCGGAGAAGGAACGGGAGGTGCTGGCACGCCTGCGGCAACTGCCGGACGGTGACCGCAGGGCGGACGCGACGAAGCGGATGATCGACCAGGTCAGGGCCTTCGCCGGGTACCGGGAGTATCCAAAGTACGGCATCGTCAGCCGCTCCTTCGTCTACAAACGCGCCCTGCTGGAGGAGGCCGACCGGCTCGTGCGGGCCGGGGTCCTCCGCGAGCGGGAGGACGTCTTCCATCTGACGTTCGAGGAGTTCCACGAGGTGGCCCGCACGCACCGGGTGGACGAACGGCTCGTGCGGCGGCGCAAGGAGGCGTTCCGGTCCTACGGGGCGCTCACCCCGCCCCGGGTGCTGACCTCGGACGGTGAGGCCGTCAGCGGGGCCTACCGTCGCGACGACGTTCCGGCCGGCGCCCTGGTCGGCCTGCCCGTCTCCGCGGGAACGGTCGAGGGAAGGGCCCGCGTGATCCTCGACATGGCGGACGCCGATCTGGAGGCGGGCGACATCCTGGTCACTCCGTTCACGGACCCGAGCTGGTCGCCGCTGTTCGTCGCCGTCGCGGGCCTGGTGACGGAGGTGGGCGGCCTGATGACCCATGGCGCGGTGATCGCGAGGGAGTACGGTCTGCCGGCCGTCGTGGGTGTGGACCGGGCGACCCGGCGGATCCGGGACGGGCAGCGGATCAGGGTGCACGGCACCGACGGCTACGTCGAGATCCTGTCCTGACCGACATCCTGTCCTGACCGACGCGGTCAGGGCACGGCCGGGTCGCCGCGGTCGTCGAGAAGCGGGCTGTGGCGTTCGGTGAGGGGGCCGACGCCCAGGTCCTCGCGCATGAGCCTGCGCATCCTGGCGGCCGCCACGCCACGGGCCTCCCAGCGCGCGCGGTCCTCCGGGCTGCTGACCACGGTGCCGTCGGCGTATCCCTCACAGATGCGGCGCAGGCAGTGGAACACGCCGTCGCAGGCCTTCACGACGGGTTGGGGCGCGATGAGCCACATGCGTTCCGAGGCGACACCGATGCCGGAATCCCGGAAGGCCTCACGCAGCGCGAGCCCCCGCTCCTCGTCGGAGGGGTGCCCGCGCTCGGCCAGGGCCCGCAGGGTCTCACCGAGGACCTTTACGGTGGTCGTGTACTGCGTGTAGACGTCGAGCCTCAGCCGGCGCCCGTCCTTGGCGTCCTCACGCTTCCACCGGTTCCGGTCGGCGACGACGGTGGAGCCGACGCCGATGGCGGCCCCGGCCAGCGTGGAGAGCAGTGGCAACCAATCCATGGGGGCCAGCTTGGGCCATCCCGTACCGGCGGCACCAGATCCTGGCGGTGGCAGGGGTGTTCGGCCTGGCGGAAGATCACCGGCCGCCGTCCGTTCCTCCAACTGGGCCGGTACGGTGCGCACATGTCCGCCTTTCTTCAGCAACTCCCGGCACTCGCAGGCGTCGTGATCGGCGCCCTGGGTTCGTATCTGGCCCTCGTCCGCAGCGATCGCCAGCGCTTCGAACGGGATCGCGCGGACCGCTGGGACGAGCGGCGCCTCGCCGTGTACTCCGAGTACGCCCGGTCGCTGAAGAAGTCGGTGACGCTCACCTACCGTGTCGCGGCCCACCTGGGCAACGACCCGCACCCGCACCCCTTGGCCCTGGACGAGGCCGAGCCGCTGCTGGCCCGGGCCACCGACGACCGCGATCCCGCGGGCGAGGCCCTGATCATGCTGGGCAGCCGCGAAGTGGTGGACCGGGCCCGGACATGGGTGACCGTGGTGATGGAGATGGAACGCTTCCAGCGCGCGGGCACCCGTGATCCCCAAGCCTGGCAGGCGCTTCTGGAACGCCAGCGCAGAGGCCGCGAGGGCTACTACTCCGCCGTGCGCGAGGATCTCCAGCTGCCGCCCGGCCACCCGGGCCGATGGCTGACGACACCGGAGACGTGACGCGCAGGACAGCCGTCGCCCGGACCTCGACGGCCCGGACGGCCTCTACTCTCCCTGCTGCTGCCCCACTTGCTCGATCACGCGGCGCAGCACATCCCGGGCGGCGGCGATCTCGGCGGGCTCGATCCCGGCCGCGAGCAGCCGGTGGGCCACCGCGGCGCGGTCCGTGATCCCTTCCAGCACACGAGCCCCCTGGGGAGTGAGACCGAGGAGCGGCGAACTCCGGTGATCGGGGTTGGGCCGGAAGTCGGCCAGTCCGTCGCGGGCCAGGTCGTTGGCGATGCGCTGGACCCCCTGCCGGGTGACGCCGAGGCGACGGGCGGCCCGGGCCACGGACAGCGGCTCGTCGGAAACGACGCTGAGGACCTGCCAGCGCGCCTGTGTCTGCCCCTCGGCCGCCGCGATCGTCTCCCCCGACCTGCGCAGCACACCGGCCGCCTCGTAGACGTCGGCGACCAGCAGGGCCATCTCGTCCGGCACTCGGGGCACGCCGGCCACCTCTCCGCTTTGACAGCATGTTGTCAGTCTGTAGATTTGTTGTCATCGTACTACGCGGTGTCCGCTCCGCGGCGCCTCCGCACCATGACCCTGGAGAGAGCCCCCATGACCCACGCGATCGACAATCTGCGGGCCGCACTGGCCCGCGCCGAGGCCGTCCGCCCCCAGGCCGGCGGTTTCCCCTACCTCGCCGAGGCACTGCGCCAGGCCGGCGTCACCCACTGCCTGATGGCCGTGCCGTCCAACGCGATGCTCTACCTCACCGCCGCCGGGCCGGTGGCCGTCCAGGGCGAGACGCTGATCAGCGGCATGACCGAGGTCCCGCGCTTCGACCCCGAGGCGCTGGTCGCGGCGCTGCGCGCGGACCAGGCGGGCCGGACGACGTTCCCCGAGTTCGTCCAGGGCTGCTGGGCGGCGGGAGTCGTCCGGTACGACGTCGACCTGACGGCCCGCACCTGCACCTATTTCGGCGCCGACGGCGACTCCTACGTCGAGTCGTACGAGGCGGTCCAGCTGTAGCGTCTGGTGAAACCACCCCGGTGTCCGCTCAAGAAGGAGAACCTTGGCCCCCACCGACGCCACCTACGCGATCACCGGAGCCACCGGCCGTCTGGGCGGGCGGGTCGCCCGCAGGCTGGCCGCGGCCGGCCTCGCCCAGACCCTCCTGGCCCGCACCCCGTCCCGTGCGCCCCGGCTGCCCGGCGCGATCGCCGTCCCCGGCGCCTACGACGACCGGGAAGCCCTCGTCCGCGCCCTGCGCGCCACCGACCGCGTGCTGATGGTCTCGGCCTCGGAGTCCCCCGACCGGCTCCGTGACCACCGCACCTTCGTCGACGCCGCCGCCCAGGCGGGTGTCGCGCACCTGGTCTACATCTCCTTCTACGGGGCCGCACCCGACGCGACCTTCACCCTGGCCCGGGACCACTGGCACACCGAGCAGCACATCCGCGCGAGCGGAATCCCCTGCACCTTCCTGCGCGACAACCTGTACGCCGACTTCATGCCCGCCCTCGTCGGCGCCGACGGTGTCATCCGCGGCCCGGCCGGTAGCGGCAGCGCGGCCGTCGTCGCCCAGGACGACATCGCCGACGCCACGGTGGCGGTGCTGCGCGATCCGGCTCCGCACACCGGCCGTACGTACGAGCTCACGGGACCGGAATCGCTCACGCTGACCGAAGTGGCCCGTACCCTCACCGCCGTCGGCGGCCGGCCGGTCTCCTACGTCCCGGAGACGACCGAGGAGGCCTATGCCTCGCGCGCGGAATACGGGGCGCCCGACTGGCAGCTCGACGCCTGGGTGTCCACCTACGCGGCGATCGCCGACGGATCGCTCGCCGCCGTGACCACCGCCGTCGAGGACCTCACGGGGCACCGGGCGACCTCGCTCGACCAGCTCCTGCGCGCCTCGGCCGACGGGCCCCCCGCGCCCTGACGTGCCGCGGAGGCGTGACTCAGCGCGGGATCACCCAGTCCGGGACCCAGGTCCCGGCCGTGTCGGGGCCGGCCGCCGCGGTGGCGAGGTGGGCGCGCAGGGTGGCCAGCGCCGGGTGGGGGTTGTCGCGGTGCCACAGCAGCGCATGCGGGTAGACGGGTGTCGGGCCGGTCACCGGGATCAGGCGCAGACCGAGGCCGGCCGGTCCGACGCCGGGGGCGCCGCCGTCCCTCGGCAGCCGGGGAAGGGTCCGCTCCCCCATGAAGGTGGCCAGCGCCGGTGTGTCGGCGACGGTGTCCAGCAGCGCGTCGGAGCCGAAGTTGGGGCCGGTCGCCTCGATGGTGAGACCGAACGCGGCGACGAGGTCGTCGTAGTAGGCGGCCCACTCGGTGCCGGGGACGATGCCCGGCATCCAGATCCGGTGGCCGACGAGCTCGGCGACCGTCACGGAGCGGGCTCCCGCCAGCGCGTGGGCCGGACCGGTGAGCAGGTGGAGCGGCTCGTCGAGCACCCGTACGGACTCGATGTCCTCGGGAAGCGGTCTGCCCGGTGCGGCGACCGCGCGGAAGGACGCGTCGATCTCGCCGGAGCGGACGGCGGCGACGGCCTTCTCGATGGCGAACAGCATCACCACGTCGAGGTCCACCTCGGGGTGCGTGCGGTGGAAGCCGCGCATGAGACCCGAGGCCGCGCCGCGCGAGGCGATGATGTCGACGCGCAGCGGCCGGCGGCCGGTGCGGACGGACGCGACGGCCCGCTCGGACACCCGCAGCAGCTCACGCGCGTGGGGCAGGAACGCCTGACCGTCGATGGTGAGCTCGGCGCCTCGCGGGGTGCGAGTGAACAGCCTTACCCCCAGGGCGCGTTCCAGCGCGGCGATGCGCTTGGAGACGGCCTGCTGGGTGACCGACAGCTCGGCGGCGGCCTCCTGGAACCGCCCGGTGTCGGCGACGGCGACGAAGGTCCTGACGGTGTCGAGGTCCACCCGCCCACCCTAGCTCCACAACCGATGGTTGTGCCCTGTGGTCCCGCGGTTGTTTGATCCCCGGTCACCGTGCTCGCTTTGATGTCCTCGGACACGGATCGGCGGTACGGGTGAGGGGTGCGCTACGGGTGAGGGGCGACGCGTGTCGGGCATGAGGAGCGGGCACCGGCTGGGGCGGCGGTTCGGGTGGCTCTGGGGCGCCTACGGTGCCAGCGCGCTCGGCACATGGCTCGCGTTCGGCTCGTTCGAGCTGATCGCGATTCGCGTCCTGCACGCCGGACCGGCCGAGGTCGCCGCGCTCGCCTCGGTGGCGGCCGCGGTGGGCGCGGCGGTGGCGGTGCCGCTCGGACCGTGGGTGGAGTTCCGCCGCAAGCGGCCGGTGCTGATCGCGATGGACCTGGTGCGGTTCGCGGCACTGTCCACGGTCCCCGTCGCCTTCGCGCTCGGCGTCCTCACCTTCGTCCAGCTCCTGCTGGTGTCCGTCGTCGTCGCGGCGGCCGACATCACCTTCCGTGCCGCTTCCGGCGCGTATCTGAAGACGCTGGTGCCGGCCGGGGACCTGCTCGTCGCCGGGGCCCGGTTCGAGTCGACGGCCTGGACGACCACGATCATCGGGCCGCCGCTGGGCGGCGCGGCGATCGGGCTCCTGGGTCCGGTGGTGACGGTGGTGGCCGACGGGGTCAGCTATCTGCTCTCCGCCCTGGGCGTCCGCGCGTCGGGCGGGCGCGAGCCGCGGCCCGAACGCCGGCCGGCCGGGCGCATGCGGGCCCCCGAACTGCTCGACGGCTGGCGGTACATCCTCGCCGACCCCACCCTGCGTCCGCTGTTCCTCAACACCGCCGTGTTCAACGCCCTGGTGATGGCCACCCAGCCGTTGCTGGCCGTCCTCATGCTCGGCGGGCTCGGTTTCTCACCGTGGCAGTACGGTCTCGCGTTCGCCGCGCCCTCGATCGGCGGTCTGCTCGGCTCCCGGCTGGCCCGGCCCCTGGTCACCCGGTTCGGACAGCACCGGGTCATGGTCGCCTCCGGGGCCCTGCGCGCACTGTGGCCGATCGGCCTGGCCTTCATCGGACCGGGCACCGGAGGGCTGCTGCTGGTCATGGGGGTCGAGCTCGGGCTCATCTTCTGCTGCGGGGTGTTCAACCCCGTCTCCTCCACCTGCCGTCTCGAACGCACCCGGAACGACCGGGTCACGCGCACGCTGACCGCCTGGGCGGTGACGACCAAGGCCTCGACCGCGCTGCTGACCGCGCTGTGGGGCGTGCTCGGCGCCCTGCTCGGACCGCGCACCGCGATCGCCCTGGCCGGTGTGATCCTGCTGGCGACACCGCTGCTCCTCCCCCGACGGGCCGCGGTGTCCGTCTCGGGGGCGGAGGCGGAGGCGGCGGCGGAGCGCGTCTGAGGACCTCCGGTCCACCTGAAGCGGGTCCCCTTGAAGGGGTGTTGCGTCAGCTTGCGGGGGGCGAAGGCGTCGCCCACAGGTCTGGGCAGAGCACCGCGACGATCCGTTCGAAGCGCGCGGCCATGTCGTCGGCCGTCTGCTCGGGGTGGTGCCGCCACCAGGCCACGGCGGCGCTCACGGTCCCGTACCAGAGATGGGTGACGAGGTCGGCGTCGAGAGGCTCGACGGCCGTGGAGGCGTTCAGGAACTCGGCCACGCCCACCGCGCCCATCCGGTTGAGTTCCCTCCGGTACCCGGCCGCGGCCGCGGGCAGCGGGCCCTCGGCGGGAAGCGTCCCGTCGTAGACGAGTTCCCAGTCGTGCCGGCGGGATTCGAGAGCGCGGAAGACCGCCTCCAGGGTGCGCACGGCGCGCGAGAGGTCCGAGGGGCCCTGCTGGGCGGACGCGACGGCCTCGACCAGGCGGGTGCCGGCCTGGTCGAGGCAGGTCAGATAGAGGCTGTCCTTGGACCCGAAGTACTCGTAGATCATGGGTTTGGTGATGCCGGCCCGTGCCGCCACCTGCGCGGTCGACCCGCGCGCGTAGCCCTTCGCGCCGAACTCCTCGGCGGCCGCCTCCAGGATCAGCCGCTCCCGGTCCCTGCGGGGCATCCCCTTGGTGCCCACGCCCTGCGTGGCCCTCGCCTGCTTGCTCATGTCCCCACCCTATGCCAAAGTGACCGACCGGTAAGTTACCCGATGTTCAGTTCAGTGGTTCAAGTCGGATGACCTGGGGAGAGCGATGAGCGACAGGACCCGTTCGTGGTGGGGCTGGGGCAACGTCGAGGACGCCGTGACCGGCGCGGAGCGCGCCGAACTCACCCGCCGCACCGCCGAGTTGCTTCCGGACGCCGACCTGACCGTCCACGAGGCCCCACCGGTGGAGTCGTTCGACGTGGCACCGAGCCGGGTCACGGCTCCCCCCGCGCTGGCCGCGCTGGCCTCGTACGACACCCGCGACCGGCTGGCGCACAGCCACGGCCAGGCGTTCCGCGACGTCGTCCGCGCGCTGCTCGGGCAGCTGCCCCATGTGCCGGACCTGGTCATGCGTCCCACGTCGGAGGCCGAGGTCGTACGGACGCTGGAGTGGTGCGACGGAGCCGGGATCGCCGTCGTCCCGTTCGGCGGCGGCACCTCGGTGGTGGGAGGCGTCGAAGCCCGTACGGGCGCGGAGTACGCCGGGGTGGTCAGCCTGGATCTCGGCCGCCTGGACCGGGTCCTGGAGGTGGACGGGACCAGTCGGGCGGCGCTCGTGCAGGCCGGCGTCCTCGGCCCCGATCTGGAGGAGCAGCTCAGGCCCCACGGGTACACGCTCCGGTTCTTCCCCCAGTCCTTCGAGTTCTCCACGCTCGGCGGCTGGCTGGCGACCCGGGCGGGCGGTCATTTCGCGACCCGTCTCACGCACATCGACGACCTCACCGAGTCGCTGCGGGTGGTCACCCCCGCCGGCGTGGTCGAGAGCCGCCGGCTGCCGGGCTCGGGTGCCGGACCCTCGCCCGACCGGATGTTCCTCGGTTCCGAGGGGTCGCTCGGTGTCATCACCCAGGCCTGGGTACGCCTCCAGGACCGTCCGCGCCGGCGGTCCGGAGCCTCGGTCGCGTTCAAGGACTACGAAGCGGGCGTCCGGGCCGTACGAGCCCTCGCGCAGTCCGGGCTCGATCCCGCCAACTGCCGCCTGCTGGACCCGGTGGAGGCCTTCATCAACGCGGGCAGCCCGACCGCGGTCCTGGTGCTCGGCTTCGAGTCCGCCGACCACCCGGTGACCGCCTGGATGGAACGCGCCCTGGAACTCTGCCGGGATCACGGGGGCACGCTGCCCGAGCCGCCGCGCCACACCGACACCGCGGACACGACCGCGCGGACCTCGGCCGCCGACACCTGGCGCTCCTCCTTCCTGCGGATGCCCTACCAACGGGACGCCCTCGCGGCTCAGGGCATGATCGTCGAGACGTTCGAGACGGCCTGCACCTGGGACCGGTTCGACGCGCTGCGCGCGGCCGTGGACAGCGCGGCCCGGGACGCGATGCGCCAGGTCGGCGCCACGGGCGTCGTGACCTGCCGGTTCACCCACGTCTATCCCGACGGACCCGCCCCGTACTTCGGGGTCTACGCCTCGGGCACGTGGGGCAGGACCGTGGAGCAGTGGGACGAGATCAAGCGGGCGGTGTCCGAGGCGCTGCTCGCGCACGGCGCCACCATCACCCACCATCACGCGGTGGGCCGGGACCACCGGCCGTGGTACGACCGGCAGCGCCCGGACCTGTTCGCCGCCGCCCTGCGGGCGGGCAAGGCCGTGCTGGACCCGTCCGGGATCCTCAATCCCGGCGTCGTGATCGACCCCCTTCGCTGAATCGGCTCCTTCGCCGCGGGCACGGGGCCGAGCCGCCCCGCGCCCGCGGCCCCGGCTACCAGCCGACGGCGACCAGCAGCCACTGCGGGCTGCCGTGGGAGATGAACGAGGACTGGCCCGCCACGTCGTCGTAGGGGAAGCCGTAGGCGAGGTTGTTGATGGCGTTGTCGTGCCAGAACTTGGCGTAGTAGTTGGCGGGTGCCGCCTTGTAGAACTGGGCGGGATCGCCCTGTTGGGAGGCGGGCAGGGTCGCCACGTGACGGTTGAGGGCGGCGCACATGTTCGGGTTGCCGGCGAGCGCCGCCGCGCAGCCGAAGATGTCGGAGGTGGCGGCGTTCACGCCCACGGACTGGGCATAGGCAGTGAAGTAGTTGGCGTTGGCTCCGCCGGCCCGGAAGCTCGGGTCGCTGCCGGGCGCGATGATCCGGTACGGGGACTGGGTCTGCGCCAGCACCTTGAACTGGTCGGGCACGGCGGCCGTGAACCGCTGGAAGGTGGTCGCGCGGTCCTCGGCGAAGGTCTGCCGGTTCTCACCGACCTCGGTGTCGTAACCGTCCTTGGAGTGCAGGCGCATGGCCAGTTTGAGGCCGAAGGCGTCGACCCTGGTGGTGTTGCCGTTGAAGACGTTGTTGCCGACGGTGAACTCGATGAAGTCGTAGTACGGGCCGTTGGGCGATCCGAGGTAGAAGTACATGCGGCCCGCGGAGTTGGCCGGCATGTCGAGGTAGGGCTGCTCGGCGATGGAGTGGACCTGGCCGTTGAAACTCCAGTACACCTGGCTGTCCGGGTACTTGCCGTTGGTGCGGTTGAGGATCTTCACCTCGACGGCGTTGTTGGCGGCGGGTATGTCACTGGTGCTGCCCCAGAAGCTGTCCGGCGGGGTGGTGCTTCCGGGCCCGTACACCTGGAACTCCCACAGGGAGTAGCCGTACGGGGTGGCACGCGTCGTTCCGAGGACGCGTACGTACCGGCCGCTGCCGGTGATGTTGACGTTCTGGGTGCCGCCGGTGCCGGTCGTCGTGGAGTACACGGTGGCCCAGGTGTTCGCGTCCGCGGAGGTCTGGATCTGGAAGGCGGTGGCGTAGGCGGCCTCCCAGTTCAGGGTGACGCGGGTGAGTTGCTGGACCGACCCGAGATCGACGCGCAGCCACTGCGGGTCGGAGAAGGCCGAGGACCAGCGGGTGCCGGTGTTCCCGTCGACCGCGGCCCCGGCCGGGAACGAGCCGTTCTCCACCGAGGAGGCCGCGGCGGGCCGCCCCTGGGACAGCAACTGGTCGGCGGCGTGCGCGGACGAGGGGCTCAGGAAGGCGACGCAGGCGGCGATCAGGACGACGACGAGACCGAGTGCCGTACGGGATCGGGCGGTTCCGCGCGAGGGGTGCCGGAGAGGTGCGCTGGCGCTGGCTAAGGACTGCATGCGGGATCTCCTCATGCCGGGTCGGCGTGCGTGGGGGCGGAGCAACAGCAGACGGAGAGCGCTCTCTCCGGGTTGTATCCCCGCACCCTCCAGACGTCAACAACTGAAGCCGAAATCAAAACAGTTGGCGTCTCGACCCCGGCGGATGCACACACGTCACCGGTTGGACCGCGTCCGGCGCCCGGGGACATTCGACCCCCGACACCTCGAAAGCCTCCGGGCGAGCGCCGCGTTCAAGAGTTGACTCATCACTCGGGGGTTCCCGGCCGAGCAGGGCCTTGTGTCCGGGCCGGCGGCCGCCGTTCGGATCACCCGAGGCGGCCGTTCAGGTGACTGCCGGACGCCTCATGAGCGGGGCGGCCGTCGCAGGGGTACGACGTCTCAGCAGTGATCGAACCCGGAACACCGTGAGGAGCTCGGCGATGTACGCAGCAGTCCGGCGGTACGAAGGCGTGACGGATGCGGCCGAGGCGGCACGTCTCGTGAACGAGGGGTTCGTGGCACTCATGCGCCAGGTCCCCGGCTTCGTCGCCTACTACTGGATCGATGCCGGAGACGGAGTGATGGTCTCGACCAGCGTCTTCCAGGACCGGGCCGGTGCCGAGGAATCGATCGCGCGGGCCGCGGACTTCGTGCGGGACAACCTCGCGTCCCTGCTCCCCAACCCTCCCCGGGTCATGGCCGGCGAGGTGGTGGCTTCCGCATGACAGCGCTCGGCCCGGCCGCCCGTGCCGACGCCATGTGACCCGTGGGTGATGCCGGCGCCCCACTCGTTCGCGTAGCGCGACGACGCCTCACCCGAGTGCCCCAGTTGCAGCGAGCGGTGCGGCAGGGATGCAGGTGCAGATCGCGTTCGAGATCCCATTGCACACGGTCCGGTGCGCGCTTGAGGTCACGCTGCCAGGCATTGCGGGCGGGTGGAGCCCACACACGTAGTGCGACAGGCAGGCATGACGCAGCGCCCGGTCGAAGCCGTCGCGGTTGATCTCGACGGCGAGGACGGTCTCCTGACCTTCCTTCGTGCCCCAGCTTCAGCGGTACATCATCCACAGGAAGCTGGGTTTGATCCATGTCACGAGGGGATCATTCCTGGGCTCAGCCTCAGCGTGGTCAGGACCGGTGACGGCCCGCGTACCAGGGCTCCGGCGTAACCCGGAGGCGCGACGGACGGAGGCTACGGAACACTGTGCCGGGTGATCGTGATGCAGCCCGTCTTGGAGATGACCACCACTGACGGCTTCGGCCTCTGGCCTGTCGCCGAGTTTGAGCCGTTCGCCTTCCTGCCGCTCAGCGGCGAGCTGTCACCTGCTGAGGTCGGGACAGCGGTGATGCGCATTGCAGAGTGCAACAACGTCGGCCCTGACGATGGTCGTCCGCCTCGGCCGGTCGCCGCTCTCGAATCATTTCTTCACGGACTGCTGACCTTCGACACTTTGTTTGCGGCCGGCGGGCTACGGGTCACCGACAACACCACGGGTGTCGCCTTCCTTCCTGGTTGCTGTGACGGGCTGGAGGACTGGCGCGACTGGCAGCGATTCGACGACGGCGGCCTGCTCGGGTTCGGCCATGCCCCCGTTTCACCGATTGCGGAGCGCTTCGGCAACACCATCCGGCTCACCGTCAATGCTGAGCGGAGTGACAGCCCGGTGATCGAACTGCCCACCAACGAACTCCGTCGCCTGCTTGCTGGTGCCGAACGCGACCTGGCCGACTTCCTCGCGCTGGCAGCCGATTGGGCCTCTGGGCAGTTGCCGGACCACTGCTCTGCTGTCACAGCCGCACTCGCCCGCGTTCTGGACTTTCCTACGCCGGTCGTACGGCCAGACCGCCAGCACGGGGCCCGGGATCGTCATCGTGCATGGCACTGTGGCCATGACCTGCCTATCTGACATTCGACATGTACGCCGACACTTGATCGGCGGAGGGGCGTGCGCGAACCCGTCGAGCGACGGACAGAGGTCCGTGAACGCTGCTTGATGATCCATGTCAAGGTGCGTTCACAGACCATTACGAAGGGCGGTCCAACCACCTTGTTCCCACGTGGAGCGGCTGGTTCCCACATCCCGAGTGCGATCGAACGGCAGTAGCGTCCTTTCGTGGAGCGGATCAGGGGAGGGACGGGGAAGACGTGGTGGCTCATGCGCGGAGACATTCGGGTCGGTGAGCTTCGCGAGTACGGGGTCGACCAGCCGGCTTTCTTGTGCCACTTCGTGCCCGGACCGGGTTGGGAGGGTGCCAGGGCACTGTTCGAGGCATGGGCAGCCGTGCAAGGGCCTGACCTCGACGGCAGCAGGAACGCTGAGGCCATCCGCCCGTTGATGGCTCTGGGACTGACCTTGCATCCTTCGGACGGGGGCACGCCTCTGATCTGCTTCAGGGACTGCATCCTGCGCATCTACGGGGACAGAGCGCGCCTCCGCCGCTGACCTGCACTGCTCAATCTGTCCAGCCGGGCGGTATTAGGTGGCGGTGCCGTGAGCACGGACATCCACGGCAGCATCGAGTTTCCCCATCCGGGCACTGGTACCGACTACGACGACGGCGAGCCGTGGGTGGCTGCCATAGATCTTCGGCCGCTGTATGACAAGACCGACTGTCACGGACGCGATGTTGCTGGCACGGGCGACTGTCTTCTGCCCGCGTCTGACCTGCTCCGTCAGATCGAGCAACGGGCCGAAAAAATCGATGGTCATGTGAGCTGACCTGGCCCACGCTGTAGGCCATGGAAGAACCGCTCCGCAGGATTCGTGCGCTCCACACGGCGTCCACGATCACTGTCTATCAGGCGTACCGCCCGGAGATCGGCGGACCCGCCGCCCGCGACGGTCGTTTTCCCGCCGCGTGGAAGCCTGACCGAATGACGTGGATTAAGCCCAGTTTCCTGTGGATGATGTACCGCTGCGGCTGGGGAACGAAGGAGGGTCAGGAGACCGTCCTCGCCGTCGAGATCACCCGCGACGGCTTCGACTGGGCTCTGAGCAACGCGTGTCTGTCGCACTACGTGCGCGGACTGCATCCCGACCGCAGCGCCTGGCAGCGCGACCTCAAGCGCGCACCGGCCCGCGTCCAGTGGGATCCCGAACGCGATCTGCACCTGCATGCCCTGCCCCACCGCTCGCTCCAACTGGGGCTCTCCGGTGAGGCATCGTCGCGTTACGCGAACGAGTGGACCGTGTCCATCAACGATGTGACCCCGCTCGCTCATGAGATCCACACACTCGTCAAGGACGGCCAACTGGACGCAGCTGCCCGACTGCTCCCCCAGGAGCAGGGATACCCCGCCGGCGAAGAGCTACTGGCCCATCTGTGTCCCTGACCGGCAGTCCGGGCACAACCGCATCACCCACGGTCACACGGCGACATAGGTCTGTGGACGCTGCGTGATGACCCATGTCAAGCCGCGTTCACAGACCTTTGGCTGGTCCAACCGCCGCATGCCCGCGCGCAGGGGCTGACTCTTACAGCCTGAGCATGACCGGCGTCCTGGCCGACGCGGAGCACGGTGGCCTACTGAGGCTCACAGCCTCGTGTTGCCCTCCGTCAAGCCTTGCTCATGCCGTAATAAATTTACTGGTCAGAGAGCTGGCTGACGCCATTCCGTAGACATGGACAGCGTCCGTGAGGTGCGTGGCGGAGTGAGGCCCAGCGGTACCGGGACCCCAACCTCAGGGTTCTCTCAACTTTGCACACAGCATACTCAGTGATCCGTAGGCTCCGTGATCGACGGCCTGACCAGCCGCTTATATTCACGGGAAGCAGGGGGAATAAGTGCGGCTACTCGCAGGCTCGATAGTTTTCGCAAGTGCCATGGTCTTGGGGGTATCAACCCCGGCGCTGGCTGCTGGCCCAACCGCGTCTCCCGCGACGACCACAGCGACACCTCAAGACGGCAATGACGACAGTGACGGTCTGCTCAACTCTGCGCCGCCGGCGACTCCAACTGAGTCCCTGAGTGACGCCCCGACCGATCCGGCACGGGATAATGAGCCCGACATCCCTGGCGGCGACGCATGCGCACCTGGGCAGAAGTGCCCCGCCGCTGGCGACTGCAACGAGATCCGGTGGTTCAAGCCCGCTTCTCTCGATGGCAAGTACCACCAAGCCGTAGGCCCAAGCCAATCAGACTATAACGGCAGCCACGAAAAAGAAGACATGGACTTCACGTCCGAGGTGTCTGGGACCGTCGGCGCCAGCTTCACAGGCCAAATCACGACCAAGGTCAGCGCTGTACTGGCCGAAGTCAGTACCCAATACAGCATCACGTTGCAGACTTCGATGACTGCCAAACTCGGCAACGTGGTTCACGTCAAGAACGTTCCTCCGCATAAGACTGTCTATGCTCAGTACGGCGTGTGGCGCCGCAAGTTCACCGGTACCGCCTACTACCAGCATCACACCTGCTACCTGACGAAAAACCACGTGACAGGTTATGGACCCATGCATGTCGGGTGGTACACATGGGACGAATAGGGATAGTCGTTCCGGTGGCTCTGCTCGCGTTGACCGGGTGCACCAGTGCGACGCCATCCGGGGATCGAGCCTCCGCGAGTGGGACGCCGGTCAAAACCGCTTCGCCCAGAATTTCTTCCACTGCTCCTTCTGCCACCGCAGACCCTCGCGCTGCGCCCCAACTTCCAGACGCACAGAAAAAGTTCATCGAAACGGGTGGAAAGGCCGGACCTTACTCGTTTCCGGAGATTTCTCAAATCAATCGGGGCACCCTGGAAGTCGCGGCGATCTGTTCGGGTTCAGGGACGATCGACGTCAATGTCGGCTCTCTCGTGAGCTATACCGTCGTCTGCGCAAACGGTGACCCTGGGCAGTACAACGAAGTAGGTCTCAGCCGCAGCCGCAAGAACGTCGCTGTGTCGGTTACCAGCAAGACAAAGGGATCCTGGGGCCTATCGGTGGGATGGACCAAAATCATAGATCCTCCCAGATAGCTTCGATCATTCGTAGCGGCCCGTCGGCATTTCCGGCGGGCCGTTTCGACTTGTTGGGCCGGTTGCGAGCGGGAAGAGAGCCCGGCTGTGGCGTCGGGTGGGCGCCGGGCTCCCGGCTTCAGCTAGAAAGGGAGCTCGGCCCTGGTAGCGCCGCGTTTGACGGCCATACCTGTTCGCGGAAGTCCCTTGTCGAGGCCTCACGAAGTTGGACACGTCCGGCTACGAGCCCGCGACGACCACGCGTCCCGAGGCCGACGTAATCGCGGACGAGAAGGATCGCGCGACGCTGGAGGAGCTGAAACACCTCTGGCTCACGGACGACGACTTCACGACCGCCGACTTCCACGCCATTCGCGCCGTCGTACTCAAGCGAGTGAAGGAACGCCAGCGGCCCGTCTAAAGTAGGGGTGCTACCACCCTGGCTCAAAACGGAAGATCTGGATTGGATGCGCCTCGCCTGATGGTCATGACGCGGTCATGGAAGTCGCGCGTTGATGCCTCGCGGGGATACCGGGCTCGAAGCTCTTTATCCAACTCATCAGCGACTAAAGGCAAGGACGGGAGCGACTTGCGGTCGGCGGTACCCGCCGATGGCCGAACGGATCGCCCTGATCGAGAAGCTGCCCACCGATGGCCGGCCCGGCGAGGCGGCCGACGAGCCGGCCGCGCTCACTCTGCTGCGCGACCTGGACCAGGTGTTCGTCGCATTGGAGGCGCGCACGCTGACGCGGGAGGCGGCGCCGCTGCGGCGCATGACTTGGGACGACCTCGTGATGGCCCGCGCCGTCGCGGACGCCGAGGACTGGTCCCGGCCGCTGCGAGTCGCCGTGGCCAGGGCAACTCGCTCGTCGGCACAGGACACGGGCGAGACGGCGAAGACCGTGGACCGAACCGCCACGACCGAAGCGGTGGCCGACAGCGCGTTGCCCGGCCTGGAGGAGATACTCGACGCGTTCGACCGCGGTCTGCTGTGGATGGCGGTCGCCGACCGCATGCCCAAACCGCATCAGGCGGCGCGACTGTCCGGGACGTCCGCCCGCAACTTCATTCGACCCACGGTCTTCGACGCTCTCGCGGGCATGATCCACCTGCGCCTCGTCGAGTCCGGACACGCGGAACCGGACATCGCCTGGTCGGGACAGCCCGGACTCGCTCTGCCCGAGTCCTGGGAGAAGGGCATGGACGACGCCATCGACGCCGCCGTCGCCGACACCCCCGACACGGCCCCGCTGCGCGCCCTTCTCGCCGGCTCCCACCGCGTTTTTGTCTAGTCGCCGTCCGGCTCGGCGACGGGCCCCGATCGCCGGCCATCGATGTCGGCGCGGCAGCCGGCGATGTGTCAGGACGTGATGTCCACCAGGACTTTGCCGACCGCTCCGCCTTCCACTGCCCGGTGTGCGTCGGCCGTGCGGTGGAGCGGGAGGCGGAGCAGTGGCAGGCCGTGTTCTTCGCCGACCGGCAGGGCGCCGTCGCGGACCGCTGCGGAGACGTCCTCGACGGCCGCGGCGCGTGCCTCCGGGCCGGCCGTGTAGAGCACCAGGAACTGAAGACGTGTGTTGAGCGCCATGTTCTGCATCACGTTCAGTTCGACCGGCTTGCCGCCGTCGTTGGCGTAGGTGGCGATCGTGCCGCGCGTCCGCAGCACGGCCAGGTCCAGGGCGAGGTTCGCGCCGAGCGCCACCTCGGCGACGATGTCGACGCCGTCCGGGGCGATCTTGCGGATCTCGGTGGCCGGGTCGCCTTCGCGATAGTTGATCACGTGGTGGGCACCGGCGGCGGTGGCCAGCCGGGCCTTCTCCGGTCCGCTGACCGTGCTGATCACGGTCGCGCCGGCCCAGCGGGCGAGCTGGATCACCGCGTGCCCGACCGCCCCGGCCCCGCCCGCGGCGAGCACGACCTGGCCGTCCAGCGCCCCGGGACGGAGACGGCGGGGTCCGTCCTCCGCGACGGTGAGCGCGCGATGAGCGGTCAGCGCGGGAACGCCGAGTGAGGCACCGAGGTCGAAGCCGGCATCGTCGGGCAGTGGCACGGCCAACTCGGCGGGTACGACGGTGTACTCGGCGGCGGTGCCGGTGGGCCGCCCGGCGGCGGCCAGGTACAGCCAGACCCGCTGGCCGACCCGGCTCTGCTCGACTCCCTCACCCACGGCGTCGACCACGCCGGCACCGTCGAGGTGCGGGGTGATTTCGGCGAACAGCTTGGCATGGGCGGCGCCTGAACGGGCGTGCCAGTCGGCCGGGTTGACCCCGGACACGGCGACCCGGACACGGACCTCGCCGGGGCCGGGCACAGGCAGGTCACGATCGACCAGCTGAAGAACCTCGGGGCCGCCGTTGTCGCGGTGGACGATGGCTTTCATCATGATCTGTCCTTAGAACCATGGAGGAAAGGGGCGGTGCGCAGCGGCCGGGCACCTGGGCCGCAGTCGCGAGCCGGGGCCGGTCGGTTCCGGTCAGTCGATTCCGGTCAGTCGATGGGGACTTCGTTGGAACGGGACTCGATGGCATCGAGGGTGGCGAGGGTCGCGGCGTCGAGGGTGATCTCGCCGGCCGCGATGTTGGCCTCCAGATGGGCGGTGTCGGCGGTGCCGGGGATGAGCAGCACGTGCGGGGCGTGGTGCAGCAGCCAGGCGAGGCCGACCTGGGCGGGCGTGACGCCCAGGGACTCGGCCACGGCGTGTACCGCCGGCTCGTCGGTTGCTTTGGGCATGCCCGGGAAGGCACCGCCCAGCGGGAAGAACGGCACCCAGGCGATGCCTTCGGCCGCGCAGAGCCGCAGCAGGTCCTCGTCGTCGCGGGAGACGAGGCTGTAGGCGTTCTGCACGCAGGCGATGTCCGCCGGAAGAGCGCGGCGCAGGCCGTCGAGGGTGACGCTGCTCAGGCCGATCGCGCCGATCTTCCCCTCGTCGCGCAGGGCGGTCATCACCGCGAGCTGGTCGTCGAGGTCGACGACTTGGTCGCCGTCGGGGCGCAGGCCGGGGCCGGAGTCGAGGCGGCGCAGGTTGACCACCGAGAGCTGGTCGGTGCCGAGGCTTCGCAGGTTGTCCTCGACGCTGGCGCGCAGCTGTTCGGGCCGCTGTGCCAGACGCAGCGGCAGCGGCCCGCCCGGGTCGGGATCGGCACCGACTTTCGTGACGACCAGGACGCCGTCCTCGGGGCGCAGCGCCTCGCGGATCACGTCGTTGGCGAATCCGTAGCCGTAGAACTCGGCGGTGTCCACGTGGTCGACGCCCAGCTCGACCGCGCGGCGCAGCAGCGCGACGGCGTCGCCGCGGCGGTCGTGCAGGCGCTCGAGCTGCAAGGCGCCGTAGCCGATCCGGGAGACGGTGCGGTTGGCCAACGAAGCGTTCGAGGTGGTCATGACGCTGTCTCCTCGGTCGGTGTTCGCAAGGCGGTGTGCAGCAGTTCGGCCAGGTAGAGCGCCATCACCCGGTCGGTGATCGGGACGACCTGCTCCTGGGCCTCGGCCGGGTCGAGGTGCTCGACCTTGACCAGGTGGGCCGCGACGCAGTCGTGCACCATGGCGCGCAGCCGGTCGATCGTGTCGACGACGATGCCGTGGACGGCCGGGTTGGTGGTCGCCTCGCCCCAGGTCTGCACGCCGACGCGGGCCTCGGCGGGGTCGATCGCGGCGATCAGGCGGGCGAGCAGTTCGTCGGGCCCGGGCGGGGTGTCGCTCGCGGCGTAGTCGCCGAGGGCTTCGGCGCGCTTGGTGAGCACCGTGTGGGCGGAGGCCTGGACCAGGTCGGCCTTGCTGCGGTAGTGGGCGTAGATCGAGCCGTTCGAGAGGCCGGACTCGGCCGTGATGTCGGCGATCGAGGTCCGCTCCAGGCCGTTGCGGCTGAAGCAGCGTACGGCGGCCTCGGTGATCTGGGCGCGCCGGAGTTCCTTGCGTGCGTCGGTGAGCCGCGGCACCGCACCTCCCACAAAAGGAATCACCGCTCTGCTTGTAACACTCACCATACAGAGTTGCTGCTCTGTTTGACTGGCAGCACGGGTTGACCGGGCGGCAACTGGCCGGATCGAGCACGAGGAATCCGCTTGGGCCCGCCCGCGGACGATGCGTAACCTGTCGGACCATGTGCTACCACGCGTCCAACGGCGCCTTTCGGCACTACGTGTGCGTCGCGTGCCGGCTCTCCTTCAAAGGCAGCTCGTGGCCGGTCCGCAAGCGCATCTGTCCTGGCTGTCGTGGACAACTCGCCTTCGCCGGCTACGACTTCGCCGCGCCCCGGCGACGCGACACGAAGGCATGGTCCGTCGTCGCGACCGTGCTCGCGGAGGGGCTGACCTACGATCACCGCCCTGGCTGCGGCTGCTCGCGGCTCCCCTCCTTCCGGCCCCGGACACGAGCGCAGGTGCGTGTCCGGCGCCGCGCGGCCGAGCGGCTGGGACTGCCTCTGTCGGTGACCCTCGCCCGCCGCGACGCCTTCTCCTCGGAGAGCCGCGACGAGCAACCGCCCTCTCCGCCGGCCGCAGAGCGCGACGCTATCTGAGGGGCGACGCGACATGACGTCCCACGACCGCATCGAAGACGTCCGTAGCGTCGTGGCTGCGCACATGCGCGGCTGTCGCATCGACTCCGTGGTGCCGCTTGGCGAGGGCCTGGACAACCTGGCCTACGAGGTCAACGGTGAGCTGATCGTGCGGTTCAGCAAGGAGCCCGACCCGGCACGGCGAGCCGCCCTGGTGGGACACGAGGCCCGCGTGCTCGCCGCCGTCGCCGGCATCTCGCCGCTGCCCGTCCCCGAACCGACGTTCACGGTCGCGGAGTTGGGATGTCTGGCCTACTACAAGCTCCCTGGCACGCCGCTGCTGGACATGCCGCAACACCAGCGATCGGTCCACGGCCCCTCGATCGCCGCCACGCTCGGCGAGCTGCTCACCGCGCTGCACGCTTTTCCGGTCGACAGGCTGGCCGGTCTGGTGGACGCGGACCACCAGCCCCTGGCCGAGTGGAGCCAAGAGGCCAGGGAGATCTACGCGGCGGTGGCCGGGCAGGTACCGGCGGCCCATCGCCCAGCCATCGAGGCGTTCTTGGATGCAGCACCACCGCACGATGGATATGCCCCGGCCTTCTCCCACAACGATCTGGGGATCGAACACGTTCTCATCGACCCGGTCACATGGACGGTGACGGGCATCATCGACTGGAGCGACGCGGCCGTGGTCGATCCGGCCTACGACTTCGGACTGCTCCACCGTGATCTCGGCCCCGCCGCCGCGCGCGCCGCCATCAGCGGCTATCGAACCGCCGTCAACGACCTCGCCGCTCTCGGCGAGCGTGCCGTGTTCTATGCCAGGTGCAGCGTCTTCGAGGACCTCGCACATGGCATCGAGACGGAACAAGGCACGTACGTCGACAAGAGCCTTGCCTCGATGGAGTGGCTGTTTCCGTCATAGCCATCCCGTCCCGACACCCGTGCCGGACGGGTGGGCGGGGGCGGCGCATCCCCCTTGCGAGCTACAGGTGTTGTCCATGTGCGGGTGACTCGCGGACATCGGCGCGTCCCTAGCGTGGTCGTCAGGTCGCCACCGACGCGACCACGACCGACAAGGGGAGGCCACTATGGGCACGAAGCCCACCACACCGCACGACACAGGCTCCGGCCTGGACGACGAGAACGACGGCCGGGGCGGCCGTTTCGGCCGGATCGTTCGATCTCCCCTCGGCTGGATGCTGACGGGCATGGTCGGTGTCGGTCTCGTCTCGGGCCTGACCGCGACGGGCCCCGGTCCGGTGCCTGCGCTGGGAGCGGCCGCCGCGGTGGCCGTGTACTGGGCGGTCATGCGCTTCGTCGCACGACGCTCCACGCCGGAGATCGCCCGCCGCGGGGCCGGCCGGGAGGCCCTGCTCGGCGGCGGGATCGGCCTGGGCTTCATCGTCGTGTCCACACTCCTGATCACGGCTCTCGGGGGCTACTCGTTCTCCTGGGCGGGCAACGGCTTCGTGTCGGTCGTGTGGTCCGCGGTCATGGTGCAGATCGGCGCCTCGGTCACCGAGGAACTGATGTTCCGCGGCCTCGCCCTCCAGGCTCTGGAGCAGTTGTGGGGCAGCCGGGCCGCCATCGCGATCACCGGGCTGTTCTTCGGCGTCGCGCACCTGGTGGCTCCGGGGGCCAACGGTTGGAGCGCGGTGGCGATCGCCGTCGAGGCAGGCGTCATGCTTGGTGCCGCGTTCCTGTGGCGGCGTAGCATCTGGTTCGTCGCGGGCCTGCACTTCGCCTGGAACACCGCTGAGCAACTGCTCGGCATCCCGGTCTCCGGACACACGCCCGAGGGTCTCTACACCGTCGACGTCCATGGTTCCGCCCTGTTGAACGGCGGCGGCTTCGGCTTGGAGACGTCGATCGTGCCCGTCGCCCTCAGCGTACTGATCACCGTCCGGCTGATCGCCCTCGCCCGCCGGAAGGGCGGCCTGCTGCCGCGACGCAAGGCCCGTCAGTGAGCAAGTCCGGTCGGAGAAAGAGAACATGATGTTCCGTCAGGAGTCCTGGAGTCCCACGCCGCTGCGGGCGCCCCTGCACTGGTGGAGCGAGCGGGACGCCTCCGTCAAGGACGGCGTCCTCGCTCTGACGCTCACTCTGCTGGCGTTCGTGCCGACCCTGTCGAACATCGGAGGGCAGATCGGCGATCTGCCCGAGCGGCCGGCGAACGCCCTGGGCATCGTGCTGGTCCTGGCCCAGACCCTGCCGCTCGCGGCCCGCCGCCGGTGGCCCGCGGTCTGTCTGGCCGTCGTCGCGGGCGCGTTCGCCGTGCACCAGGCGATGGGCTTCGCGACGACGTTCGGGAGCATGGGGCTGTATCTCGCCCTGTACTCCGCCGGGGCCCATCTGGCCGGTCTCCGCCGCGCGGTGACCGTCGCGGCCAGTGCGGCCTACGCGGTCCTGGCCGTCGTCCTGCACCACCTCGGCTCACCGCAGGAGATCCCGGACTTCCTGGCGTTCTATCTCACTCTGGCCGCGATCTGGCTGGTGGGAGGCGCCGTACGCACGCGGCGACGGGAAGAGGCGGAGCGGCGGCGGCTGGCCGCCGAGGTGGCCACGGCCGCCGAGCGGGCACGGATCGCCCGCGAACTGCACGACGTGGTCACCCACCATGTGACGGCCATGGTGGTCCAGTCCGACGCGGCGCAGTTCCTGCTCACGTCCGCGCCCGAACGGGCCGCCGAGGGACTGACGGCCGTCAGCGACACCGGTCGCCGGGCGCTCACGGAACTGCGGTACCTGCTCGGCGTGTTGGAGGCGACCGGCGAGTCCGCGGTCGCCGATCCGGCGCGCGCGGACCGGGCCCCGACCCTGGGACGGGTGGTGGACCTGGTCGAACAGGCCCGCAGATCGGGTCAGTTGGTCGAGCTCAGCGAGGAGGGCGAGCGGCGGGCGCGGTCCGTGGACGTGGAACTGGCCGCGTACCGCGTGGTGCAGGAGGCGCTCACCAACGCGATGAAGCACGCGTCCGGGCAGACCACACGCGTCCTGGTCCGGCATCGCGAGGAACACGTAGAGATCAAGGTGACGACCGACGCACCCGCCGCCTCCCCCGCGGCCGTACCGGCCGCACGGAAGCCCGGCCCGGGAGGCGGACGAGGTCTGGCCGGATTACGTGCACGGGTGCGGATGCTGGATGGTGAACTGGAGGCCGGAGCCCGGCCCGAGGGCGGGTTCGAGATCCGCGCGACGATTCCTTCCCGGCCCGTTCAGGAGTGACCCCGTGAGCCATGCGCCGCAGCCCATCCGTGTACTCGTCTGCGACGACCAGGCACTGGTGCGGACCGGCTACGTCACCATCTTCTCCGCGCAGCCCGACATCGAGGTCGTCGGGGAGGCCGAGAACGGGCACGCGGCGGTGGAAGCCGCACGGCGGCTGCGGCCCGACGTGGTCGTGATGGACATCCGGATGCCCCTGCTGGACGGCATCCAGGCGACCCGGCAGCTGGCCGGTCCCGATGCCGGGGTCCCTCCGAAGGTGCTGGTCGTCACCACGTTCAACGTCGACGCCTACGTCTACGACGCGTTGCGGGCCGGAGCCAGCGGCTTCCTGCTCAAGGACGCGCCTCCCGCGGAGCTGGTGAACGGGATCCGGACGGTCGCCCGGGGCGAGGCCCTGCTCGCACCCGCCGTCACCCGCCATCTCATCGGTCATTTCGCCGAACATCTGCGGCCGTCCGAGACCTCACGGCCGGCCGCCAGGGAAGAACTCGCACGGGCGCTGACCCCCCGCGAGCTGGACGTGCTCCGGCGGATCGCCGAGGGGCTGTCGAACAAGGAGATCGCCGCGGCGCTGTTCATCACGCCCGAGACGGTCAAGACCTACGTTTCCCGGATCCTGGCCAAGCTGGGCCTGCGCGACCGCGTCCAGGCAGTCGTCCTCGCGTACCGGGTCGGGCTGATCCCGGCGGCGGACTGACGGAGCGGGGAGACAGCGGCGCACTGACGGGGCCGGGAGGGAGCGGCGGACTGACGGGACCGGGAGAGAGCGGCGGACTGACGGGGCCGGGGGGAAGGGGAGAGTCGCGGACGGGCAGCGGGAGGAGGAACATCGGAGGCACGGAGACGAAGAGGTGGTTATGGGGACACCCTCGATGCATTTCAGCGAGAGTCCCGAGGATCCGTTCGCCCTCGGGCATGCCGCTTCGGCCGTGCTGGACGACCACGGCACCGTGGTCGGCTGGAGCGCGCGTGCCCAGGAGCTGCTGGGCTACCGGGCCAAGGAAGTGATCGGACGGGCGTGGCGGGATCTGCTGATCGACGCCCGTGACCTGCCGGTGGCGCGGTCCGTCGTCGTGGGAGCCATGAGGGCGGGGGGCTGGTTCGGGGTCCTGCCCGTCCGGCACCACGACGGACGGCGTGTGGAGATGGGCTTCCGGGCCCGTGCGATCGCCCGCGACGGAGATCGTCAGGAGTGGTTCCTGGTCGGTGCCCCTGCCTCGGAGGTCGTCGCCTGGCAACGGGACCGCGCGCTGCTCGACGGCCTCTACCACCGGTCCCCGATCGGTCTCGCCATTCACGGCCCGGACAGGAAAGTCATCCGGATCAACCGGGCGATCGAGAAGACGAGCGGCATCACGGCCGAGGCGCCGGTGGGCCGTAGTTCCGGTGAATTCCTCGTCGACGAGGACGCGGGTCCGGCCGAGGAGCGGGTACGCCACGTGCTGGAGACCGGCGAGCCGCTGATCTTCACCGAGCAGTCGGCCCGGACACGCCACGCTCCCGGCCGGGAGCGGATGGTGTCCGTCTCCGCGTTCCGGATGGAGGACTCCTCGGGCCGGGTCCTCGGCGTGGCGGAGACGATCGAGGACGTGACGCAGCGCTACCAGGCGCGACGCAGGCTCACCCTCCTGAACGAGGCCAGCGCCCGGATCGGAACCTCACTGGACGTGACGCAGACGGCCCGGGAACTGGCCGAGGTCGCCGCCCCCGGCCTGGCCGACTACTGCTCGGTGGACCTCCTGAAGCCGGTCGCTCTCGGTGACGAACTGCCCTCGCACATGGCGGGTGCGCTCCTGCGCGTGGCCTTGTCGCCCGCGGAACCACGGGTCCCGTATCAGGAAGGCGAAGTGGTGCCGCTGCTGCCCGATTCTCCGCAGGCGCGGTGCCTGGCCGAGCGTCGCCCGGTCCTCGAACGGCTGCTGTCGCTGCGCCCCGAGTGGTACGCCATGGACCGGCGGCGGATCGAGGTCGCCGTGGGTCTCGGTGTTCATTCCCTGATCGCGGTGCCCCTGCTGGCGCGCGGCCTCGTCCTGGGCGTGGTGAGCCTGTGGCGCGTACGCCAGTCGGAGCCGTTCGAGGACGACGATGCCGCGGTGGCGCACGAGTTCTCCTCGCGTGCGGCCGTGTGCATCGACAACGCGCGCCGCTTCACCCAGCAGCAGAGCGCCGCGCTGACCCTGCAACGCAGCCTGCTGCCGGGCGCGGTGTCCGACCTGCCGGCTGTCGAGGTGGCCTGCCGGTACCTCCCGGCGAGCGGGGAACCGGGCATCGGCGGTGACTGGTTCGACGTGATTCCCTTGTCGGGGGCCCGGGTCGCGCTGGTCGTGGGGGACGTGGTCGGCCACGGCATCCACGCCGCGGCCTCGATGGGGCGCCTGCGGGCCGCCGTACGCACCCTGGCCAGCCTCGATCTGGAACCGGACGAGGTGGTGGCCCGGCTGGACGACCTGGTCAGCCTGCTGGCCGCCGAGGTGGAGGCGAACGCCGAGGGCGACCAGCCGCCGGTCGAACAGACGCTCGGAGCCACCTGTGTGTACGCGGTCTACGACCCGGTCTCCCGGCGCTGCTCCCTGGCACGCGCCGGCCACCCGGCACCCCTGGTGTCCACGCCGGACGGCCGGGTGACCGTGCTCGACCTGCCCGCGGGTCCGCCGCTCGGCCTGGGCGGACTGCCGTTCGAGATGTACGACATCGACCTCCCGGAGGGCAGCCTGCTCACGCTCTACACCGACGGGCTCCTGGAGGCGCGCGACGGCGACATCGACGCCGCGCTGGAGAAGCTGCACGAATGTCTCGCCCTCACCGACGATCCGCTGGAGAGCACCTGCCACGGCGTGATCGAGGCGCTGCTGCCCACGAACCGCCGCCCGAACGACGACATCGCGCTGCTCATGGCCCGCACCCGGGTGCTGCCGCCGGAGAACGTCGCCACCTGGCAGCTGCCGTTGGAAGCGACCGCCGCCTCCCGCGCCAGGGAGCTGATCACGGCGAAGCTGGCCGAGTGGGGACTGTCGGACATGGTCTTCACCACCGAACTGATCACGAGCGAGCTCGTCACCAACGCCTACCGGTACGGGGACGGCCCCGTCACCCTGCGCCTGATCCGTACGCACTGCCTGATCTGCGAGGTGTCCGACACCAGCCACACGTCCCCTCACCTGCGAAGGGCTCTCAGCACGGACGAGGGCGGCCGCGGCCTCTTCCTGGTCGCCCAACTCACGGAACGCTGGGGCACGCGCTACGCCCACGACGGCAAAACGGTCTGGACGGAGCAGCCCTTGCCACAGCCGTGACCACCCGCGGCCGTCACGAGACCGCGACCCGCGCGACGGCCGACCAGGTCCGGATCAACGGCGGAGGCGGGCCCTGTCCCCGTAGATGCGCAGGATGCAGCCTCCGCTGAAGCACGTCAGAGGCGCACCTCCGTCCGAAGGATGCAGGGTCAGTCCCAGGGCCATCAACGGGGCCGCCCAGGTCCGCTGGTATTGAACGCGACTGCCGGCGACGTGCGCCATGCTTTAGGGCAGCAGCCTTGTCACTTGGACGGAGCACCTGGTCGGTTCAGGGCACGAGGTGCTTTCTCACCAGCTGCGCGATCTGATACGACGAGACGCGTTCGGTACGCCGGCAGCGGCTCGGACAGGCGAGGCCGGCGCATGTCCCACGCAGTGCGCGACCGCCGGTGACGGCCGCACGGAGGAGGATTCCGCGCCCCGCGCGGACCACCGGAACGGAGTCCATGACCAGCACCCCCAGTGCCCCCCAGCTGGCCCCTGCGTGGCAGATGTGGCCGTTGTACGCGGCCGGGTTCACCACCGCGTTCGGCGCGCACGGCATCGCCGCGAACCTCGGCGGCGGCACGGTCACCTCGCTGATGGCGCTCGGCGGTCTGCTCGCCCTGTACGACGGGGCCGAGGTGTTGCTCAAGCCGGTCTTCGGCACGCTGGCGGACCGCGTCGGGGCCCGTCCGGTCCTGCTCGGCGGGCTCGTCGCGTTCGCCGCCGCGTCCGCCGTGTACGCGGTGGCGGACAGCCCCGGCCTGCTGTGGGCGGCGCGTCTCGGGCAGGGCGCCGCCGCGTCCGCCTTCTCTCCCTCCGCCTCCGCGCTGGTCGCCCGGCTCAACCCGGCGGCGAAGCACGGCAGGGCCTACGGCAGTTACGGCTTCTACAAGTCCGTCGGCTACACGCTGGGCCCGTTGCTCGGCGGTGTCCTCGTGTGGACCGGCGGCCTGAGGCTGCTGTTCGTCGTCCTCGCGCTGCTCGGCGCGGCCGTCGCCGTCTGGGCGGCGCTCGCCGTTCCCGTGGTGCCGCCGCTGCCGAAGGCCCGGCAGACGGTGCTGGGTCTGGCCAGGCGGCTCGCTCATCCGGACTTCCTCCGCCCGACCGCGGCTCTGGCCGCCGCGACGGCCGCCCTGTCCGTCGGGGTCGGCTTCCTGCCCGTCTCGGGCCGGGCGGCGGGCCTGGACACGGTCGCCACGGGTGCGGCGGTGTCGGTGCTCGCGGCCTGCGCCGCCGTCGTCCAGCCCCGGGCCGGACGCGCCCTGGACGCCGGGCGTCTGACCGCGCGGGGCGGGATCATGGCGGGGCTGCTGCTCACCGCCGCCGGTCTGGGCTGCGCGACCCTGCCGGGGGTGGCGGGAGTGCTGTCCGGCGCGGCCCTGATCGGCGCCGGAACCGGCCTGATCACCCCGCTCGGCTTCGCGGCCCTGGCCGCCTCGACCCCCGTGGAACGGCTGGGCCAGACCATGGGTGCCGCCGAGCTCGGCCGCGAACTCGGCGACGCCGGAGGCCCGTTGCTCGTCGCCGGAGTCGCCACCCTCACGACCCTCGACCACGGTTACGCGACCCTGGCCGCGCTGTTGGCCATCGCTCCCGCGGTCGGTCTCGTACGACGGGCCGCCGGGGTGCGTGCCTCCCGCTGACCGGCTCAGCAGGGCACGTCGAGGGTGATCGTGGCTCCTGTGGTTCCTTCGGTTCCCGTGGTCGCTGGTGGGACGTTCTCGGCGTGGGCCGTCCCGCCGTGCGAGGCGGCGACCGCGGCCACGAGGGCCAGGCCCAGTCCCGCGCCGGGTGTGGTGCGGCTCGCCTCGGCGCGGCTGAACCGGTCGAAGGCGTGCGGCAGGAAGTCCGGCGGGAAGCCTGCGCCCTCGTCGGAGACCGACAGGAGCAGACGGCCGTCCCGTGCCCGGACGTTCACCGTGATGGCGCCGCGGCCGTGGCGCAGGGCGTTGTCCAGGAGGGTGCCCACGGCCGGTTCCAGCCAGCGGGGGTCGACCCGCACGGTGGCGTGGTCGTACAGGACGGTCAGGGTGCGGCCGTCGCGTTCGGCGGCGGTCCGGTACTGCGCGCAGGTGTCGTCGAGGAGGCGGTCGAGAGCGATCGGGACACGTTGGATGCGTTCGCCGCTGCCGAGTTGTTCGAGGTCGAGGAGTGCGTTGGCGAGGGTGACCAGACGGCGTGCCTCCGCGTCGACGGCTCGCAGCGTCTCGGTCAGTTCCTCGGCGGTACGGGGCCGGTGCAGGGCGACGTCGAGTTCGGCCCGCATGAGGGTGAGCGGGGTGCGCAGTTCATGGCTGGCGTCCGCGATGAACTGATGCTCGCGGGCGGCGGAGGCGGCCAGCCGGTCGAGCATGCGGTTCAGGGTGTGCCCGAGCCGGGTGATCTCGTCGTCGCGGTCGGTCGGCACCTCCAGCCGCAGACCGGGGGACGCGTCGGCGCCCGCGGCGAGGGCGGCGGCACCCAGGCGGTACCGCTCGACGGGGCGCAGAGCGGCGCGGGCGGTGCGGTAGCCGACGTACGAAGCGGCCAGCAGGGTGAGCCCGGAGGCGAAGGCGAGCTGGGCGAGGAGCTCTCGCAGCGCCTCGTCGCGGTGGCCGCGCTGGACGGCCGCGACGACGATGCGCGGCTGTCCGCCGACGGTGACGTGCTGTGCGCGCAGCCGCAGGGTGCCGGCGGTGATGGGCAGCAGCGCGCCGATGTCGCGCCGGACGACGGCTCCGTGTGCTGCGGCGGCGCTTTCGGCCGGGGTGAGCAGGGGCTGATCGCGGACGGCGGCGCCGGCACGCAGGATCCGGCCGTGCCTGTCGAGGACCTGGCCCAGGCTGCCGTTCGGGCCGGCCGGCAGATCCTGGCCGCTCCGCACGGCCCGGTCGAGGGTGTGCTGGTAGGCGGCGAGGTCCTCGTCCAGCTGGCCGTCCAGAGCCGTCTCGACACGCCAGTAGACCAGACCCGCGGCGCCGACGAGGACGAACGTCATGGCCAGGGCGACGGCGAGCACCAGGCGGCCCACGACGGGCAGCCGCTGGAACCGGGTGAGGAGCCGTCCGGGCGACCGTGTCACGGGGTGGTCTCCAGGCGGTAGCCACGGCCGCGCAGGGTGGTGATCGTGTCCCGGCCGAAGGCACGGTCGACCTTGGCCCGGACCTTGGAGACATGGACGTCGATGGCGTTGCTGCGCAAATCGGTCTCGCCGTCCCAGACCTCGTCGAGGAGCTGGAGGCGTGAGACGACCCGGCCGGCGTTCTCCATCAGCACCCGCAGGACAGCGAACTCCCGCCGCGACAGATCGAGTTCGCGGTCACCGCGCCAGGCCCGCTGCTGTTCGGGGTCCAGGACGAGATCGTCGGCGCGCAGGCGGCCCGCCGGGTCGGGGCGGCGCCGCGATATCGCGCGCAGCCGGGCCAGCAGTTCCTCCATCGCGAAGGGCTTGACCACGTAGTCGTCGGCGCCCGCGTCGAGGCCGGCGACCCGCTCGCTCACGTCACCACGGGCGGTCAGCAGGATCACGGGGACGTCGATGCCCTCGCTCCGCAGGGAACGGCACACCTCGACGCCGTCGAGGCCGGGGAGCATGACGTCCAGGACCACCGCGTCCAGGCGGGGGTCGCGCGCGGCGGAGAGCCCGGAGGGGCCGTCGTAGCGGCCCTCGGCGGTGTGGCCGGACTCGCTGAGGTAGCGGACGACCAGATCGGTCAGGCGGGTCTCGTCGTCGACGACCAGGCAGTGCATGACGGTCAGGCTAACCGGGCCCGCGACGCCTCCGAACCGGGCCCACGACCACCCGGTGCCGGGAACGAGATCATCCGGTGCCGGGACCGGGATCATCCGTGCCGGGACCGGGATCATCCGTGGCGGGCGCGGGGCGCCGGCCGCTCGGAAGCCTTCATGGTCTGTTCATGCGCCGTCTCTAGCGTTCCTCGCGTCGCGGTGCTCCGCGGACCTGGGCAGGTCCGCCGCTCGATGCGCCGCGCGGAAGGAACTGCCATGCACGCGCCGTACACGGTGGCATCGGTGCTCGCCGCCAAGGGGATCACGAACCACCTCTCCCCGATCGACCTGGTGACGCGAGGCGCCCTCGACGTCATAGCCCTGCTGATCCTGGTCGGCTGGCTCTACCGGCGCCGCCGCAGCGCCCAGGAGATGCCGCTCGTCCTGACCGCGCTGAACATCGGCCTGTTCGCCGCGATGAGCGCGATCAGCGCGGGCAAGTTCCCGACCGGGGTCGGCTTCGGTCTGTTCGGCATCCTCTCCCTCGTCCGGCTGCGCAGCGCGGCGTTCACTCTCCGGGACGTCGCCTACACCTTCGCCGCGCTGGTCATCGCGCTGTGCAACGGGCTTCCGCAGCGCGCCAGCTGGCTCGCCATCGGGCTCGACGTCCTCGTGCTGGTGGCGGTGCTTCTGGTCGACGACCCTCGGACGTACAACCCGACCCGCGTCGTCAAACTCACCCTCGACCGGACCTACGGCGACGAGTCCGACGTCCTGTGGGACGTCGCGGCCCGCTTCGGCCGGGTGCCCCTCACGGTGGAGGTCGACGAGGTCGACTACGTACGCGAGACGACCCGGGTCGCGGCCCGCTTCCCCCTCGAACCGGGGCAGCCCGCACAGACCACCGAGATCCCCGCGGTCGGCGAGCCCGAGGTGCCCACTGCCAGGGAAGCCGAGAGCGTCCAGTGACTCCCGCGAACACGTTCGCCCGGGCGCTCGGCCTCGCACTTCCGCACGGCGCGACACTCGCCGAGGTCGACGCGGCCGCGGCCCTCCAGCACCGCACCGACCGCAAGTACCTCGTGCCCCTCGGCCTCGCCCGCCGCCTGGTCGGGCAACTGGCCGACAGCCACCGGATCCTGGACCTCGAAGGCCGCCGTACCACCACCTACCACAGCACCTACTTCGACACCCCCCGGCTCGGCGCCTGGCGCGCCCATGCGCAGGGGCGCCGCCGCCGCTGGAAGGTGCGGACCCGCCTGTACGCGGAGGACGGGCTGTGCCGGGTGGAGGTCAAGACCAAGGACGGCCGTGGCGCGACGGTCAAGCACGCGCTGCGGGCCCCGGCGGAGCGGTACGGCCGGCTCGACGAGGAGGCGTCCGCCTTCGTGGACCGGGTGCTCGCCGGATCGGAGATCCCCGTCCGCGCCGAGGACCTCGTCGCCACCACGGAGATCCGCTACCTCCGCGCGGCCCTCGCCGACCTGCATCACGGCACCCGCGTCACCCTCGACGGCGTGCTCACCTGCCATCACGGTGACCGTTCGGCCGCCCTCGACCCGGACTTCGTCCTCGTCGAGACCAAGGGCGGCGCCCGTCCCGCCCCCGCCGACCGGATGCTGCTGAGCCTGGGTGTCCGGCCGGTCTCCCTCAGCAAGTACCTCGTGGGCCAGTCCCTGCTCACCCCCGGGCTCCCCGACAACGACATACGCCGTCTCGCCCGCACCCGTTTCGACGCCGGCCCGCACCGCACGCCGGCACCGCTCCTCGAAGGGACCCCCGTCGCATGAACGCCCTGCGCAAGATCAGGTGGCCGTACGCCGCGATCGCCGTCACCGCCGTCGCCGTGGCCTCCGTCGGCCTGATCCGCCCCGAACTCGCCGCCGTCGTCACCGGAAGCCCCGGAGCGACCGCCGTGATCGGCAAGAACCCGCCGCCCACGCTCTTCGCCGACGCGACGATCACGCCCCTCGGCCGGCAGGTCGCCGCCCAGCGCACGCGGGCGGACGCCCTCTTCACCCGGTGGACCGCCCAGCACGGGACGACGCGGGACGACAAGGCGTTCACCGCGTGGGTCGCCGCACAGATTCCAGCACCGCCCTCGGCCACCGCGCGCACCGCCGAACTCCACGACGTCCAGGACCTCGCCAAGATCCGCACCGCCCCGGGGAAGAAGGCGGCCACCTGGCTGGAGCTCTACGGCAAGAAGGACATCTGGAAGCTGTACCAGCACGACCAGCGTGAACTCGTCTCCACCGCCAAGGGCACGGACGAGAAGGCGCGGCTCAAGTCGGCCCTGGGCCTGGCCAAGACCATCAGCGACCAGCTCGCCGCACGCGACCAGCAGCCCGCCCCCTTCGTCCTCGACCCGAGCCTGCGCCCCGACAAGCACATCACCCCCGGCACCAAGGGCCCGTACTCCTACCCTTCCCGCCACGCCGCCCGCTCCGCCGCCGCGGTCACCCTGCTCGGCGCGTTCGCCCCGCACCGCGCCCAGGACTACCGCTGGATGCAGGACGAGGTCGTCTACTCCCGCGTCTACATGGCGGGTCACGTCCCGAGCGACATCCTCGCGGGCACCCTGCTCGGCGACCTCATCGGCGACTACGAACTG
Source organism: Streptomyces sp. f51 (assembly GCF_037940415.1). Lineage (NCBI taxonomy): Bacteria > Bacillati > Actinomycetota > Actinomycetes > Kitasatosporales > Streptomycetaceae > Streptomyces > Streptomyces sp. f51. The sequence goes on along the minus strand of NZ_CP149798.1, from coordinate 7,339,802 downwards.
GCCGCCAAGCAGAGCTGACGGGTCCGGGTCCGGGCCGCTTCCCCGCGGCCGAGTTCAAGGTTGGTGCGTGCCCCGGCGCCGGCGATCGAGCACGAGAAAGATCACAAGGCCGGTGGCGAACAGGAGGCAACCGGCGATCAGGAACGGCATCGGCGCGTACTCCTCGGTGCACGTACTCCCCTCGGCCGTGGAGTGGCACACGTCGCCCGGACCGCCCCGATTCAGGTAGGCGAGGTAGAAGAGCGGCAATGCCAGGCCCGCGACGCCTCCGACCAGGGCATTTCTGTGCCCCTTCCGGAGCAGGAGGACCGCGGCCACGGCGGACAGGGCGATCAAGGCCAACCCCACCGACAGCAGCGCGGCGAGCCCGAGGGCCAGACACGCGCCGACCGCGAGCCAGGCCAGGAACCAACCCCACTCCGAAACGCGATCCCCCTGGACCGCGACAGTCTTGCGTTGCACCGTGCCTCCCATGGAAGCTGAGACCGCGACTCGAAGGTGGGACCGCGTCGAACCGGACCGTCGATCCTGACACCGGCGCGTTCTACCGCCCGCCACGATCATGACGCAACACCGGGCCCATGTCCTCCAGTTCGCGACCGAGCCGGTAGAAGCTCATGGCGAACATCAGGACACCCAAAGGGACGTGCAGGCTCACGGTGTGCGTGATGCCGAGTACCACCTGCACCGAGGCGAGGACCAGGAACGTGGTGCCGTAGAGGATCGGCCTGGGCGAGCCGCCACCCGGGCGCCAGGCCACGACGGCGGCCAGGACGTACAGCATGGCCGCGCCGTACATGACCCGGGCCCCGACCGCGTGCAGGACACCGAGGTGGTGCGAGAGCAGGAGGCCGGCCGTGGCCGCCTGGAAGAACAAGGTCAGTGTCTGCGCGGCGACCGCGACGCGGACGAACGCCGGGTAGAAGGTGCTGCTCGGCCTGGAGCTGGTCTGCGTGGCCACGGTGTCTTCCTCTGCTCGTCTGTGTTCCGTCGCGGATACGACGACACAGCTGCCGAGAATGTGAGGCGCCGCGATCCGTTGCCCTTTGCGCGGCCGGTAACGATCATGAGGGCCATCGGGTTCGAGTGAGGGAGACACCGTGACCGACGCCGTCGCACAGGAGCGCCCGTGGCTGACGAACGTCGCCTATCGGATGCTGGGCTCGCTGGCCGAGGCCGAGGACGCGGTACAGGAAGCGCTCGCCCGCTATTACGCGTCGACGCCGGGACAGCGCGCGAACGTCGCCTCGCCCAGGGCCTGGCTGACCACGGTGACGGGCCGCATCTGTCTGGACGTGCTGGGTTCGGCCCGTGCGCGACGCGAGAGGTACGTGGGCGAATGGGTTCCCGAACCGCTGCCCGATGCCTCGCAGTTGCCGGGCCGCAGAGCCGAAACGACCGACCCGGCGGACCGGATCGTGCTGGACGAATCGGTGGACATGGCCTTCCTGGTCGTGCTGGAGGCGTTGACTCCCGCCGAGCGCGTGGTCTTCGTGCTGCACGACGTCTTCCAGTACCCGTTCGACGACGTGGCCGCGATCGTGGAGCGCACACCGGCCGCCTGCCGACAGCTGGCCTCCTCGGGACGCCGCCGCGTCCGCGCCGTGCGGTCCGCGCCGGTACCCAGCGCCGAGCAGGCGGGAATCATCCGGGAATTCAAACAGGCTTGGGAGCAACAGGACATCCCGGCCCTGGTCGGCCTGCTGGACCCGCGTGCGGTGATGGTCACCGACGGCGGCGGCCTGGCCAGGGCGGCGCTACGACCGGTGGAGGGCGCCGCGCGGATCCCCGCTACATCACGGACATCGGCGTTCGCGCGCCCGGCATGGAACTACGGGTCCTGTCGGTCAACGGCCGGCCGGGCCTGGTGGCGCTGCGCGGGGACCTGACCGTGAACGTGGCCGCGTTCGAGATCGCGGACGGCCGGATCACCCGCATCTGGGGCGTGCGCAACCCGGAGAAGCTGCGGGCCTGGAACGAGCGGATCGCGACCACGCAGGGGGAATGACTCGACCACGGCATCATGGCGGACCTCGTCGGTGCGAGGGGACTCCCTCGTGGTCGGCAACCAAGGCGCCCAGGTTCCCGCCTGGTCGCCGACCAGCCCTTGGTTCGCGTCCGCTCCACTGCGGGCCCATGTTGACACTGGTCAGGCGCGGGGCGTCCAGTCGTTCGCGAGGAGACCGAGGATGGCCTCGTCCGCGTAGGCGCCGTACACCCAGGCGGAACTCCGCAGCGTTCCCTCGGAACCCCGCCCTGGTCGCGGCCGCGATCATCGGGGCGTTGTCCGCGAGGGTCTCGATCTGAAGGCGGTGCAGTCCACGTACGGCGAATCCGTATGCGCACAGCGCTTGCAGAACATCGACGCCGAGCCCCCTGCCGCGGAACGAGGGGCGCAGGGAGATCCCGATGTGAGCGGTCCTGCTGTGCAGGTCGATGCCCCACAGCAGAGCCTCACCGACCAGTTCCTGCGACGCCGGCTTCGCCATGAATCACAGAGCATTGCTATACGAGGGGAAGCAGCCACTCAACCCGATTGCTCGACCGGTTCCCGGCGCGGCCCGGTCAGCGGCACCGATAACGGAAGCGCGCCCGGGCGACGTTGGCCCTGTTCGCCGCTGATGATCAATGCCGCCGAGACCCTCGCGATGTCCCTTATGCTGCCGAGGCAACGGGTAAGAAGAGTCCATTCAGGGGGCAGCGAGCCGCATGGCCGACGAGATCACGTACGAATACAGGACCGTGCGGGCTGTTCGAGGCACCGACGGCCGGGTGATCTCGAAGATGCAGGAGGACGGCTGGGAGCTCGTGGACCGGGCCCAGGGCACGCTCCGCTCCACCCTCGAGTTCCGGCGGCCGAAGAAGCCGGTGCCGTGGCGCCTGATCGGCACGGCGGCCGGCGTGCTCGTAACCCTGGCCGTCGTCATCGGCGTCGCCGCCGCACTCACCGGCGGAGGCGAGAAGAAGGACGCGGCAGGCAAGTCGACGGCCACTGCGGACGAGAAGCCATCGGCGACTCCTTCAGCGACTCCGACTCCGACCAAGTCTGCTGCCACCGAAGCGATCACACCTCAGAACAACCCGAAGTTCGCGGCTCTGTTGAAGGCGGATTACTGCGACGACGCCAACCTGGACTTCGCGACCCGCCACAAGGGCCAGACGATCGCCTTCGACGGCTCAATCGTGAACATGGCGCCCCACGGTGACTACAACACCCGCTACGACATCCTCCTGGGCCCGGGCGACAAGGGACCGAGAACGGCGGTTGGGCCGGCCTTCAAGTACGAGAACGTCAACGTCCTTGATCTGAAACTGACTGGCAAGAAGATCCCCGCCACCGTCGGCGCAGGCGACACGTTTCACTTCGTCGCCGAGGTGGGCGAGTTCAACCCGGGCTCGTGTCTCTTCTTCCTCCACCCGGTCGCTACGGAAGTCCGGTAGTCGGATCGGCGATCTCGGCCGCCGGCACCGTCGGTCGGGATGTCTCGTCGCCTTCGAAGGCCGCGTCTCGGGTCCACCTCCACGGTGCGAGTTGGAGGACGCCGAATGTCAGCTCCACGGCGAAGAAGAGCCACACGAGCTGTGACACTCCGTGGGCGAGTGCGTAGAGCTGCCACGTCGCGAACAGGGCGCGCGCCACGCCGTCGAACAGGCCGTACTCCGGCAGCGGTCTGACGATGCGCAGAGCCGCCCATACCACCACCACCGAGCCCATGAGGTTGGCGAACAGGACCTGCCATGCGTCGAGTTCGGGCAGGGCGCCGAGGCCGAGCGCGGTGCCGGCCGACGACAGGGCGTCGTGGAGCAGGGCGTAGGTCCATGGCGTTGCGAATCCGGCCGTGACGGCCAGGTCGTACCAAGCGCTCGCCCGGACGACACGAAGGTAGGTGGGGCACTCGGGTGCTCGAAGGCGGCTCACGACAGGACTCCCGCTGGTCTCGTTGCAAGGACGCCTCACGCTAAACAGTGGACTACGCTCCAAGGTCAAGCCCGCTATCCGTTGGAGGGGCATGCGTATCGGTGAGCTTGCCGCGCAGACAGGTATGAGCAGGGACACGATCCGGTTCTACGAGAAGGTCGGCCTCGTCACGGGTCGGCGTCTAGCCAACGGGTATCGCGACTTCCCGCCCGAGACCGTCGCCTGGCTCGCCTACGTCCGTACCGCGCAGGCACTCGGATTCACCCTGGCGGAGATCGCGCGGACCGGCGAGACCTTGCGCGAGGCACCGGACAGTGCGGAGGCACTCTCCGCGCTCTTCGAGGAGAAGCTCCGGATCGTGGAGACCCGCATCGCCGAACTGGCCACTCTGCGAACGGATTTGGTCACGCGCATCGGCACCGGATGCCCGCTGCGGCCGATCGGGCAGGCGGCCGCAGGGGGCTGACAACGCCCTCCGCGCGAGGTCTACCGGATCCGTCGCGCCGCGCGGTACTGACGTGCCAGCACACCGAGCAGCGCCGGTACGGACGGGCGCGCGGCGCCGTCGACCAGACCGCCGCCCTTGCGTCCGATCGCGCGAAGCCGGAGCTCCTGCACCTCCAGCAGGGCGATGACGAAGGGGCGCGTCCCCGGAGCTGCCAGGTCCACGAGTCGCTCGCTCGCCGACAGCGGCGGGCGCGTCATTTCGACCTGTTCCGCGACCAGTTGACCCAGTCGCCCACGCACCGCGTCCGTGGGACTCCGCAGAGCCTCGACGGACAGGCCGTGGCGCTCCAGATCCTTGCCCGGGATGCCCACGCGCCCCTGCACCGCGTCCTCGGCGAGGTCGTCGAGGAAGTCGATCCGCTGCATCGCTTCGATGAGGTCACGGCAGCACCGCACGAACACCTCGTCGTCCGCGGACTCCTCTCGCTCCAGCAGACAGGTCAGGAGCATGAAGGCGGGCAGCGAGTATCCGTCGACGTAGGACTGAAGCCCCTCCTCGGTGTCGAAGCCCGTGTAGTCGACCTCGTGCCGCGCCCCGCGCAGGAACGCCTCGACGTACCCCGGCAGTTGGGGGTGTCGCTTGGCCGTGTCCGCGAGCGCCCTGAGCGTCGCGTCGGGGGCGGTCGCGCCGTCGAGCACCGCACGGGTGGCGGACGCCCACGACTCCAGGGCCGCCCCGCGCGCCTCGCGCGTGCCGGTGTCGACGCGCTCGTCCGTCTCGTGCATGAACGCGACCGCGGCGACGACCGACGGGTGCAGACGAGCCGGCAGCAGGAGCCGGACGGTCAGGTACTCCGCGGCCCTGAAGCGCCGTACGAACCTGCGCTGTTGGCCGTACGCGGCGCACAGGTCGGGCTCGGTGACGCCGGCCTCGCGCAGCGTGCGGGACCACGTGGGCATGTCGCGTTCCTTGGTCTGTCGATGGTCGAGATCGTGAACGTGCTCGTGCAGCGTACGAGTTCGCGACCGGAAGACGTCGAAGGTGGTCGGTCAGTCGGCGGGTTCGTGCGAAACGCTGTGCAGGTGAGCCGCCTTGGTCGTGAGATAGCGCTGCTCGGGTGTGCTGGCGGTGAGGGCGGCCGCCAGACGGTAGTGGCGCACGGCCCGGATCGGTTCACCGGCCATCTCCAGCAGATGGGCGCGCACCGCGTGCAGCCGGTGATGACCCGCGAGCGGGCCGCGGTCATCCGCGTCGAGCCGGTCGAGCAACTCCAGAGCGGGGGCGGGGCCGTCGGTCATCGCGAGCGCGACCGCGCGATTGAGGGTCGCCAGCGGGCTGCCCGAGACCCGTTCCAGCAGCTCGTACAGACCGTGGATCTGCGGCCAGTCGGTGTCCTCGGCGCGGGCGGCGGAGTCGTGAACGGCCGCGACGGCAGCCTGCAACCGATACGGTCCAGGGCGCTCGTTGCGGGCGAAGGTGCCGATGAGCAGCGCGGTGCCCTCCTGGATCAGCCGGCGGTCCCAGCGCGCACGGTCCTGCTCCGCCAGGGGGATCAGCTCGCCGTGCGGACCGGTACGCGCCGGCCGGCGAGCGTCGGTCAGCAGCATCAACGCCAGCAGCCCGGCCACCTCGCCATCGTCCGGCAGGGCCCGGTGCAGTTGCCGGGTCAGCCGGACGGCCTCGCCCGACAGGTCGGCACGATGCAGCACCGGCCCGGCGGTGACGGCGTAGCCCTCGTTGAACACCAGGTACAGCACATGCAGGACGGACCGAAGCCGCGCGGGCCAGTCCCGCGCACCCGGCGGCGGCACCTCGAACACCGCCGCCGACGCCTTCAGGCGCTGCTTGGCCCGGCTGATGCGCTGTGCCATCGTCGCCTCGGGCACGAGGTAGGCGGCCGCGATCTCGGCGGTCGTCAGACCACCGACGGCCCGCAGGGTCAGGGCGATCGCCGAGGCCGGCGTGAGCGCGGGATGGCAGCACATGAACAGCAGCGCCAGAGTGTCGTCGCCGACCGGGCCCGCGGCCGGAGCCGGCTCCCTCGCCACGCGTTCCTCCCGGAGCCGTCGCGCCGTCTCGCTGCGCACCTGGTCGGCGCGGCGACGCGTCGCGGTCCTCAGCAGCCAGCCGCGCGGATTCTCCGGGATCCCGTGGACGGGCCAGTGCCGGGCGGCGGCGATCAGGGCTTCCTGGACGGCGTCCTCGCACGCGTCGAAGTCTCCCTGCCGTCGTACGAGCACGCCGAGGACCCGCGGCGCCAGGGAGCGCAGCAGGTCCTCGACACCCGGGCCGTCGGTCACAGGTCGAACGCGACGGCGTCCATCACCCGGCGCACCTCGACCGGCTGCCGCGTCGGCACCCCGCCGGGTCCTGGCACGGCCGATATCCGGGCCGCGATCTCCAGGGCGCGGGCCTCGGACTCCACGTCGACGACGTTGAACCCGGCCAGCACCTCCTTGGACTCCGGGAACGGCCCGTCGGTGACCACCGGCGCCGAGGCTCCGTCCGAGCGCACGATCCTGGCGAGACGCGGGTCGGCCAGCCCCGTGAACTGCACCATCTCACCGCTCGCGACCAGTTCCTCGGTGAGCGCCGCGTAGTAGTCGAAGTGGGCCGTGATGTCCGCGGGGGCCCACTCGTCCATGGGCTGCTCGAACTCTCCGCCGTCATGGTTCACCATCAGCAGGAACTTCGGCACCTGAACTCCTTGATCGTCGGCGCGCCCAGTGTGGCGCACTCCCCCGGTGAACGGAGCCGTCGAGCCGCTCTCTACATCGCTCCGAAAGGAATCCGCGACGGAACCCTCCCGCGGAGACGATCGGTCGGCCCGGTCCGGCACGCGTCCCGTACAATTTGGGTCCGAACGATCAAGGGAGCGTGCCTGTGCCCGGCCAGCGGTCGATCACCGAAGCGGAGAAGCTGGCAGCTGCGAAGCTGGGCGGCATCCCGATACACCGCGAGCAGATGGCGGTGGTCGCGAACATCTACCGTGCCGCTTCCGCCGTGCGCCAGCACCTGGAGAACTCGGTGCTGCGCGACGCGGATCTGACCTGGACGTCCTTCGTCGTGCTCTGGGTGGTCTGGGTCTGGGGCGAGACCGAGACCCGGCACGTGGCGGAGGAGGCCGGGATCTCCAAGGGCACGCTCACCGGTGTGTCGCGGACCCTGGAGGGACGCGGGCTGATGACACGGGCCTGCCACCCGTCCGACGGCCGGCTGAAGCTGCTCAGCCTCACCGACGAGGGCGAGGCGTTGATGGAGCGCTTGTTCCCGCGGTTCAACGAGGAGGAGGCGTTCGTCGCCTCGCGGCTCAGCGACGAGGAGTGCCAAGGTGTCGCGGAGGGACTGCGGCAGGTCGTACGCCAGGTCGAGGAGGAGGGCGAGGAACGCCGGCTCACCCTCCTCGACGGCGCGGAGCCGGCCCGCCGCCGCAGCGGCCGACGGGCCAAGGGCTGAGACGGAGATGCCTCGGCCGCTGAGACGGAGAGGCCTCGGCCGAGGCGAGGCGTCAGCGGTCGCCGACGGCCCAAGACCGGCGGCCCAAGACCGGCGGCCCAAGACCGGTGACCCAAGAACTGACAGCCGTCAGCGCCCGCCCCGAGCCGCATCGACCAGCGCCTCGAACAGCGCCCGCTGAACCGGATCCTCGTGTGCCGTGTCCTCCGGGTGCCACTGCACCGCCGTGAACCACCCTTCCGCGGAACGGAGTTCGATACCCTCCACCGTTCCGTCAGCCGCGCGCGCGGTGACCCTCAGGCCCGTGCCGAGGCGCTCGACCCGCTGGTGGTGGTAGCAGGACGCCTCCACCTTCTGGGCGCCGGTGGCCTGTTCCAGCAGTGTTCCGGGTTCGACGGCCACCGGGTGCACGATGTGCCGGTGTTCGCGCTCGGGGCCGCCCATGTCCTGCTCCAGGGTGCCCCCGAGGGCGACGTTCACCACCTGGAGACCCCGGCACACGGCCAGCAGCGGGAGGCCCAAGTCCAGGCTCCGACGGGCGACTTCGAGGTCGAAGGCGTCCTGGAGGTCGTCGACGTCGTAGACGCTGTCGTGCGCGTCGGCGGCGCCGTAGCGGTGGGGGGCGAGGTCGCCGCCACCGGGAAGCAGGACGCCGTCGAAGCGGGCGAGGCGTCCGGCGACGTCCGTGACGGCGGGGTCGGCCGGGTGGATCGTCGCCGGTTCACCGCCCGCCCGCCACACCGCCTCGATCAGGGCACGGGCGTTGACCTCGGCGGCGTACCGCAGCGCGGAGGTGGTCGCGGAGAAGCGGGCCGGAACGGCGATCAAGGGGCGCATGAACGATGTCCTCCGAAGTTGCCCCGGCCGTCAGGCCGGGGTGGGCGTGCCTCCCGCTTGTGGGGAGAATCGGATCCCTGCGGGTCAGGTCCGAGTAAGTTGAGTCGTGAGCAAGACGATTCGGACCCCTCCGCGGTGATGCGATTTCCGCCCTCGACGTAGTGGAAGATCCCAGAGCCGAGCGACCGCCGGTTGGCTCTCGTCCCTGCCGGAAATCCGACGTGAGATCCGGTGGACGTGCGGAGACTGGTGCCAGCTTCTTCACGATTCGTGCCCCACCGTGTTGGTCTGGTGGCAGCATGACGCCATGGAGACTCCGGGTGGCGCGGAGAGAGCCGGGCCCGCCCGGTACACCTACCGCCTTCGCGTGTCGTCGGCTGCGCTGGCCCGCCTGGATGCGGAGTGGGCACGTTGCCGGTGGGTGTGGAACGAGTGCGTGGCCATGTCTCGCAAGGTTCATGGCATGAACAAGGACGCCCCAGAGAAGGTGACCTGCGGCCCGGCGCAGCTCGACAAGATGTTGACCGAGGCCCGGGGTGTGATGGCGTGGCTGCGCGAGGGCAGTTCGGTGCCGCAGCAGCAGATGATCCGGGACTTCGCCAAGTCCCGCGCGAAAGCCCTCAAGGACGTCAAGGCCGGGTTGCCGGTACGGCAGCGGGCCGGGATGCCCCGGATCAAGCGCAAGCGTGAGGCGCGTGTGTCGCTGAGTTACACGCGACGCGGCTTCCGGCTCAAAGAGGGCCGGTTGCATCTGGCCGGCGGCATCGCCCTGACCGTGGTCTGGTCCCGCGTTCTGCCCACCGACCCGACATCCGTACGCGTGTACCAGGACTGCCTCGGCCACTGGTACGCCTCGTTCGTCGTGGCGACGACGACCGAGCCCCTGCCGACCACCGGACGTGCGATCGGCATCGACTGGGGCGTGAAGGAGACCGCCACCACCAGCTCCGACGCCCACGACCTGCCCCATGCTCAGTATGGCAAAAGCGCCGCGCAGCGCTTGGCCCGCTACCAGCGCCAGATGGCCCGCCGCCGGACGCCAGTGAACAAGCCTGACACCGGCGGCTACCGCAAGGCCCGCACTGCGGCGGCGAAGATCTCCAAGAAGATCGCCCGGCAGCGTCAGGACACCGGCCGCAAGTGGGCCAAGGCAGTGGTCCGCGACCACGACGTGCTGGCCGTCGAGGACTTCAGCCCGAAGTTCCTCGCCCGATCCACCTTGGCCCGCAAGGCCGCCGACGCCGCCATCAGCGCGACCAAGAACGCGCTCCTTCATATGGCCCGGAAACACGGGCGCACCGTTCACCTGGTCAACCCCGCGCACACCACCATGGACTGCGCACAGTGCGGAGCGAGAGCCAAGCACGCGCTGCCCCTCTCCGAACGAACGTATACGTCCACCGCGTGCGGAGCCGTGTCCCCCAGGGACAAGAACTCCGCCCGTGTGATGCTCGTCCGGGCTGGTCTCAACCCGGCCGGCGCTGATCTTGTAAGCCCCGCCATCTGCTAGGTGTCGGGCGAAGTGAGCCGCGCATCCCCCTCCGCCAGGAAGGGGAGGAGTCAAAGCTGGATCCAAGTCGTCTTGAGTTCGGTGTACTTCTCCAGGGCGTGGGCCGACTTGTCGCGGCCGTTGCCCGACTGCTTCATGCCGCCGAAGGGGACGGTCAGGTCGCCCTCCTCGTAGCAGTTGACCCAGACCGTGCCGGCCTTCAGGGCGCGGGAGACGCGGTGCGCGGTGGAGAGGTCGGAGGTCCACAGCCCGGCGGCGAGGCCGTACTCGGTGTCGTTGGCCAGGCGTACGGCCTCGTCCAGGTCGTCGAAGGTGAGGACCGACAGGACCGGGCCGAAGATCTCCTCCCGGGCGAGCCGCATTCCGGGGTCGACCTGGTCGAAGACGGTCGGTTCCAGGTAGCTGCCGCCGGTGTCCGTGAGGGTGCGGTCGCCGCCGGCGCGCAGTCGGGCGCCCTCGGCGAGCCCGGTGGCGATGTGGTCCCGTACGCGGCCGAGGTGCGCTTCGCCGACCAGGGCGCCCATCTCGGTGGACGGGTCGAGGGGGTCGCCGATCCGCAGCTCGCGGGCCCGCCGTACGACGGACTCGGTGACCTGTTCCGCGACGGAGGTGTGGACGAGCAGCCGGGAGGGGGCGGTGCACATCTCGCCCTGGTTGAAGAAGATGCCCCAGGCCGCGGTGGCGGCGGCCTTCTCCAGGTCGGGGGCGTCGGGAAGGATGATGTTCGGTGATTTGCCGCCCAGTTCGAGCCATACGCGCTTGAGGTTGGAGTCGGCGGCGTAGCGCAGGAAGTGGCGTCCGACGGCGGTGGAGCCGGTGAAGGCGAGGACGTCGACGTCCGGGTGGAGGCCGATCGCCCGGCCCGCGACGGGTCCGGTGCCGCCCACGACGTTGAGGACGCCCGGCGGCAGTCCGGCCTCGGTGGCGATCCGGCCCAGGAGCAGCGCGGACAGCGGTGAGTTCTCGGAGGGCTTCAGGACGACCGTGCAGCCGGCGGCGAGGGCCGGGGCGACCTTCCAGCCGGCGAGGGTGAGGGGGAAGTTCCAGGGGACGACCGCGCCGACGACTCCGGCGGGCTCGCGGGTGACCAGGGCGAGCGCGTCGGCCGGGGTGTGCGGGGACTCGTCGGTGACCTTGTCGGCCAGCTGCCCGTACCAGCGGAAGGTGTTGATCAGGGCGCGCAGTTCGATGTCGTACGCGTCGGTGATGGGCTTTCCCATCTCCAGGCTGACGGTGAGCGCGAGGTCGGCCCGGCGTTCCTGGAGCAGGTCGGCGACGCGCAGCAGGGTCGCGCCGCGTTCGGCGGGTGCGAGGCGCGGCCAGGGGCCGGTGTCGAAGGCGCGGCGGGCGGCGGCGACGGCCGCGTCCACCTCGGCGGTGCCCGCGTCGGCAACCGGGGTGAGCACCTGGCCGTCGCGGGGCGAGACGGCGTCGAAGGCCGCTCCCGAGCCGTCCTCGTCGGCGCCGTCGATGTGGTGGGCGCCGGAGAGGTTCAGGGACTTGGCCCGGAGCAGCCACTCCTCGTGGGTGACGTTCGGCATGCGGGACCTCCAGAAATATTATTTGAACCCAAACGATAGGCTGGGCGCGGAGCGGGGGCAAGGGCCTCCGGCATCGATCCGACGGGTCCGCGGACCCCGCGGGGAAGGGAGTGCCACGTGCGCGCACTCGTCGTCCAGCACGACCATGTGACGGAGCCGGGGCTGGTCGGGGCCCGGCTGGAGGAGCGCGGTTACGACCTCACCGTGGTGACGGTCGTGCCCGAGCACCGCCATCACGCGCCGGACGTCGCCTTCGACTTCCCGCAGGCCGGCGACTGGGACCTGATCGTCTCGCTCGGGGCTCCGTGGTCGGTGTACGACCGGGCGGCCATCGGTTCCTGGATAGACGGCGAGCTGGGTCTCCTGCGCGAGGCCGACCGTCTCGGCGTCCCGGTGCTCGGGGTCTGTTTCGGCGCCCAGGCGCTGACCACCGCGCTCGGCGGCCGGGTGGAGGCCTCACCGCGACCGGAGATCGGCTGGGTCGAGGTCGCCACCGACGAGCCGTCGCTGGTGGGACCTGGTCCGTGGTTCCAGTGGCACTACGACCGTTGTGTCCTGCCACCCGGCGCCAAGGAGGTGGCCCGCAACGAGGTGTGCGTCCAGGCGTTCAGGACCGGGCACGGCCTGGGTGTGCAGTTCCATCCGGAGATCACCACGGCGATGGTGCGGGGCTGGATCGACGCCGGCGGGGCGGAGCAGTGCGTACGCCATGGCGTCGACCCCGGTGAGCTGCTGGCGCGGAGCCGGGCCATGGAGCCCATGGCCCGGACGAACGCCCGCCGCCTGGTCGACGGCTTCCTCGACCAGGTGGCGGACCGGGCCGGGTGAGCGGCCCGGTCTGCGTCAGCGGCCGGCCGCCCCGACTCTGTCGCGGGTGAGCCGTGCGGCCACGACGCCCAGGACGAGGACGACCGGGACGATCAGTTCGAGCACGAGGGCGGTGCCGCTCTCGCCCCCGATGAGCGTGGTGAAGTTCTGGACGATCAGCCAGATCGCCACGGCCACGCCGAGCGCTCCCAGGGAGGGGGCGATCAGGGTGTTCCAGGGCCGGGTGTCCAGGCGTTCCCTGCGGAAGAAGACCACCACGGAGACAGAGGTCAGCAGGTACAGGGCCATGATGCCGAGGACGGCCACGCCGCTGCCCCACGAGAACAGGGTCAGCACCGGGTCCTTGCCGGCCAGCGCGAACGGAACGACCAGCAGGACCGCGACGGCCGTCTGCACCCGGCCCGCCACGCTGGGCGAGTGACGGCTGTTGATCGACGACAGCGCCTTGGGCAGCAGTCCGTCGCGGCTGAGCGAGAACAGGTAGCGGTTGGCGGAGTTGTGGAAGGCGAGGATGCCGGCGAAGAGCGAGGTGGCCAGCAGGACGGGCAGGACGTCGTTGACCCAGCCGCCGAAGAGGTCGGCGATCGGTGCGAAGACGAAGCTCGTCGAGTCGCCGCTCTCCAGGGCCTTGCCCGCCGCCCCGGACACCTTCGAGGGGCCGTAGGCGGAGACGAGCATCCAGGAGGCGAAGCCGAAGAAGCCGGTGACGAAGGCGACGGCCGTGTACGTGGCCCGCGGGACCGTCCTGCGCGGTTCGCGCGCCTCCTCGCCGTAGATCGCGGTGGCCTCGAAGCCGATCATGGACGCCACGGCGAACATCAGGGCCACGCCGGGGGCGCCCTCGAAGGCCGCGCTCGGAGAGAAGGACTGCGTGAAGGCCAGCCCCTCGGGTCCGCCGCCCTTGAAGAAGGTGACGAGCGCGAAGACGCTGAGGATGCTGAACTCCGCCAGGACGAAGACGGCCAGCACCTTCGCGCCCATCTCGATGCCCGCGCTGCCGAGCACCTGGACGATCACCATGGTGACCAGGGCGCACGCCCACCAGGGCACGTCCATCCCGGTGTAGTGCGCGAGCAGACCGTTCACGGTCGCCCCGTACAGCCCGTACATGGCCGCCTGGATCGCGCAGTAGGCGAACAGCGCGACACCCGCGCTGCCGGTGCCGACCGTCCGGCCGAGCCCCTTGCCGATGTACGTGTAGAAGGCGCCGGCGTCCACGACATGCCGGCCCATCGCCACGAAGCCGACGGAGAAGAGCAGCGTGATCAGGCCCGCCACCACATAGGCGGCGGGCGCCCCCGCGCCGCTGCCCACGCCGACGGCGATGGGCACGGCACCCGCGACGCCGGTGAGCGGCGCCTGGGCGGAGAGGACGAAGAAGAGGATGCCCAGGACGCCGAGCGAGTTGGGCTTGAGCTTGCCTGCTGTGGGGGCGTCGGGCGCGGTCTGGTTCACGACCGCCGTCTGACTGTCCACTCGGATCACCTGCCAGGGAGGAAGAGGGATTCGTTTCAGGCCAAACGAGTTGCCTCATACTGGGCTGGAACTATCCGTTTGACAAGGGGCTGCGGCAGGTTTCCTGCGCCGAACGCGCAAGGCCCCGGACGACCGGCGTCCAGGGCCTTGGAACGGGCGGGTCAGCGCGTCAGTCGCGGCTCTCGTCGGGGGCGTCCTGCCGGTCCCGGAGCAGCCGGAGCAGCGAGCGCAGCTCCTCCACGGCGGCGTCGGTGATCTCGGGGCCGCCGAAGACGAGCTGGTGCAGCACCAGGCCGTCGAGGGCGGCGAAGACGAGCCGGGTGAGCGGCTGTCCGGCCCCGCCGGGCAGCATGCGGGACAGCTCGCGCCCGGTGGCGTCGAAGTACTCGTCGTACAACGCACGCAGGTGCGGCAGCAGTTCCGGGCGGCGTCTGGCCTCCAGAAGCAGTTCGTACTGGAAGGACTGTATGTCCGGATCAGCCGTGACCATCTCGGACACCCCCACCGAGAACTCCTCGATCCGGCCGGTGCCGGGTTCGAGCGCGCTGGTGTTCAGGGAGGTGCGGATGGCGTGGGCGACCGCCTCCTCGATGAGCGCGTCCCGCGAACCGAAGTGGTGTACGACCAGTCCGTGCGTGGTGCCCGCCTCCTCCGCCACGGCCCGGTAGGTGAGCTTGCGCAGCCCGCCCCGGGCCACGACCCGCACGGCGGCGTTGAGCAGGGCCTCGCGGCCCTCCCCGTAGTTCATGCGCCGGCGCGGCTTGGTGCCCTCGGGGGCCTCGGCGGGTTCGGTCATGGCTGCGACCCTACCCGCCTGCTCACGGGACCCGGCGTGATGCCGGCGCGGGTCGCGCGGGTGCGCGTGCCGTCGGTGGCGTGCACCCGCCGACGGCCGGAACACCGTACCGGGCGCCCTTCTCCGTGACGCCCGGTACGGCGCGCTCGTGCCGCCCGCATCAGCGCCGGGGCGGGCGGATGCCGCGGAACTCCCAGTCCCCGCCGAGCGCGGTGGACAGGACCTCTTCGGACTCGGTGGGCTGGGCGCCGACGTCGGTGCGGATCGCGGCCGGGCCGGTCACGATGTGGTTGGTGAGCCGTCCCAGGCCCTCGACCTCGACCTCGACGACGTCACCTGGCTGTACGGGGCGGGAGTTGGCCGGGGTGCCGGACAGCAGCACGTCACCGGGGTGGAGGGTGATGGTGCGGGCGATGTCGGCGACGAGGTAGTGCATGTCCCACTGCATCTCGTCGGTCGAACCGTCCTGGACCACCTCGCCGTTGACGTACGTACGCAGGCTCTTGCCGCGGAAGTCCCAGTCGGTGACCAGGCCCGGGCCGAGCGGGCACAGGGTGTCGGAGCCCTTGACGCGGAGCATGGAGCCGGCGTCGGTGTCCCGGAAGTCGTGCAGGCCGTAGTCGTTGGCGACGGTGTAGCCGGCGATGTACTCCCCCGCCTCGGCCGGTGAGATGTTCCGCGCGGTCTTCCCGATGACGATGGCGACCTCGCCCTCGTAGTTGAGCCACTTGCAGCCCTCGGGGCGGACGATCGCGCCCTTGTGGGAGTTGAGGGCCGAGGTCGGCTTGTGGAAGTAGGTGGGTGTGGGCGGGAGTTCGATGCCGAACTCGTCGACCCGGCTGCGGTGGTTGAGGTGGACGGCGATCACCTTGGAGGGCACGACCGGGGGCAGGTGGTGCGCCTCCTCGGTCTTGACACGGCGGCCGTCGCCGGCGACGAGTTCGTCCCCGTCGACGGTGACCTCGACGGCGGCGCCGTCGAGGAGGATGCGGCGGTACTCGGGCATGGCTGCCTTCCTAGGAGCGTCGGTGCGGGTTGTGGGGTGCGGCGGCCGGGACGGGGACTCCCGCGCCGGTCCAGCCGTCGGCCGGGCGGTCGAACCAGAGGTGGACCTGGCCGGTGCCGATCGAGTTCTCGTACGCGCCGTACTGGCGGGCGCGGGCGACGCAGTTCCGCTCGCCGAGGGCGCCGGCCATCATCAGATAGTGGAAGAACTTCGCCTCGGGCCTGAACTTCGAGAACGCGTCCATGGTGTCGAGGACCTTGTCGTGGTGGCCCTCCTTGAACCATTCGATGCGTTCGAGGTCGGCCTCACGGGCCTCGGGGGTGCGGATGTGCACCGGGTCGCTCGACTCGTGGTCGCGCAGTTCGCGCAGCGGCCAGAAGGTGTGCGACAGGGCGCCGGAGGCGATCAGCAGGACGCGGCGGCCGGGGGTGGCGGCGATGCCGTCGGCGAGGGCGCGGCCGAGCCGCAGGTGGTCCTCCGTGTCACCGGTCTGGCACACCCCGATGGTCACCCAGCGCTTGCCGGGCAGCCCCTCCCCCAGGAACTTCCAGAGGTTGATGGTGGCGTAGTAGACCGGCAGGTAGTCGTCGTCGATCGCGGTGATCCAGGTGCCGTGCCTGTCGGCGAACTTCGCGATGTTGTGCGCGAGTTCGGGGTCGCCGGGGTAGTCGTACGGCATCCGGCTCATGCCGCGCGGCAGTTCCTCGGAGGTGAACAGGCCTGCCCTGCGGTGCTGGGCGGTGGCGACGAACTCGACGGTGGTCGCCCAGTGCGAGTCGAGGACGACGACGGTGTCGTAGTCGTCGCGGTCGAAGACGTCCTCGCGGAGCTGTTGCAGGCCGGTGACGAGGGTGATCTCCTTGCCCTCGTTCAGCTCCAGCCGGGTCTCCTCGGGGAGCACGATGGTGGGGACGTGGGCGAGCAGCCCCGCCCCGACGATCTCACCCATGGTCCTTCCATCCCTTCGGCGCGGTCACGGTGTTCTTCAGGTCGCAGTAGAAGTCGAAGCTCCAGGTGCCGCCCTCGCGGCCGACACCGGAGTGCCGGGAGCCGCCGAAGGGTGCCTGGAGGTCGCGCACGAAGAAGCAGTTGACCCAGACCGTCCCGGCGACGAGCCGTCGGGTGACACGGTCGGCGCGGTCGCGGTCGCCGGTGGCGAGGGTGGCGGCGAGGCCGAAGCGGGTGTCGTTGGCGAGGTGGACGGCCTCGTCCTCGCTGGTGAAGGTCTGGAGGGTCAGGACGGGGCCGAAGACCTCCTCCTGGACGATCTCGGAGTCCTGGGCGACGTCGGTGACGAGGGTCGGCGCGTAGTACTGGCCCTCTCCCCGGTGGCCGCCGATGACCGCGCGGGCGCCCGCGTCGAGGGCGCGCCGCACGAAGCCGTCGATCTTCTCCAGCTGGCGTTCGTGGATGGTGGGCCCGATGTCGGTGGCCTCGTCGCGCGGGTCGCCCTGCACGACGGTGGCGGCCTTCGCCACGAACCGGCGGGTGAACTCCTCGGCGACGCTCTCCTCGACCAGGATGCGGGTGGCGGCGAGACAGACCTGACCCGCGTTGTCGTACTGCTCGACGGCGAGGTCGACGGCGAGGTCCAGGTCGGCGTCCGCGAACACCAACAGCGGTGACTTGCCGCCGAGTTCGAGGCTGAGCGGAGTGAGGTTCGCGGCGGCGGACGCCGTGATCCGCTGCGCGGTCGGCACGGAGCCGGTGAAGCTGATGCGGCGCACGTCGGGGTGCGAGGTGAGGGCGTCGCCGATCTCGGAGCCGTACCCCTGGACGATGTTGAGGACGCCGGCGGGCAGTCCGGCCTCGGCGGCGATGTCCGCGAGGAGGGAGGCGGTCAGCGGGGTCCACTCGGCGGGCTTGAGGACGACCGTGTTGCCGGCCGCGAGGGCCGGGGCGACCTTCCAGGTCGACAGCATCAGCGGGGCGTTCCAGGGGGTGATGAGCACCGAGGGCCCGGCCGGGTCCCAGCTGACGTGGTTGGTGTGACCGCGGGTCTCGAAGTCCCCGTGGTCCAGGGTCAGGAGCCAGTCGGCGAAGAAGCGGAAGTTGTGGGCGACGCGCGGCATGACACCACGGCGGTGCGAGCGCAGCAGGGCGCCGTTGTCGGTGGTCTCGACGACCGCCAGGTCCTCGATCCGCTTCTCCACGCCGTCGGCGACGGCGTGCAGGATGCGGGCGCGTTCGGCGCGCGGGGTGGCGGCCCAGGCGGGGAAGGCGGCCTTGGCGGCGGCCACCGCGGCGGCGGCCTCCGCCTCGGTGCCGCGGGAGATCTCGCCGATGACGCTGCCGTCGATCGGGGAGACGTCGGTGAACGTCTCGGCGGAGGCGACGCGTTCGCCGCCGATCCAGTGCCGGGTGTCGACGGCGACCCCGGCCACCGTGAGGGTGTGCTCGGTCATGTCCGGACTCCAAGTCCTGTGGTGGATACGGTGGTCGGGGTCACTCGGCGCCGGAGGTGCCGGACTCCAGGAGGCGTCCGCCGTCCCAGACGACGCCGACCTGCCGGTAGTAGGCGGCGATCGGCTCGTGGATCTCCAGGCGGGCCAGTTCCTCGGTGGGTGCCTCGAACAGCTTCAGGTCGGCTTCGCCGGTCCAGGCCTGTCCGGCCTCGAAGGAGGCCGCGCCCGTCTCGATCAGTTCGTCGAGCGCGAGGCCCTTGCCCTTCTCGACGGAGGGCAGCCAGCGGTGGTGGGCCATGGGGTGGCCGTTGACGAAGCCGTTGGTCTCGGACGGCTCCCGCAGGGTCACCACGGTCTCGGCGAGGCGCCGGTCGGCGGCGGCGAGGGTGGCGCCGAAGCGGGCGCCGGCCTCGATGCGCGGGGCCGGGCCGTAGGGGTGCGGGCGGGTCTGGTGGATCGATCCGAGCTTCTTCGGGTAGCCCTGGTGCAGTCCGCGGGCGATCGCGAAGTCCTTGTCGACCCAGATGTAGACGCAGCGGCTGTAGGTCTGCCCCCGGAACTGGCAGCGGACGACCGCGAAGGCCTCCTTGTACTGGGCGCGGACCGGGTCGAGGAGTTCTTCGGCGGAGGCGGAGCAGGACTGCCAGTCGGCCCAGATCAGGGCCACCGCGCCCGGGTCCTCGTCCGCCAACTCAAGCGGTTCGGGCAGGAGTTCACGGACCCGCGCGGGGTCCGTGCGGTATTCGACGGTGAGCAGGTCACCGGAGTAGCGCCACGGCGGCGAGGGGATGAGCGACGAGGTGCCGCGGGCCGTCTTGGGATGGAAGTAGCCACGGACAGGGGACATAGCGGGGTTCCTTACGCTTCGTTACGCGGTGAGGGCGGGCTGCTTGAGCAGCTGGGCGCGGTAGCGCGCGGCGCGCATCGCGGCGGACTGGCCGCCGAGGGCCACGACACCGACCAGCAGGTCGCCGCTGTGGTAGCCGACGACGACGTCACCGTCCGGGTCGCCTTCGAGGATCCGTACGTCGTCCTTGCCGAGCAGGGGCGAGCCGAAGGACTGGAGCCGGAATTCGTGCTGGTCGCTCCAGAAGGTGGGCAGCGGGGCGAAGGGCGCCAACTCGGCTTCCGTGCCAGCGAGATGGGCGGCGAGAGTCCTGGCGGCGTGCTTGGCGGTGTCGGTCGGGATGGACCAGTGCTCGACCCGGCGGGGTACGCCGTCGTAGCGGGCGTTGGGGAAGCGGGCGATGTCGCCGACCGCGACGACCTCGGGGCGGCCGCCGACCCGCAGGTGTCCGTCGGTCAGGACGCCGTCGGACAGGTCGAGGCCGTTGCCGTCCAGCCACTCGGTGTTGGCGACCGAGCCGACCGACTCCACGACCACGTCGGCCGCGAGGACGGTGCCGTCGCCGAGGACGACTCCGGTGACGCGCTCGCCGCCCTCGAATCCGGCGACTCCCGCGCCGAGCGCGAAGCGCACGCCGCGCTCCTCGTGCCGTCTGAGCAGCGCCCGGCCGAGCAGGTCGCCGAGCGGTCCTGCCATGGGCAGCGGCAGCGGGTCGACGACCGTGACCTCGGCCGCGCCGAGTCCTACGGCGGTGGCGGCGACCTCGCAGCCGATGAATCCGGCGCCGACGACGACCACGCGTGCCCCGGGCCTGATCAGCGCGTCGCGCAGGATCTGGGCGTCGGTGAGGGTGCGGACGGTGTGGCGTCCCACGAGCGGGCCGCGGCAGCGCAGCCGGCGCGGGCGCATTCCGGTGGCGACGACCAGTCCGTCGTACGAGAGCGTTTCGCCGTCGGCGAGTTCGAGGACCCGCTCGTCGAGGCGGGCGGTGGCGATGCCGGTCCCGAGCCGCCATTCGACGTCGGCTGCGGCCGCCTTCGGGGTGAAGGCGAGGGACTCGAACGACGCCTTGCCCGCGAGGACTTCCTTGGACAGCGGAGGCCGGTTGTAGGGCATGTGCGGCTCGTCGCCGACGACGGTGACGGCGCCGGTCCAGCCCGCCGCGCGCAGCTGCTCGGCGGCGCGGAGGCCGCCCATCGAGGCGCCCGCGACGACTACGCGTGCGGTCATGACCCTCAGCCCTCGATCCGGATGGCCTGGAGCGGACACACGTCGGCGGCTTCCTCGACCTCGTCGCGCAGCGCCTCGTCCACGTCGGAGACGTAGGCGAGGTGCCCGGCGTCGTCCATGGAGAAGACGTCGGGGGCGGCGAAGACGCACTGGCCGTGGTCCTGGCACTTGATCATGTCGACGACGACCTTCATGGCCGGTCCTCCTGGGGATGCGGGCGTCTGAGCAGGGTGAGAAGGGGGAAGAGAGGGGCCCGGCCGATGCCGGTCCGGGCCCCTCGGCCAAAGGGATGCGAAGCGCGTCCCTGACTCGTTTGGCTTCAAACAACATAGGAAGCCGTTGGACCCTGGTCAATACCTGTCCAGGTGGATAAATTCTTTCCGCGACCCCCTTGCGGGACCTGAACCCGGCTCATACCGTTCGGACTCAAACGACTGCCTCGGGGTCGGCAGCATCCGCCCCGCACCCCGGCTCCCGTTCTCTGCACACCACGCGTCCCCCGCTCTCAGGCCCGGGGACATCCCACTCTTCCCGCCAAGGAGACAACGGTGAGCGCATCCGACACCTCAGACATCCGCCGGCACATGGAGCGGCTCGCCGCGGAGGGCGTCGACGTGGTCCGGGTCGTCTATCCCGACCTGATCGGCACCGACCGCGCCCGTGACGTCCTGCTCGACCACCTGCCCTCGGCCTGCGAACACGGGCTGGCCTTCTGCCGGGCCGTCTACCACACGACTCCGCAGGGCGACGTCGTCCCCGTCACGGGCGGCCTGGACGCCGGCCTGCCCGACGTGACCGTACGCCCGGATCTGTCCACGGCGGCCGTACTGCCCTGGGAGCCCGGCGTCGCGACCTGCCTCGGCGAGGTCAGCGACCCGGCGACCTCGGCCCCCGCACCCGAGTCACCGCGCGACCTGCTGCGGACCGTCCTCGCCCGGTGCGCCGAGCAGGGGCTGCGCCCCGTCGTCGGCCCCGAGCTGGAGTACTTCCTGCTGGAGCCCGCCCCCGGCACCCCCACCGGCTGGCGCCGCTCCCCGGAGACCACCGGCGCCGTCTACACCGCCGGACTCCGCTCCGACCCGGACAACCACCTGCTGCGCACCCTGCGCCGGCTGCGCGACCTGGGCCTCGGTGTCGTCACCGGCAACCACGAGTTCGACGGCGGCCAGTACGAGATCAACCTGACCCACTCCTCGGCCCTGGACGCGGCCGACCGCGCCTTCCGCTTCAAGGCCGCCGTCAAGGAGCTCGCCCGCCGGGAGGGCAACCTCGCCACCTTCATGGCCAAGCCCTTCGGCAACGCCGGCGGCTCCGGTTTCCACCTCCACCTGTCCTGCGAGGACACCGGGGGCCAGAACGTCTTCGACGACCCGTCGGGCGCGCACGGCCTCTCGGCCACCGCCCGCCACGCCATCGCCGGCATCCTCGCCCACGCCCCCGCGCTCGCCGCGCTCGCCAACCCCACCGTCAACTCGTACAAGCGCTTCGGACCCGACACCCTCGCGCCCTGGCTGATCGACTGGGGTCTCGACAACCGCAGCGCCATGGTCCGCATCCCGCCGGAGCGCGGCTCGGGGGCCCGGCTGGAACTGCGGCTCGGAGACGCCAGCGCCAACCCCTACCTGCTGATCGCCGGCACCATCGCCGCGGCCCTGCTCGGCGTCCAGGCCGGCGAGGAGCCCGAGGCCCCGCTTGAGGGCTACGGCTACGACACCGCGCGCTCCGCCCTGCTGCCCACGAGCCTGGCCGCCGCGCTGGACGCGCTGGAGGCGGACACCGCCCTGACCGACATCCTCGGCAAGGACTTCACCACGTCCTTCCTGACCTACAAGCGGGACGAGGTCGAGCGCTTCGGACGGCACGTCACCGACTGGGAGTTCACCGAGTACGCCTACCACCTCTGACCCTTCGAAGCCCGGCCCAGGAGAACCACCATGACCAGCCCCACCGTTCCCGCCACCCCCACCACCCAGGCCGAACTGCGCGCCGCCCTCGCCGAGCCGCTGCCGCTCGAAGAGGTCGACCTCGCGAACCTCGACAACTTCGCCGACGGCATCAAGCCGTGGCGCATGTTCCACACCCTGCGCCACGAGGACCCGGTGCACTGGCAGCCCGAGGAGGCCCCCAACTCCGGCTTCTGGGCGGTCACCCGGCACGCGGACATCGCCACCGTGGACCGTGACGCGGAGACCTTCACGTCCTCGAAGTTCGTCAACCTCGAAGAGCTGGACGACGACCAGATCAAGAAGCGGGCGTCCATCCTGGAGCTCGACGGCGTCCGCCACCGCGCGATGCGCAGCGTCATCCAGCGCCAGTTCGGCGCGAGCGTCATCAACAGCTACGGCGACTTCCTGCGCGGCCTGACGGCGCAGACCCTGGACGCGGCCCTGGCCAAGGGCACCTTCGACTTCGTCGCCGACGTCTCGGCCGACTTCCCCATCAACGTCCTCGCCCGCCTCCTCGACGTGCCGCCGGAGGACAACCAGCAACTCATCGACTGGGGCAACCGGATCATCGGCAACACCGACCCGGACTACGCGGACGTGCTGCTGCACAGCGCGGAGAGCGACAAGTACCGCGATCTGCCGTTCCGTTCGCCCGCCTCGCTCGAAGTCTTCGAGTACGGCCGGGAATTGGCCCGCCAGCGTCGCGGCGGCAACGGTACGGACCTGGTCTCCAAGCTGGTCAACACCGTTCCGCGCGACGGGATCCCGCTGTCCGAGCAGGACTTCGACAACTACTTCCTGCTGCTGGTCGTCGCCGGCAACGAGACCACCCGCCACACCATCTCGCACTCGATGCTGGCCCTCCTCCAGCACCCCGAGCAGCTCGCCCGCCTCAAGGACGACCCGTCCCTGATCCCGGGCGCGGTCGAGGAGTTCCTGCGCTGGGCCTCCCCCGTCTACCACTTCCGCCGCACCGCCACCCGCGACGTCGAACTCGGCGGCAAGCAGGTCAAGGAGGGCGACAAGGTCGTGATGTGGTTCGCCTCCGGCAACCGTGACGAGGAGGTCTTCGGCAACCCGTACGACTTCGACGTCACCCGCACCAACAACGACCACATCACCTTCGGCAAGGGCAGCCCTCACCTGTGCCTGGGCAATCTGCTCGCCCGCACCGAGATCCGCATCATGTTCGAGGAGCTGATCCCGAGGATCGCCGACATCAGGCTGGCCGGCGACGCGCCCCGCGTCCTGTCCAACTTCGTCAACGGCATCAAGAAGCTGCCGGTGGAGGTCACGCTGGCCTGACGACGGTGGCGGCCTCGGGACGCTGCCCGCGGCACGCGCGACACACGACACGGCTGCCCCCCGTCCCGCCGGACGGAGCGACAGCCGTGTCGAGCGGTCCGCGCCGGAACTACCTCACGTCGACGTAGTCGCCCGTGGCGGCCTTGGCACCGGTGGTCGTGGTGCCGGCGAAGTTCCAGCGCCAGTAGCCGTCGACCGAGGCGGTAACCGTGGTCTTCAGGGTGCCGGTGCTGCTGGAGTTCACCGTCTTGACGGTGGTGTAGGTGCTGGATCCCTTCTTGCGGAACTGGAGCTTGACTGGCTGGCCGGTGTAGCCGTGGTACTGGTAGTCGTCCCAGTTCGCGCGCTTCAATGTGCCCGTCACGTTGATGGCCTTGCCCTTGGTCACCGGCTCCGGGGACGCGTTCACCGTCAGCGTGCTCGCGCGCTTGAGGTGGAAGCTGTCGATGCGCTCGTCCCACCGGTAGTCGTCGTCGAGCGCGTCCACCCAGGAGCCCACGTACCAGGTGCCCGCCTGGTCGTTGGCCAAATCGACCTGGGGGTCGAAGGTGAACGAGTGCGTGCACTCGCTGTCGGTCTCGCAGATGGTCTCGTCGTTCGCGTACCCGAAGCCCGGACCCTCCAGAGTGGTGTCGGCCGACAGCAGACCCGAGTCGTCGTCAGCGTAGATCGTCACGTCGAAGGTCTTCGCGGCGGTGGTGCCGATGACAACGTCCGAGCCGTGGTTGACGGATACACCGAGGATCTCGGTGTCGCCCGAGCCGCCGTCGGCGTGAGCCGCCGGCGCCACGAGGCCGACGACCCCGAGCGCCGCGGCGACAGACAGCGCTACGCGCTTGCCCATGTGGTGTTTCTCCTTCATCCAGGCCACGACGAGCACCAAGGCGCGTCATGACCTCGTCTTCGCAGGCGACCTCGCCGGCGCCCCTTCCCGATAGCCGACTTCGGAGTCGGGGGAAGGAATGAGCGCTGCGGGCCATGCCGTGGTGAGCTGCGAGTTTCGCAGAAGGAAATGAATCATGCACTATCCGTGACGAGCTTGTGACGATTCCGAAAAGATGCAGCTCGGGGGCATCACGGCCTGGAGCGAAGCCGTCGCCGGCGGCCCGGTCCGAGTTGTGGACGCAGCAGCAGAAGACCGGGCCCCTCGTGCGCGCAGATCCAGTGGATCCCTGGCGTCGCGGGGCTTCTCGATCTCGCGCAGCCGTACCCGCGCGTGACCTTCGTGCTGCTGGCCGACGTGCACGCTCAGCCAGGTCGAGCAGCAGCCTCCGCCGCCAACGCTTCCGGCCGGACCAAGAACGCCGACGACGGCCCCTTATCGGGCGGCGCGGTCCAGAACTCTTCTCGGGAAGACCGACTCCCGGGTGAGAAAGGCGAGTTGGGCGTGCTTCGCCGGGAGGTGGACGTCGGGGAGGTCCACCTCCGGCAGCACGACCTCGGGCCCCGGAGTGAAGCCCTGCCGGTGGAAGCGGGCGATGGCCTTCTCGTTGCGCACGTCCGGGTCGACCACCACACGCTCGCGGTCCAGGCCCAGCAGGACGTACGACGCCACCGCGCTCAGCAAGGCCGTGGTCCAGCCGGGACGGCCGCCGCCGGGTCCGGCCGGGGCGAGCAGCAGGTGGACGCCGATGTCGCCGGGCTCCACCGGATAGCACGCGCCGACGCGATCGGCGCCGGGCTCGTAGGTCTGGAGCAGCGCGACGGGCTCGTCGTCGTTCACGAGCAGGTGGGCGTGGTGGGTGCCGAGCGTTGCCATGTGGGCGTATATCGCGACGACTTGCTCCTCGGTCAGGTCTCTCATGCCCCAGAAGGCGGCCCGGTCCGCGTTCACCCAGTCATGGACGACCGGGCCGTCCAGCGCCGCATCCAGCGGCAGGACGCGGACGGTGCCGTAGCCGTCGACGAACTGCTCGTACAGGGCTGCGCGCGTGATGGGGGTGCGAGACATGCGACTCCTCCGTTCGGCCGGTCACGGTCACGTACCGGCGGTTCCTGTGACCATCCTGTGCGCCACATGGCCATATTAGGTTAGGCTCACCTAACTAATAACCCGGTGATGTCGTGGCGAGGGGCGGAGAAAGTGACAGGGCAGGCGCAGGGGCGGGGTTGGGAAGGCGCGGTGCTCAGACTGCTGCGCGCGAAGGACTACGTGTTCACCGTGACGGACGCGCAGGACGTCACTCCCGAGTACCGCCGGGTGCGCTTCACCGACGGGGGCATGCTGGCGGCGACCGGCGTGCACCCGACGATGTGGGTGCGGCTGTGGTTCGACAACGCGGGCAAGCCCCACCAGCGGGCCTACACCCTGGTCGAACCCGATCCGGAAGCCGGCACCTTCGCCCTGGAGTTCGCCCTCCACGAGGGCCGCGCGAGCAACTGGGCCAGGGCGGCCGGACCCGGGGACACCGTCGAGGCGACCGTCCAGGGCACGGGGTTCGAGCACCCCGAGCCCGCGCCCTCCCACGTCTTCGCCGTCGCCGACCCGGCCTCCCTGCCCGCCCTGAACTCCCTGCTCACGGCGCTGGCTCCGGTCCCGGCGACGATCTGGTTCGAGGGCGGCCTGGAGGGACTGCCCTTCCGGGCCGCCGCGCACCACGACGTACGCCAGGTGCCACGCCGGGACAACGGACGCCATCTGACCGAAGAGGTGAAGTCGGCCCTGCCCGAGCTGCTGAAGGACAGCCCGCGGCCCTACGTGTGGATCGCGTGCGACACGGCGACCACACGCGCGCTGTCGGCGCATGTCCGCAAGGAGCTCTCCGTGCCCAGACAGCGGGTCAACGCCCTCGGATACTGGCGAGCGGGCTGAGCAGGGCCGGGTGCCGGGGCGGTGCGGGCGGCACGGGTGCCGGGGCGGCACGGGTGCTCGGGCGGCGCGGGCGCCGGGGCGGCACGGGTGCTCGGGCGGCGCGGATACCGGGGCGGCACGGGTGCTAGGGCGGCGCGGGCGCCGGGGCTGCGCGGGCGCGAGGGGCACGACACCCTGGCCTGCCGTCCGTGCGGCGACCGGCCACCTTCACCCCCGCGCCGCCCTCACCGCCGTCCCCGCGGCGACCGGCCCCCCAGCCGCGCTCACCCCGGTACCGGCCGCCCCACGCCCGGTACCGCCCGTTCGGCGGCGCTGAACGCGGGGCGTGCCAGGAATCCATCCTTCATGCAGTCCCCCACGCCACACTCTGTCGCCATCGCCGCCGCCGAAGAGCCGGCAGTAGCCGAACGCGCCGGTGTCGCTCCCCCGGCCGTCGCGGAACCCGAGCGGCGGGCAGGTCGCCCCGGGCCTCCCGGCGACGGTCTGGAGGCCCGCCTGGCCGCCGTCGCGGCGGAGATGGACGCGCGCCTCGCGGTGGCGGCCGTCGCCTACGAGGTCAACACGGCGCACATCGAGACGCCCCCGGTCGACTGGACCCGGATCGGCGCTCCACCCGGTCCGCCCGGCGCGCCCTCCCCCGCGGCTCCGGTCCCCACCGCTCCCCCGGCCCTCGCTCCGCAGGCCACCCCCATCGCCGCCCTCCTGCACCGCGCGTCACTGCGGCTGCGCACGGACGGCTGGTGCGCGGGAGGGCTGACCGACGAGGACGGTCATCTGTGCTCGCAGGGCGCGATCCGCAGGGAGTCCGGCGGCGACCGCCATCTTGAAGCGCAGGCCATGACCGTGCTCCTGGAGGCGATCCGCAGATGCTTCGGTCCCGACGTGGAATCCGTGCCGACCTTCAACGACGCCTGGGGCAACGGCCGTGAGCCGACCCGCATGCTGGAACAGGCCGCCGTCCTGGCCGAGGCGCGCGGCATCTGACGCCACCGCCCGCCCGGCCGTCGACAGCGGACGCGCGGTCGGCCACCCGCCCGTCGGCCCGGGGTCTCATCGGAAGGCGACGATGTGGCGCTCCGCCCAGTCGGCGAAGGTCCGGGGCGCGCGGCCGAGGACCCGCTCGACATCGGGGCTGACGCGCTGTTCGGCGGGGGTGGGCTCGCCGAGGATGGACAGGGTCGTGGCGACCACGGGCTCCGGCATGAACCGGAGCATCTGCGCGCGGGCCTCGTCGGGGGTCTGCTCGACGAACCGGACGGGCTCGCCCAGGGCGTCGGCGATCGCCGCGGCCCCCTGCCGGGGCGTGTTCAGCTCCGGCCCGGTCAGCTCGTAGATCCGTCCCGCGTGACCGTCCTCCCGCAGGGCGGCGGCGGCGACCTCCGCGATGTCGTCCGGGTCGACCGTCGGGAGGCCGATGTCGGCGAACGGGGCGGCGACGGTCCTGTCGGCGCGGACCGACTCGGCCCAGGCGTAGGCGTTGGAGTCGAAGCCTCCGGGCCGCAGGATCGTCCAGTCCAGGCCCGATTCCCGTACGGCGTCCTCGATGGCACGCGCCGTGTCCCCGTGCGAGGCCGACCCCGGCCGCGTCGCGACTCCCTGGGAGGACAACAGGACGACTCGTCGTACGCCACCGGCCTTGGCGACGTCGAGGATGTCCCTCGGGCTCAACAGGTGTGCGCTGGGGCCCCCGTTCTGGAGGAACAGCGCGTCGGCTCCGTGGAACACGGGCCTAAGGCTCTCGGGATCGGCGAGGTCCGCCCGTGCGTGCCCGACGCCGTCCGGTACGTCCGTCTCCGCGATCCCCCTGGAGGTCGCGGTCACCCGAACACCGGCTGCCGCGAGGATCCCCACGAGCGACCGGCCCACGTTGCCGGTTGCCCCCGTCACTACGAACATAAACAACTCCCGTGTCGATTCAGCGTGTTGTCCCGCCCGGTCAGGGCGGAATCCGCCGCGGAGACCTGCTCTCCGGGCGACACGGGGACGCTAACACCGCCGATATAGTAGGTACCTAGAGGAAAGTGACTACCCCGAGGGGGAGTACGTGGCCGACAGCACCGACCGGATGGCGGATGCCGCGACCGACCCGGAACTCGCCTGTCCCACCAGCGCGGTCGTGGAGATCGTGTTCAGCCGGTGGACCACGCCGATCCTGTGGTCGCTGCACACGGACGGCCGGCAGCGTTTCGTCGAGCTGGAACGGCGGATCGGCACGATCACACCGAAGGTGCTGACCCAGCGGCTGCGGCAGCTGGAACGCGACGGCATGGTCCTGCGCACCTACCACCCGGAAGTCCCGCCCAGGGTCGAGTACGAGATCACCGAGCTCGGCCGCAGCCTGGCCCCGCTCTTCGCCCAGCTCGCCGGCTGGGCCGCCACCAACCTGGACAAGGTCGAACGGGCCCGCGCCGACTACGACACCGAGCCACCCCGCTAGGACCCCTCGCGCCGGGCCCGGACCACCTGCTCGTGGCGGAGGGCGACGACGGTCACATCTGCGGATACGCGCTGGCCACACCGCCGAACAAGGGACAGAGCTGGATCGTCAGTCTCGCGGTCGACCCGGCCGTGCAAGGCATGGGCGTGGGGCGGCAGTTGATGCGGGAGACCCTCAAGTCCCTGCGCGCCGCGGGGACGGGGACCGTCCTGCTGTGGGTGGAGCCGGCCAACGACCATGCCATAGCGCTCTACGAGTCCCTGGGGTTCGTCCGTGACCCCGCGGGCACGCGCCCGGACCACTTCGGCCCGGGCGCCGACCGCCTCCTCATGTCGCTGCCCCTGAGCGGCTGAGGCACACGGCCGGCCGGGGCGGGCGCCCGTCGCGTCGACGGGTGGTGCCCCGGCCGGCCGTGCCCGGCAGTCCTTCGTGGCCCGCTACGACGCCGAAGGGCCTTCGAGTTCGGCTCGCCTGGCGGCCAGTGCCATCCCCAGCACCTTGTCCCGGTAGGGGTTCGCGGGGCTCAGGGCCGCCGCCACCGCCACCGCCTCCTCCAGCAGGGCCATCCGCCGCTCGGGCAGGTCCCGCACCGAGGGGGACGCGCTCGCCTTCACCAGTACGTACGCCAGTTTCGACCCGTAGACCTCCGGCTCGACCGGTGTCAGGGTCCGGTAGATCCACAGTCCTTCCCCACCGCGCACCACCCGCACGTTGGCGCTCAGCA
Organism: Streptomyces sp. f51; assembly: GCF_037940415.1. Lineage (NCBI taxonomy): Bacteria > Bacillati > Actinomycetota > Actinomycetes > Kitasatosporales > Streptomycetaceae > Streptomyces > Streptomyces sp. f51. Next base: position 7,310,279 of record NZ_CP149798.1, on the reverse strand, counting down.
GCATGACCCTCGCCCGCATGACCATGTCCTGATCCATCGATCCCCCTTCGCTCCACCACCCCCCGGCCCGCCCCGTCGCACGACGGGACAGCACGACGAACGCGCCGGCAGCCCGAGTCGGGTGCCGGCACGTACGCCGGTGGGTGGATGACGACGAGTCTGCGGGCAGTCCCGTGCCCGTGCCAAGGTCAAACGGACGTGCGCTCCGTCCTACCGCGAACGCCCCCCGAGCAGGCATGATGGACCTGACACTCTCCCAGGCCACCTCGCGCCACGGACCGCGCGCCATCAGGCGGTCACGGGAGCGGGCCGGGGTCCCGGCCCGACCGTGACTCCGTCCGGTCCCGCCGGGATACTGCGGTCATGGCATTCCTCGTCTTCATGACCCTGCCCGGGCTGGTCATCATCCTGACGGCGCTGTCGTTCGTCGATCAGCTGCTGTTGCGTGCGAGCAGGGCCGGTGTCCTTCCCTGGCGCAACTCGGCACGTCAGGGGCAGATCTCGGCGACCGGGTTCGAGCAGCTGCACGCGAGCCTTTCGCCGGGCAAGCAGACCGAGCTGAAGGAACGCCAGTCGGCCCTGCTGCTGCGCGACGACGAGGAGGACGGGGCGCCGCCGAACCGGACGACGGTGGATCTCGACGGAGGAATCGCGGTCGTCCGCATCCCCGCCGCATAGGATCGCCCGCATGGCACTGCGGCCCGCTCACGTCATCGTCAAGGCGCTCGACAGCTCGGCGGTCGGCCGGTTCTGGGCGGAGGCGCTCGGCTGGAGCGCGTACAGCCCCGGCGTGACGACGTACGTCGGGCCTCCCGGCGGGCCCGTCTGGCCGGACCCGGTCTTCCTCGGCCTCGACGTCGTTCCGGTGCCGGAGCCCAAGACGGCGACGAAGAACCGGGTGCACCTCGATCTCGCCACGACTTCGGCGGCCCATCAGGCGGAGCTGACCGAACGTCTGAGGTCACTCGGCGCGACGCCCGTCGACGTGGGCCAGGGCGAGGTGCCGTGGACGGTCCTCGCCGACCCGGAGGGCAACGAGTTCTGCGTGCTGGAGCCGCGCGAGGTCTACCGGGACACGGGGCCGATCGCCGCGGTGGTGGTCGACTGCGTGGATCCGCGGGCCATGGCCCGGTTCTGGGGCGAGGCGACGGACTGGACCGTGCACGAGGTGGCCGACGATCACGCGACCCTGCGGTCTGGCAAAGGCGTCGGCCCGTATCTCGAATTCCTGCGCGTTCCCGACGTGAGGACCGTGCCGGACCGCCTTCACCTCGACCTGCTGCCGTATCCCGGTGACGACCAGGAGGCGGAGGTGGCCCGGCTGCGGACGCTCGGCGCCACCGACCTCGACATCGGCCAGGGCGACGCCCCGTGGACCTGTCTGACCGACCCCGAGGACCACGCGTTCTGCGTCCTCGCCCCGCACTGACACGCCACGCCGTCGGCGGTGCCACGCGCGCTCACCGGCGGTGACAGCGACGGCGGACGCCGATGCCTGGCTAATGTGGGCGGTTCCTCGGCGTGATGCCCAGCCCGGTCCGGCGGACGGCGCGGGCGCCTCGTACGGCCGGGGAACGCCCCGATGTCTTGGTGAGAGCACAGGGACTGCCGTGAACGAGGTGTCGCCCGCAATGCCCGCGTCGGGGGAGGAACGCCATGCCACCTGGCTGGAGCTGTTCTTCGACCTGGTGGCCGTGGCCGGCGTGGCCCAGATCGCGCATCTGCTGCACGGCGAGCCCGGCGCCGGCGATCTCGGGCTGTACGTCCTGCTGTTCCTGGCGTTCTGGACCGCGTGGATCTGCTTCACGCTGTACGGGAACGTGGCGGGAGAGCGCACGCACACCCGCACGGTGCTGGCCGCGATGTTCGGGATGGCCGTCATGGCGGCCGCCGTGCCCGGCGTCCACGCGGGCGAGGACGGTCAGGCCAGGGCGCTGGCGCTCGCCTACATCGTGGTCCGTTCCCTCGCCAGTGGGGCCTGGCGGCATCGCCGGGAGATCCTCGTGGACTGGCCCGCGGCCCAGATGTCCCTCGGCGTGATCCCGTGGATCGTCTCCCTGTGGGCGGACGAACCCGCCCGCTACTGGCTCTGGGCCCTGGGCATCGCCCTCGACCTGTACGTCACGTTCACCGTCTCCGCACGCGACATCATCGAGAGCCGTCGAGCCCACGACCGGCGCGAGGAGACGCGCTCCCGGCGCAGGGAGCCCGTACTGCCCGTGTCAGTGGCCGCGCCGGACGCCGACCACCTGAGCGAACGGCTCGGCCTGTTCGTGATCATCGTGCTGGGCGAGGGTGTCGCCCAGGTGATCGAGGCCGCGTCCGATGCTCCCTGGAACCGACGGCTCTACGGCCTCGCCGCCGCCGCGTTCTTCCTCCTGGTCGCCCTGTGGTCGCTGTCCTTCCGGCACGGCTACGCGGGGGTCCCCTACCTCACCGCGCGCTCCCTGCCGGCCCGGGCGGCCCTCCCCCTGCACTGCTTCCTGTCCGGCTGTCTGGCGGCCCTCGCAGCCGGTCTCGGCGCTGCGGTGGAGCACCTGGAGACACTGCCCGACAGCACACGATGGCTGTTGTGCGCGTCGCTCGCCGGGTACTTCCTGCTCACCGGAGTCGCCGCGCCGCGCCAACTCGTCGGCGCCCGCCGCCGACTGCTGCTGTCCGTCGTCCTGCCCTGCGCCGCCGTACCGCTGCTGATCGCAGGGTTCGGTGCCGGACTCGGGACCGTGGCCGTGGTGTGGCTGCTGGTGGCGGTCACCCTCTGGCCGACGTTCTACGAGAGCCGGCGCGCCGGACATCCCGGGTCGGACCCGCGCCAGGAGGCGTGAGCCTCGTAGGGCGCCCCGATCACCGACCGGACGCAGAACGCAACGCGGCGACCACCCATCGACTCGGTGGCCGCCGCGAACGCGCGGGACGCACACTCACCAGGAGTGCGCGACGTCGATCACCAGGCGCCCGGAGAGCTGGGTCACCCGGAACGGCAGCCGGGCGCGTACCCCGAGTCCCACCTGGGTGACGCCCTCGAAGCTGGCGCCGAACTTCGCGTCCCTGAAGGTCCGGTAGCCGGTCAGGTCCACGCCCGGAAGGGGCCGGCCGCCCCGCCCGGGATAGGTCGGGGTGTTGGTCTGCGGGTCGTACGAGGGCGCGGACACCAGGATCTCGATGATCGCCCCGCCGGAGACCGGGATGAGGATGTTGGACGGGTCCTGGTAGAAGGCGTCGACGTAGTGCACGGTGTACCCGATCCCCGTGGTTCCGGCGGTGGGCACGTCGAGGACCATGCGGTCGTAGCAGTCGTGCTGACCGGTCCTGATGTCGGTGAGCGAGCCGTTGTCGCTGTCGGCCGCGGTCTTCGGGAGGCTGCCCCAGCCGGTCGGACACGTGACCGCCGTCGTGGCCGCGCCCGCCGGTGTGGGCATGGCCACGACCACGCCCGCACCGGCCATCGTCAGGGCGGCCAGCACCGCCGTGAATCGTCTCGTACGCATGGTTCCCCCTTGTGTCAGCGGCTCTCGGTGGGCCTGCCATGTACGACATGACGGTCAAGGTTTTGGTTGTACGGACCGCCCCGGAAAGGGACCCGTCATCCGTGCCGCCCGCGACCCGCACCGCGCTCAGGAGAACAGCCGCGACGGCCCCCGCGCACCGGGCCGGGTGCGAACGGCTCTCGCTCGCACCCGGCATCGGCCACATCTACCGAATCCGCCACCTCACCGCTCAGAAAGCGGAGTTGGCGAACCAGAGCGTCAGCAGGTCCTCGTCCCCCTCGCACTCGACGCCCTCGGCGTGGCGGTCGAGGCGGCCGTAGACCAGCAGCAACAGGTTGGCAGCCGTTCCCCGGACGGTCGCCTCGGCGGATCCGGCCGCCGCGCCCGACGGGTCGAGCCCGAAGCCGTCGGGCCGCAGGCGGACCAGCCAGTCGCCGTCACCGTCGGTCGCCCGGAACCGGATGGTCCTGTCGGGACCGCGCAGGTTGGCGACACCGGGTGCGAAGGAGCCGGCGAACGGCAGGTTGACGAGGAACTCGTCGACGCCGTCGACCGCGAGCGGGCGGTCGACGGTGGGCCGCAGTCCGAGCGCCTCCTCGGCGTCGACCCGGTGCAGCAGGGTCTCGAAGAGCATCCGGCGCGCCCAGAAGCGGGCGTGCTGGTCGACGCCCCAGGCCCACATGGGGAGGTCCGGGTCGGTGGCGGCGAATGCCACGGCCGCCACCGTGGCGCTGTCGGCCAGCCAGTCGGCGTAGCCCTCCCACTGTTCCGGAAGGCGCAGGTCGACGTCACGCGTTCGCGGGGGTTCCTGGACGCGGGCGTGCAGGAGGGCCGAGAACCAGCGCTGGACACTGCCGGTGTGCTTGACCAGGTCGGCCAGGGTCCAGCCGGGGCAACTCGGCACCGGGGTCGTCGAGTCGGCGTTCTCGAGCGCCGCGACGAACCGGGCGGTCTCCACCATGATCGCCGCACGGTGGTCGACCGGAGTCGCTCCCTGTGCGCGGCCGTCCGGGGACATCATCGTTGGGGTGCCTTTCCACGAGCTACGGGCTACGGGTTGTGGGCTGCGGGTTACGGGTTGTGGGCTACGGGCTGCGGGGGAAAGAGGGCCCGCTCACGCGGACTTGGCGTCGGACCCGGCGGCCGCGAGCTCCGCGGGCTCGGACGCGGTCGCCGCGCGCTCCGTTCCCTCGGGAGCGGCGGACTCGCGCACCACGGACGCACGAGGGGCGTGCGCCGCCTTGAGTCCGAAGAGGGCGACGACGGCGACCAGGACGAACGCGGCTCCGGCGATGGCGAAGCTGAGCGTGAACTGGCTCTCCTGCGGCAGGACGGGCATGCCGGCCGGCAGGCGCACGGTCTTGGACGCGAGCAGCGAGGTGATCACCGCGCTCGCGACGGCGCTGCCGACGGAGCGGGAGATGGAGTTGATGCCGTTGGCGATGCCGGTCTGGTGCGCCGGGACTCCGGCGACGATGAGGGCCGGCATGGAGGCGTAGCCGAAGCTGATCGCCAGACCGATGAGCATGCCCGCACTGATGACGGAGGCGCTGGTGTCGTGGGCGGCGGTCAGCCAGGCGAAGCCGAGCACTCCGAAGCAGGCGCCCGCGGCGAGCGTGACGCGTGCACCGAGCCTGCGCACCAGGATCCCGCCGAACTGGGCGCCCACGAGGGAGACGAGCGTGGTGGGCAGCAGATAGACGACGGAGGCGGCGAGCACGGACGCGCCGAAGCCGTAGCCGACGAGGTGTTCCGGCATCTGCACGAGGTACGAGACGCCGATGAACTGGGTGAACATCGCGAAGCCCAGCAGCAGTCCGGCCAGGTTGGTGAAGAGCACGGGCCGGTGGACGAACATCTTCATGTCCACCATCGGTTCCTTGACCCGGTTCTCGGTGAACACCCACACGCCCGCCATGACGACGGCACCGGCGAAGGCGCCGAGGGTGCGGCCGGACGTCCAGCCCCACTCGTGACCCTGGGAGATGGGCAGCAGCAGGAGCACCAGCAGCATGCCGAGGGTCAGCGCGCCGAGCCAGTCCGTCCGCCCGCCGGTCTTCGTCCGGGAGGCGGGCACGGTGACGAGCACCCCGATCAGGGCCACCACGGCGAGCACGACCGCGAGCCAGAAGGGCCGGTGGTAGTCGGGGTGGGAGCCCTGGGTGAGGAGGCCGGCGCCGACGAGGGCGAGGCCGCTGCCGAACGCGAGGGTGCCGCTGACCAGGGCCATCGCTCCGTGGAGCTTCTCCGGCGCGATCTCCTCGCGCAGGACGGAGAGGGCGAGCGGGAAGATCGCGGTCGCGGCTCCCTGCATCACGCGGCCGACGATCAGCCAGGTCAGCGAGGTGGTGGTGGCGGCGAGCACCGAGCCGGCGATCATCACGACCAGCACACCGACGAGCGTGGGCTTCTTGCCGTGCTGGTCGCCGAAGCGGCCGAGCAGCGGGGTGAACACGGCGGCGGAGAGCAGTGTGGCGGTGGTCACCCAGCTGACGTTCGCCGTGCTGGCCTTCAGGTCGCTCTGGATCATGCCCAGGATCGGGACGACCAGGGTCTGCATCATCGAGACGACCATGGCGGCGAGCCCGAGCACGAGGACGATCCTGGTATTCCCGGAGGATCTCGGCGACGCCGCTTGCTGTGTGTGAGACACGGAAAGTCTGCCCTAACTAGTTAACAACCTCGATGCTTGAGAACTTCAAGCAATAGCTGACCGTAGCCGTGAATATTTGAGATGGTCAAACTTCCTGGCGTAGAGTGAGCCACATGACAGGAACCAGCGGTGTGGACACGGACCAGCTCATGGAGCTCCTGTCCGTGTCGCTCGGGGCCTACTACGGCGACTTCACGGCGGCCGCGGCGAGCGAGAACCTCACCGCGAGCCAGGGCAAGACGCTGAACGTCCTGCGCCGGGGTCCGGCCGCGATGCGCGCGCTGGCCACCATCCTGACCTGCGACGCCTCCAACATGACGGGGATCATCGACCGGCTGGAGAAGCGCGGTCTTGTCCGGCGGGAGCCGAGCCCCACCGACCGGCGCGTCAAGAACGTCGTCCTGACCGCCGAGGGCGAACGTGTCATCGACGTGATCCGCGGAAAGATGGACACCACACGCGCCGGCCTGGACAGGCTCAGCGCCACGGAACAGGACACGCTCCACACCCTCCTGGAACGCGCCTTCACCGCACGACCGACGGCACTCCGCCCCAGCGCCTGACCGATCCGACCCCGGACCTCCCGTCCGAGGGGGCCCACCGGCGGACCGGCGGGCGAAATCCACGCGCACGGACGACCGCGAACCGTGCAGACTCCCACGCATGTCCACCGATGCGGCCGTGCCGGTCACGGAGAGGGCGCTGCGGCATGTCGCGGCCTCGTCCAGGGGGCTCCCCCTCCCGCCCGACCTCCGGGTGACGATGCACTTCCATCCGGACCGAGACTCGGGGAACCGTCCCGTCCTGGTCCAGATGGCCACCGATGGCATCTACCGATCACAGTTCGTGACGGGCACGAGCAACGGAGGACTGACCGCCCACCCGGGCGGTGACCGCTGGCACTGGGAGAGCCGCATCTTCGCGGGCGCCTACGACGACGCCGCGCCTGAACTACGCCCCGTCTACGGCGCGTTGAACTACTGCCGCGACCTGACCGGCGGCGCCCCCAGGTTCGGCTCCTCCCACTTCAGGCTCACCTCCGAGGCGCTCGCACGGGCGACGTTCTGCTACCCGGACAGCTCCGCCGAGCCGTCCCACTTCGGCGTCGCCGACCGCTGTTCCCTCATCGACCTCGCGGGGACAGCCGACGCCGACGTTCTGGACGACCACATCGAGGCACAGCTCCACGGGCCCGTCCGGCTCGACCGTGACATCGAGGCTCTGGTGCTGGATCCCGGCTATCGCGGAACCGAGGTCCACGAGGCGGCGCGACACCTGCCGTGCCCCATCGAGTGGCACCCCGGCTTCCGCCTCACCGTGGCCGAACTGCGGCGCCACCCTCACTATCGCGGCCGGCAGTACACGGACCTGGGAACCGAGATCGCCGTCGACTCCCTGCTCACCCCCAAAATCATCGGAGACGCCGCCCGCACGGGCCGGTACGAGCCTCAGGACCTCAAGAAGGTCTGGCACTGTCTGGCGCGGTTCGGGAACCTCGGCACCCGGTGAGCCCAGTGGGCTCGGCGGGCTACGAGCTCCGCGGCCACCGGCTCGATCGAGCAATTCCGTGCGTCGAGAACCGTCGGTCGGCGGCTGCGGTGTCGGGAGCTCGGGTCAACTGGCCTGGCACGCAGGTATGTTGGGCGCCCCGTAGAGCGCGGTGATTTTTCGCCAAGGGCGGGGAACCGGATTGGTCTACACCTTGACTGGTACAGACCAAGGCGGTTGAGTGTGGCTCCACACCCCCCACCTGGGCCGCCAGGAGTGCATCGCTCCGCCCTCGTCGGCGTGCGCGCGAGGCCATGCCATGCCTCCGTCGCGGCCTGTTCCGTGAAGGACTGATCCCTTGTCACAACGCCGTGTGTCTTCCGTGCTGGCCGCGCTGCTGATCGGAACCGCCGCACCCGTACTGCTGCCGGCCGCGAGCGCCTCCGCCGCCTCCTGCGCCAGCTACCCGGACTGGGTGGCAGGCAGGTCCTACGCCACCGGCAACATCGTCCGGTACACCGACGGCAAGACCTACATCGCCGAGCACGACAACCCCGGCTACGACCCCACCATCAGCACCTGGTACTGGGACCCCTACGCCTGCGACAGCGGCCCGACCAACCCGCCCGGCGGGTCCTGCGCCAGCTACCCGGACTGGGTGCCCGGCCGGTCCTACGTCACCGGCAACATCGTCCGGTACACGGACGGAAAGGCCTACATCGCGGAGCACGACAACCCGGGGTACGACCCCACCATCAGCACCTGGTTCTGGGACCCGTACACCTGCGACGGCGGCTCGACCAACCCCTCCGACGGATTCGTCGTGAGCGAGGCCCAGTTCAACCAGATGTTCCCGAGCCGGAACTCGTTCTACACCTACAACGGCCTCAAGGCCGCGCTGAGTTCGTTCCCCGGGTTCGCCAACACCGGGAGCGACACCGTCAAGAAGCAGGAGGCGGCCGCGTTCCTCGCGAACGTCAACCACGAGACCGGCGGTCTGGTCTACGTGGTCGAGCAGAACACCGCCAACTACTCGCACTACTGCGACTGGAGCCAGCCCTACGGCTGCCCGGCCGGTCAGTCCGCGTACTACGGCCGCGGGCCGATCCAGCTCAGCTGGAACTTCAACTACAAGGCCGCCGGTGACGCGCTCGGCATCGACCTGCTGGGCAACCCCAACCTCGTCCAGACCGACGCGGCCGTCGCCTGGAAGACGGGCCTGTGGTACTGGAACACCCAGTCGGGCCCGGGCAGCATGACCCCGCACAACGCGATGGTCAACAGCGCCGGATTCGGCCAGACCATCCGCAGCATCAACGGCTCGCTGGAGTGCGACGGCAAGAACCCGGCCCAGGTCCAGAGCCGGGTCGACGCCTACCAGCGGTTCACCTCGATCCTCGGCGTCACGCCGGGAGCCAACCTCTCCTGCTGAGCCGGCGCATGCCTCCCGCACCACACGACCGGCGGGTGCGGGAGGGCCTTCGCTCCGGGTAGTCGTTGAGCATGAGGGAATACGATTCCGGCGACGCACCGGACGCGCGGACGGCTTTCGAGTCCAGCGCCGCTTCGGCTCGATGGCTGTCCTGTCTGGCCCGTGTCGAGCGGTCGACAGCGGCGGACCCCGCGATCCGCACGCTCCAGCGGGGAATCCGCTCGCTGCCCCTGGGCACGGCCCGCGATCTGCTGCGCGGCAGGCCACTGGGCCATCCCGTGCATCCCGTCCTGGTGCAGGTCCCGATCGGCTGCTGGCTGTCGGCCGCCGTCATGGACGTCATGCCGGCGGGGCAGCGGGCGGCGACAACCCTGACGGCCGTCGGACTGGTGGGGGTGGCCCCGGCGGCGGTCAGCGGGTGGGTCGACTGGGCGGACCTGCCGCCCGAGCAGGCGCGCGTCGGGCTCGCCCACGCCGTCACGAACGTGGCCGCGGTGGCGTGCTTCGCCGCGTCGCTCACCGCACGCCTCCGCCACCACCGGGCCAAGGGGAGGCTGTGGTCGCTCGCCGGACTGGCGGCGGTCGGCGTCACCGGAGCACTGGGCGGCCATGTGGCCTACCGGCGGGCGGTCGGAGCCTGGCCCGCGACCTAGGGCCGGTCTGACGAAGCTGTGCGGGTCCACCAGGTTGGGTCGGGGTCCGTACGGGTCCGTGCGGGTTCCGTCCGTACAAGTTCGTGCGCCTCCGGGTCCGTACGAGTCCGTGCGGGTCCCGGGTCGCACGAGTCCCTGCGGGTCCCGGGTCGTACGAGTTCGTGCGGGTGCCGGGTCGTACGAGTCCCTGCGCAGACGCGCCTATACGGCGTCGGCCATGTCCTTGTCGTCCGCCAGCATCTCCTCCCGCAGCGCCGCACAGCAGCCGCTGAGCAGTCGCGAGACGTGCATCTGGGAGACCCCCAGCTCCTCCGCGATGCGGCTTTGTGTCATGTCACGGAAGAACCGCAGGTAGAGGATCGTCCGCTCACGCTCGGGCAGCCTCGCCAGAGCGGGCTTGAGGGTCTCGCGATCCACGACGAGGTCGAACCCGGTGTCGGGCTCGCCTAGTGCCTCGGCCAGGGAGTACCCGTCGTCACCGTCGGTGAGCCGGGCGTCCAGGGACAGGCTCGCGAAACTGTCCAGGGCTTCCAGACCGACGCGTACGTCGTCCTCGCTGAGCTGCGCGTACGCGGCTATCTCGGCGACGCGGGGCTGCCGGTCGGAACGGGTGGGTGCCAGGTCCTTCATGGCGCCGCGGACCCGGTTGCGCGCTTCCTGGACCCGGCGCGGCACATGCACGGCCCACATGTGGTCGCGGAAGTGGCGCTTGATCTCGCCGACGATGGTCGGAACCGCGTAGCTCTCGAAGGCGTTGCCCCGGCCTGGGTCGTACCGGTCCACCGCCTTCACCAGGCCCAGGGCGGCGACCTGGGTCAGATCCTCGACGGATTCCCCCCTGCCCCGGTACTTTCCGGCGATGCGCTCGGCCATCGGCATCCAGGCCCGGACGATCTCCTCGCGCAGCGCCCTGCGCTCCGGTCCGTCGGGAAGCCCGGCCAGGCGCGAGAAGGCCGCGTCGGTCGCGGGGGCGTCATCGTGTCGACGGCGCTGCGTGGCTGCTGTACAGGTCATGTGCGGACAGCTCCCTCAGGGGTGCCGACTGGACAGGAGGACCATGAGGGCGCACACGTCTGCGGGGCACACCCGTGCAGGGGAAAGCGGACGCTCTCACGGACGTGCCTTTTGTCCGAAGCACTGCTATTCGACTCCCCGGACCGGGGCGCAATAAACGCATATCCGGACATCGTGACGCACGGGCGGCGAACGGTCATGCGGTGTGACGGCGCGGAACGGGCGGCGACCGGTCATGCGGCGTGACGGCGCGGAACGGGCTTCGGCGGGACTCACCCGAAGGTCAGTCACCGCCTCCATCCGGCCCCCGCGCACACTTTTCGGATCACCACGGGAACTGGAGGGCCCGCCCGTCCGACTGCTTCTCCGCACGGCCGGAAACGGGCCGTTAGACGGACGCCGTGGCCCGGTCGTCACCGAGGCGCGCACCGCCCGGGACCGGGGAGCGGCATCCGGCGCAGCCGACACAGAACGAGGTGGAACCGATGTCCGTCAGCTCCGATGCCCCCGACGTGCCCGCTCCGGGCGAGGAGACCACCGACACACCGGAGGACGGCCCCGCGCCCGGGGGCACCGAGACCCAGGACAGGACACCCGGCAGGCGACAACGGCCGACGGGTTTCGGGCCTCTGCTGGCCCGGCTGCATTTCTACGCCGGAGTCCTGGTGGCACCGTTCCTCCTCGTCGCGGCGGTGACCGGCCTGCTCTACACCTTCACCCCTCAACTCGACTCGTTCGTCTACGACAAGGAGCTGACCGTCGCGCATCCCGCCGGCGCCCCCCGGTCGCTGGCCGAACAGGTGGACGCCGCTCGGGCCGGTCACCCGAAGGGCACGCTGGTCGCCGTCCGGCCCGGAAGCGGGGCGTCCACGACGCAGGTGGACTTCGCGCTGCCCGAACTGGGCGAGCGGGCGCACACCGTCTACGTCGACCCGTACTCGGGCGAGGTCACCGGGCAGCTGACCACCTGGTACGGCTCCACACCGCTGAAGACATGGCTCGACGACCTGCACCGCAACCTGCACCTGGGCACGACCGGCCGCTACTACTCCGAGATCGCGGCGAGTTGGCTGTGGGTCCTCGTCCTGGGCGGCCTCGTCCTGTGGTGGCGCCGCCTGCGCCGCGACCGGACCGCACGGCGTCTGCTGCTCCCCGACCTCGGCGCGGGCAAGGGCGTGCGCCGCACACGCGGCTGGCATGCGGCGACGGGCGTGTGGCTCGCGATCGGCCTGCTGGCCCTGTCCGCGACCGGCCTGACCTGGTCCCGTTTCGCGGGCGCTCATTTCGGTGAGGCGCTGGACGCGCTGCGCTCCGGTACGCCCGGGGTCTCCACCGCTCTGCCCGGCGCGTCCGCCGACGGACAGGGCGGCCACCACCACGGCGGCTCGGCAAGTCCCCACGCCGGGCGCGGTGTTGACCCGAGCGCCATCGACGGGGTCCTCGATGCGGCTCGGCGTGACGGCCTGTCGGGCCCCGTGGCCATCGGCGTGCCGCGGGACGGGACCACCGCCTGGACCGTGTCGCAGACCCGCGATCTCTGGCCGGTGGGCCGCGACAGCGTCGCCGTCGACGCCGCCGGCGACAAGGTGGTCGACCGGGTGGACTTCGCCGACTGGCCGGTCCTGGCCAGGCTGACGCGCTGGGGCATCAACGCCCATATGGGCACGCTGTTCGGTCTGTTCAACCAGATCCTGCTGGCCGTACTGGCCGTCGGACTGACCTGCATGACCGTCTTGGGTTACCGCATGTGGTGGCAGCGGCGCCCCACCCGCGCCGATCGGCGCGCCCTTCTCGGCACCCCGCCGGCCCGTGGTGCCTGGCGCGGAATCCCGTACGGGGCCCTGGCGGCCGGAGTCCTCGCCGTCGCCGCGCTCGGGTGGGCGCTCCCCCTCTTCGGCCTGCCCCTCGCCGTGTTCCTGGCCGCCGACCTGGTCGTGGGTGCCGTACGGCGCCGTCGACAGGTGACCCCGCCCACCGACGGGACCGCCTCCACGGGCTGATCCCACAGCCCTGATCGGCCCAACAGCTCCGGGTCAGTTCGCACTTTGCGGGGCCGCGATGCAAAGCGGCCCCGCTCACCGCCGAGTTGACAGGGAAATGCCCTGGCCGTCGGACCTCAGCTGCTCGCCACGATCGCTGCGGCGCCCGTCCCAGGCCCTCTCGAACTCGGCGGCAGGATACGGGGTTCGCTTGCTCTCGGTCAGCAGACGCCGGGCGAACTCGCCCATGGCCGCGGCGGCCCGGGAGTTCCGGTCGACGATCGCGGCGATCTCGGACCGTACGCCGTCGGGTCGGCGCCCGGCGATCCACTCGCGCAGGAAGACCGCGTACTCCCCGTCATCGCTCGGACCCGCGGGCAGATGATGGCGCAGCAGGTGGCGGGCGATGAGGCAACGGTCGTAGAGGTGGTGGGCGGAGAGGAACTCCCGCTCGGCCGTGGTCAGTTCGAAGTCCGAGCTCAGCGCGAGCCCGAAGTCGGCGAAGTACACCTGCCGGCCGTCGGTCAGGATGTTGGCGAAGTGGGCGTCGAAATGGACGAGTCCGCGCGAGCCCATGAAGGCGGTGCCGCGCGTGAGGGCTTCCTCCGCCCAGAGATACGACGACCCCCCGCCGCTCTCCGGTGCGGCGGCGCCGTGGTCGTGCAGCCAGTCGGCGAGCGTCTCCGGGATGTGCTCCAGGAAGAGAACCAGAGCGGCCGATGAACGGCCGATGGCCTCCAGCCGCTCACGCACGGCCGCCGAACCCTCCCAGTGCTCGACCGCCCCCTCGATACCGCCGAACGCGTCGGCGAACCCCTCGGGCGGCGCGTCGGGCAGGACGCGCCAGTGGTACATCAGCGGAAAGCCCTCGTACTCGTTCCCGAGAACCCAGTTGGTGGTCATGACATGCGCGGCCAGCTCGCGCCAGGCCCCGAACCCCGCCGAGCCGATTCCGTACTGGTAGAACATCGGCAGCCCGAAGAGGTTCGCCGTCGACCGGATGTTCCCGGGGCGCAGCTCGACGTCCGTCACCGGGACCTTCTTGACGAACACGCGCGTGCCGTCGACGTCCAGTTCCGCGGACCTGCCGCCGATGCCGGACCCGAGCGGCGACGCCCCGGCCACGATCTCGCCGAGCCGGCGGTCGCTCAGCAGGGACAGCCGCGTGGACACCCGCCCGTACGCGGCGAGCCGTGTGTCGTGGCGCGGCTCGGGGGTGCGCATCGACGGCTCCTCGGCGCCCATGACCAGGGCTTCGGCGTTGTCTCGGACTCGGCCGACCCTATCCGGGCGACCTCTCGGACGCACTCGTCCTCCGCGCGATGAGCGCCGCGTTCGCCCCGGCGGCGTCCAGCGGTGCCACCGAGATGTCGGTGAAGCCGGCGTCGGCGAGCCACCGCCGGTACTCGCCGTGGGTGTAGTTGTGGCCCGAGCGTGTCTCGACGACCATGTTGAGCCCCATCAGCGCCGCCGGGGCGGGACCGGTCTCGTCGTCGTCGAGGACGAGTTCACAGATGATCACCGCTCCTCCGTCGGGCAGCGCCGCGTGGCACTTCTCCAGCAGTCGGCGTCCGGTCGCCTCGTCCCAGTCGTGCAGGATCATGCTGAGCAGGATCACGTCGTACCCGGACGGCAGCGGCTCGTCGGACAGGAAGTCGCCGTCGTGGGTGTTGATCTTGCCCGTCAGCCCGAGCGCGGCGACCTTCTCCCGGGTCATCTCGGTGATGTGCGGCAGGTCGAGGACGGTGGCGCCGAGGTGGGGGTGGCGTCGGCACAGTCCGACGGGGAACGCCCCGGTGCCGCCGCCCACATCGAGCAGTCAGCCGTACGCCGTGAAGTCGTGGGCGTCGGCCAGTGCCCGCGCGGTGAACGACGACAGGGTGAACATCGCCTCCCAGAACCCTTCGAGGATCTCGGGGTCCGTGGTGACGAACGCCGATTCCTGGAGGTCGGGGTCCCAGGTGGTGGGCCGGTTGTCACGGATCGCCTCCTGGAGCCGTCCCCAGCCGGGATAGCCGTGCCGGTCCGAGTACCGGACGAAGCCACCGAAGTAGTGCGGCCGGCCTTCGACCAGAAACTCCTCGGCGATCGCCGCGTTGCGATAGCGGCCGTCCTCGCGCGTCAGCAGCCCGAGGGCCGTGCAGCAGGCGAGCAGCATCCGGGCGGGCCTGGGATGCAGGCCCAGCTCCGCGGCGATCGTGCGCGCGTCGACGGCTCCGCACCGGGACAGGACCGAGAAGAGTCCGAGGTCGACACCGGCGGCCAGCACCTTGAACCGCCAGAATCCGGTGGTCAGTTCCATCAGCGGGACCGGTGTGGCCCACCCCGGTTCGGCCGCGTCGGCGGGGCCGGCCGCCACCGGGGGGCGAACCGGCCGGTTCGCCGCCTTGTCCATCGTCTGGTGAATGGCACTACTCCCGCTCGGCAGTGAAGGTGGGTCAGAAGCACTCCCCGTGAGCACTTAGAGCAGTGGATCAAGAGCCCTCCGTTACACCCTCTGTCACCGATCGAAGCCGAGAGACTTGTGACGAACGACGCCGTGCACGGCAGTCCCACCGTTCTGACCCTGCCGTTGCCCACGGATCTTCCCGCCACCACCGCCCGTGTCGGTGAGCAACTCACTTCCCTGCACGAAGGTTTGCCACCGGGCCTGTACGCCACCGCCCTCCAGGACGGCACAGCCGCGGCGGCGGCCCGGACCGAGCTGCTGGCCTGGTGCGGCACCCGACTCGATCGGGGTGTGCCCGTCGAGGGCTCGCGTCCCGCCGGCGGCGACATCCACGACCGGTTCTTCTCGGTGCGGCGGGCCGGTGGCGGCGGCGCCGGGCTGCTCGCCGCCGCGCTGGTCGTCAGCGACCTCCTCGTCCGCGACGACCTGGCCCGCAACGGCAGCACCCTCGACGAGGACCCGGACGACCTGTTGCTCGGGGTCGGCACCTTCCTCACGGGTGTGCCGAGCCCGGCCGTGAAACACACCCGCTGGCAGCCCGCAGACCCGGCGGCAGCCGCCCGGGAGCGATGGCTCGTCGGCCATCAGCGCTTCTTCGTCATGCTGCAACTGCTGATCGTCGCCCTGTGCGACCTCGACCACGGCGGCACCGAACACGAGGAGGAAGAGGTGGTCCGCGCGTTCGGCCGGATCTGCCGCAGCACCGCCGTCTCCATGCGCTACGCCGCCGACTTCCCGCCGGATCTGTACGGCCCCGTACGCGACACCATGACCCCGCCCACGGTCAACGCGGGCTTCAGCGGGCTACAGACCAGGGATCATCACGCGCTCGTCGCCCGCATGCGCCAGTCCAGGAACAGCGGCGTCTTCGACCGGCTGGCCCCGGCGTCCGTGACCGCCGTGCATGCGTCGGTCCAGCATCTGTACGACGCTCATGTCTGGGTGTGCGACCGGTTCGGCGGATCGACGGAGCAGAGTCTGCTCATGGCCCAGACCACCCAGCAACCCGGTCCGCGGCGGCCCGAGACCGGGGTCGAGGCCGCCGAACGCCTCGCCCGGCAGCGGCTCGGCCACCTCAGCCCCCGCGCCTCCGGGTAGCCGGTCCGTACCGGTCGGGGTGAGGCCGCGCCCCCGCACCCCGGCGGCCGCGACCGCGGCCGCCCCAACCCGGCCGGGCCCGGCCGGAGTTCGTCCAGGAGAGAACACGATGAGCACTGCCCCGGGGACGTCCACCCCTTCCTCGGCCTCCGCCGCGCGAGCGGAAGCGGGCCACGGGATCGTCGAGTCGGGGCGGTTCCGCGCCCGGCAAGTGGCCGAGGTGCTGCGGCCCGGCGATGCCGACGAGGTGGTGCGCATCGTGCGGGACACGGCCCGGCGAGCGGCCAGCGGGGCGCACTCCCCGCTGCATCCGGTGAGCACCGGCTTCAACTGGGGCCTCGGCTCGGGCAGTCCGGTCGCGGACGGCGCCACCGTCCTCGACCTCTCGCGGCTCGACCGCGTCCGCGCGATCGACCTCCGGGCGGGGTACGCCGTCGTCGAACCCGGCGTCACACAGGGCGAGTTGGCCGGACGCCTCGACGGTTCGGAGCGGATGCTCAATCTCACCGGCGCCTCGCAGCACACCAGTGTGCTCGGCAACATCCTGGAACGGGGAGTGGGCCTGCACCGGGGCCGCGCGGAGGATCTGGCCGGGCTCGAACTCGTCCTGGCGGACGGCACGTTCACACGCTGCGGCTGGTGGCCGGACGAGCGCTCCGCAACCGTCCAGCCGCACTGCCGCGGCCCCTCCCTCAATCACGTCTTCACCCAGTCCGCGATGGCCGTGGCCACCGCCGCCGTCGTCCGTCTGCTGCCCCGGCCGGATGAGGTACGTGTGCTGCCGCTGACCTTCGCCGAGTCCGAACTCCCCGCCGCCGTCGACGTCCTGCGCACCTGGACCGCCCAGCGTCTGATCCCCGCCACGACCAAGATCTACAACCTCGTCGCAGCCCGGACCTACGGGGTCCGGGCGCGGCTGCGCCGGCCCGGATCCCGTGACCGCTGGCTCGTGCACATCTGCCTCACGGGCGACGCCGGCCTCGTCGCCGCGCAGTCCCGGCTCGTCGCCGAAAGGGCCGCCGGGCACGGCTCGCCCTTCGTGGCCGCGCCCCCGCACACCGCCGACGAACAGGTGCACCGCGCCTACGCGGGTCTGCCGGACCCCGACGACACGCTCTTCCGGCGCAAGACGGGCTGCTGCGCACGCTGTCTTGACACCGCCCGTGGCCTGCTGATGTTCCTTCCCGTCGTCCCGTTCCTCGGGTCCGCCGTCGCACGGGCCGCCGAGCTGATCGCCACGGCGCTGGAGGGCCGCACGGCAGCTCCGGGCGTCACCATGAACGTGCTCGACGCCGACACGATCGACCACGTCGTCACCCTCGGTTTCCCGCCGCGGGACGCGCGTGCCGTCGGCGACGCCCACCGCACGCTCGACCGGCTCCACCGGGCGTTCGTGGCGGAGGGCCATCAGCCCTACCGTCCCGACATCGATCACCCCCTCCCCCGTCCCCACGGCGTGCTCCGGCAGCGGATCGGCCGCGTTCTCGACCCGGACGGCGTGTTCGCGCGAGGACGGTTCTGACGCCGGAGGCTCCCGAACAGGTGCCGACCGCACGACTCCCGGAGCCGCCGCCTCTCCAGCGCGGAGCGGCACCGGGGTCGTAACACCAACGCACTCCCGCGGTTGACGGGCGTCGCGGCCGCGGTGACGGTTGGAAGGTGGAGCACGGCCGCGCGGTCTCCCCGCTGCCGCACGACGCGAACCCGCACCCCGAGGGCAAGGGAGCACCGCTCATGACCGAGGCCCGGCACGACCGCCCCGGACCTGACCAGCACTCCGTCTCCCGCCCGGAGGCCCCGGTGCCGCGCCATTCGGACAGCCGTCCCGCGGCCCGGCCCGACGCGGTCTCCGACCTCCGCCGGGTCGGCATCTCCCCCGATCACTGGTACCCGGTGGCGACCTCGCGCAAGGTGCGGCGCAACCGGACGTTCGCGGCCGTCTTCGCGGGTGAGCGGATCGTGCTGTACCGGGGGCGCAGCGGTGCCGTGCACGCGCTGGAGGACCGGTGCGCGCACCGCCAGGTGCCGCTGAGCATGGGCGTGGTCGAGGGGGACGTCCTGCGGTGCTGCTACCACGCGTGGGCCTACCGGGGCGACGGCCGCATCTCGCAGATCCCGTATCTGCCCAAGGGCTGTGAGCGGCCGCCGCGCGGGGTGCGCTCGTATCCGGTCCGCGAGGCCTACGGCCTGGTGTTCGTGTTCCCCGGTGACCCGGCGCTCGCCGAGGACGCGCCGTTCCCGTTCCTGCCCGAGTACCACTCGGCCGCCCACCGCACCATGACGTTCTCCCGGACCGTGCGCTGCCACTACTCGTTCATGCACGAGAACCTGCTCGACATGAACCATCAGTTCCTGCACCGGAGCGTGCTCGGCAGGATCCGGCCGGAACTGCTGGGGTACGACGCCGGGCCGCGGCACGTCGAGGCGCGGTATCTCTTCGTCCCGGCCGGTGGACGCAAGGACAGGGGCGCGGGGCTGCTGTCCGCGGAGGGGTTCGGGGGCGCGGACCGGCCCGACGTCATCACGATCCGCACCGAGTACCCGTACCAGACTCTTCGGGACGTCCCCGAGGGCAGTGACCTTCCGGTGTTCTCCCTCTGGGCGGCCTACGTGCCGGAGGACGCGGAGCAGCGGGTCAATCACGCCTACGGTCTGCTCACCATCGCGAAGCCGGCGGTGCCCGGTGCGCTGCATCTGGCCTGGCCGCTCATCCGCCGCTTCACCGAGCGGGTCTTCGCCCAGGACCGGACGGCGGTGGAGGCCGAGCAGCGTGCCTGGGACGAGCAGGGCGAGGACCACAACCACGAGGTGTTCCCGCTCATCCTCGACCTCCGTGACGTCCTGCGCGACAACGGCGTACCGCTGCGTCCGGAGACGGCGTCCGGATGCGCGCCGTGCGGCATGGCGGGACCCGCGCACCACGCGGCCTCGCTAGCGGGCGACGCCGGTGCGGCGGACCCCGCCGATGTCACGGAACCCGCCGGACCGGCGCAGGCCGCCGGTCCCGCGGTGGAGGGCGCGGGCATGCCCGAGTAGGTCCGGCGCCCCCTCCGCGCGCGTGCGTCGCGTGGCCCGGTCAGTCCGCGGTACGGACCGGCGTCTCCGGCTCGGCCACCGGCGCGGCCTGCGTGATCACTTCGGAGCGCCGGCTGCCCCGGTCCATGACGCCGCCGGTGAAGGCGAGGCCCAGACCGGCCACGGCGAGCGCCGCGCCGACCAGGTTCGGGGCGGCCCAGCCCCAGCCGGCCGAGATGACCAGTCCGCCGAGCCAGGCGCCACCGGCGTTGGCCAGGTTGAACGCCGAGTGGTTGGAGGCCGCCGCCATCGTGGGGGCGTTCTTCGCCTTGGCCATGAGCAGCATCTGGATCGGTGTGGTGATCAGGGAGCCCATCGCGCCGATGAGCGTGATCATCAGCAGGGCCGGCACGGTGCTGTGGACCGCGAAGTAGAAGGCCACCAGGGCGGCCGCCAGCAGGATGAGGCCCCAGTACATGGTGGGGCGCAGCGCGCGGTCGGTGAGCGGTCCGGCGATCAGGGTGCCCAGCGTCATGCCGACGCCGTACAGCGCGAGGACCCAGGTGGTGGAGGTGCCGGACAGGCCGGTCAGGTGCGTGAGCATCGGCACGAGGTAGCTGTACACGGCGAAGAATCCGCCGAAGCCGACGACGGCCGTGGCCAGACCGATGACGACCTGCTTGTTGCCCATGGCCCGCAGTTCGTGCCGCACGCCGGACTGCTCGCCGCGCGGCTGGTGCGGGACGAAGGCGGCCAGCGCGGCCAGCGCGACCAGGCCGATGACGGCGACCGCGCCGTAGGCGGCGCGCCAGCCCAGATGCTGTCCGAGTGCCGTGGCCGCCGGGACGCCGACGATGTTGGCGATGGTGAGTCCGAGGAACATCTTCGAGACGGCGCGCGCGGCGCGGTCGGGAGCCACCAGTCGCGAGGCGACGACGGCGCCGACGCCGAAGAGCGCGCCGTGCGGCAGGCCCGCCATGAAGCGGGCGGCGAACAGCGTGCCGAAGTCGGGGGCGAACGCCGACGCCGTGTTGCCGATCACGAACAGGCCGGTGAGGAGCAGCAGCAGCCGCTTGTGCGGGACACGCGCGCATATGCCCGTCAGCAGCGGGGCGCCGACGACGACACCGAGCGCGTACGCCGACACGACGTTGCCGGCGTGCGGTACGGACACACCGATTCCGTCGGCGATCTGGGGCAGCAGCCCCATCGTGGCGAACTCGGTGGTGCCGATGCCGAACGCGACGACAGCCAGGGCCAGCAGAGCCAAGGGCATGGTGCGGGAGAACCTTTCGAAGACAAACGGGCCGGGGACCAGGAGCGGGGTGGTGCGGACTCGTCCGCACGGGGAGTGCAGCAATGACGCCGCGGCATCCATTCCAAGATCGCCCCGCGATGTGCGGCGCCGGGTCGGGCCCGGTGCCTCTGGCTGCGGTGGTCGACCCCGGCCGGTGAGCAAGGATAGCTGCTGGGGCCACACATCCCGTCCGGGCGGGGACCGGTGCCCGGACGCGCCCAGGGCCACGCGCGGGCTGGGGCTCCGTACGGCCGCACACCGCGGCGGCGGCCGATGGGATCGGCCGCCGCGCCCGTGCGTGTTCGCCGGTGAGAGACGTTCCTCACCAGGGTGCCGGGGCCGGGGGCGGTACCACCGGGGGCCGGTCGTCGCAGGTGATGGTGTTCGGCAGTTCCCAGGACGCCAGCCAGGGGCCGGTCGTCCCGCCGCCGTCGTTGCCGCCGAGGTCGTTCACCGAGAACTCGGATCCGGAGGCGGGGAAATGGAAGGAGCCGCAGTTGTTGACGCCCACCGCACCGACGTTGCGGGCGTCCACGTTCTCGAAGGACGCCGATCCCGCGGAGCGGGCGCTGAGCACCGAGGTGCCGGTGCCGTCCACCCGGATGTCCTTGAAGTGGACGCCTCGGATCGCGTACTTGTCCTTCACCGGGAAGTCGGAGACGAGCATGATCGCGTTGTAGGTGCTGTCGAGGAAGTGGTCGCCGGTGACCTGGATGTCGGCGTCGATGTCCCGCTCCAGGGCGTAGAACCAGATGGCACCGAGGCCGATCTTCCAGTTGAGCTCGAAGGGGCCGGAGCGGACGGTGGTGTTGTCGGTGATCCGCAGCTCTCCGGTGAACGGCTCGGCCCCGAAGCGCGATCCGACCTGGACGGCGCTGCCCTCTCTGACGGGGTCGGCGACGAGGTTGCCGGTGACCGTGTTGTCGGTGCCGCCGTAGAGCGCGATGCCGTTGGCGAGGACCGGGCTCTGCACGGTGTTGTGGGCGAAGACGTTGCGCGCGTCGCCCGTCTTCTCCGACCACATCGCGAGGCCGTCGTCGCCGGTGTTGCGGACGAAGGTGTCCGTGACGCTCGAATCGCTCACGCCGGTGTGGAAGTTGACGCCGTCGGCGATCTGGTCGGCGATCACGGTGCGGGTGACGCGCAGGCCGGTCATCGGGCCGTCGAACCACATGCCGACCTTGGTGTGGTGGAGGTAGAGGCCGTCGATGGTCGAGTCGCTCAGCGCTCCGCCGATGGAGTTGACCTGGTCGGTGTCGACGCGTTCGCGTACGTCGCCCTCGACGGCGAAGCCCGACAGGTGGACGTCGTGGCTGCCGCCGTCCGCCGCGTCCTTGCCGTAGAAGCCGACGCCGGTGTGGACCGAGCCGTCGGGGGCGGGGGCGCCGAGGGTGACCTGGTGGCCCTTGACGACCGTGTACCAGCTGCCGGCCCCGACGATCGTGACGTCGTCCACGAGGATGTGCCGGTTCACCTGGTACGTACCCGGCGGCACGTACACCTTGAGGTGCCGCTTCTTCGCGTGGGCGATGGCCCGGTCGAAGGCGTCGCCCGCGTCACGGCGGCCGGATGGATCGGCTCCGAAGGCGACGACGTTCGCCGCGTGCTTCTCGACGTGCGGGGCGCCGACGAGCTGCGTGTCGAGCAGGTCGACGACGGTCCAGGCCGCTCCGGAGTTCCTGGGGGCGGTGAGGCGGACGGTGTCACCGGCCGCGTACCTCTTGCCGAGCAGCAGTCGTTGTTCGTCGTAGAAGTGGCTGGGCCGGAACGGCTTGTCGACGGTGGGCGCCGGGGTGGTGGAGGCGGGGACGCAGCCGCATTCGGTGATCCACCAGTCGGGGTGCAGCAGGTCGCCCTGGGGGTCGTTGCTGAACGGGTACTGGTTGTAGAGCCAGGAGTACCGCGAGGTGAGCGGCATCGTGGTGCGGTGTCCGCCGGCCACGGTGACGTCGAGGGGCGCGGTGATGCCGCCGCCCCGAGGGGCGTCGGGAACGCTGTACCGCACGGTGAGCGCGTTGGCGGCGCGCGGCAGGGTGAACTCGACGTACTGGCCCGGCTTCAGGCGCACCGCCGAGCGGCCCGAGGCCTCGGAGGGCAGGGTGTAGGCGGTGCGGTCGGGGCCGATGACCGTGCCGTTCGTGGTCGCGTTCTCCGCCTCCTGTTCGGCGAAGTCCACCGAGGCACCGCGCCCCGCGACCAGGGCGGGATCGAGCCCGGCCCGGGTCACCGCCGGTGCGCCCTGGCGGTCGCCGTGCCCGGCGGCTGCCGGAGCCGGGGCCCCGAGCCCGAGCACGAGTCCGGCGGCGGCCGCGGTCACCACCGCGACCGCTCGGACGGGTCTTCGCGCACGGCCCCGTACCCGCCCGGCGGCCGTGTGGAGGGTGTACCGCGCCATCGGCTTCTCGTTTCTCTCGAAGCGGAGGACACCGAGGGCAGCTCGGTGCGCGGCGGCACGGCGGTCAGGGAGCCGTGCCGCTGCGTACCGGGACATTAGGGTGCGCCTGGACACCGCGACAAGACGCAGGACACGTATTTCCATCTTTCAGTACGAATCCTGCAAGCGTCCGTCGATTTTTTGCGCATCTTGCGTTGCTTGCGCTTTGGTCTCAGCTCCCGGAGGACACCGTGCGCCGGTCAGGGCCGGACCACGTACTCCAGAATCCGGCCGTCGACGGTCCCGACGAGCAGGTTCCCGTGCGGCGCGACGGCGAGGGAGAGTGCCGTGGTCGGTGCCCCGTCGACCGCGAGTTCGGTGTGCCAGCGGACCGTGCCGTCGTCGGCGTCCAGCGCGGTCAGGGCGCCCGAGTTGTACGCGACGTAGACCGTGTCCTCGTCGACGTCGAGCGCGGTGGCCGGACGATCGGTGCGGTGCTGCCACTGCACCGCGCCGTCGAGGGAGCGCCGTACGACATAGGCGCCACCGGGCTGGAGCCCGGCTCCGTCGTGGACCGCCCCCGCGTAGACCAGGCTCTGCCCGATCTCGGCCGCCGGGCCGCCGAAGTGGTGCTCCTCGGGCACCCAGGAGAGCGGGAAGAGCCGCCGGGTCGTACCGTCCGCGGCCAGGGACACGATCCATTTGTCCTTGTGCGGCGCGTCCGGCCGCGTGCCCACCAGGACGTACGGACGGCTCGCGCGGCTGACCGGGAACGGGTGGTTGAACAGGTCGAATCCGCCGACTTCCTGGAAGGCGTGGGTGGCCGGTTCGAAGGTGCCGGCCTCCAGGAGAGAGCTCCCGTCCACTTCGGAGCCGCCGCCGTCCCGGCCCTCCGCCCGATCGGCGAGGCCGAACATCGTCAGCCGTTCGCCACGTCGGTGCGTATGGTCCGACGGCCTCGCCAGCACCCTGCCACCGCCGGCGACCAGGACGGCGGACTCCGTCAGGCTCAGCGTCTCCAGCACCTGGCCCGTGTCGACCGCCACGCGCGCGATCCGGGGTGCGGGGCGCTCCCAGCCTCCGTCGCCTCGCCGCATGCGGCGGTCGCCGTTGGCCCACACCGAGGTCCCGTCGGCGGCGGGGACCAGCTGGCGGCCCCCTTCGTCGTCCTCCACCGCCCACTCGCGTTGCCCCGACGACGACCACGACTCCGCGAGGACTCCGTCCAGGGCGGCCAGCACCCGGCCGTCCTCCCTGCCCTCGACGGCCCACACCCGTCGCCGGGGCGACCACCGCCGGCCGGCCCCGGCGGCGAGGTCCGCGAGCAGCCGGCGTGTGTCGGCCCGGTGGTCGGGACGTGGAGCCGGCCGCACGGGCGCCGAGAGCTCCTCCGGCTCGATGTCCCCCGGCCTCACCGCTCCCCAGTCGTCACGGGAGACCACGGCCTCGTGCCCCTGCTCGTGCGCGTCGTCGTTCTCCCAGTCGTCGCACGGCGCCAGCACCAGACCCAGCCGCGTCGGACCGCACCATTCGAGGCTCAGCACCTCCCGCCCGTACCGCAGCGCGGACACCACGGTGCCGGTGTCCAGGTGCAGCAGGAGGAGTTCGCCCTCGAACGCGTAGCCCCCGTCGTAGCATCCGGTGCCGACGGCCAGCAGGGGAAGCGTGGGGTGGAAGGCGGAGGAGTTCACCGGGTAGCGCGATCGCACCAGGTGCTCGCAGCGCAGAGTGTCGCGGTCGTAGACGCCGATCCGGTCCCCCGTCCAGCGCGCGTCCGCCGTCCCGCTGCCGCTCCATTGCAGCCGGCCGACGTCGCCGGCCACGGCGATCCTGCGCGAACGACCGTCGAGGACGGCCAGGCACGGCAGTCCCGTCCCGGCGAAGGGCGCGTCGCCCAGCACACGTCGGACCAGCGGCAGTACGGTCATGCAGATGTCCTCCAGAAGGCGCGCGCACGTCGAAGGCCGCCGCCCCTTGCGCGGGACGGCGGCCGTTCATGCTCCCGTTCTCCGCACCCCGGGCGCCATCGGATATACGCCGGGTGCGGTGCGCTCCCCCCTCGGAGCGCTGTGATCAGGGGCGGTCCAGTCCCCAGGTCTGGAGGACGAAGGGGCGTCCCTTCTCCTCGCCCGTGATCGGCGGGACGTCGAGCAGGGTGAAGCCCGCCTTGGTGGCCACGGCGACACTGGCGGCGTTCTCGGCCTCCAGTTCCAGGATCACCCGCTCCGCGGCCAGTT
The DNA here is from genome assembly GCF_037940415.1 of Streptomyces sp. f51. Lineage (NCBI taxonomy): Bacteria > Bacillati > Actinomycetota > Actinomycetes > Kitasatosporales > Streptomycetaceae > Streptomyces > Streptomyces sp. f51. Next base: position 7,285,102 of record NZ_CP149798.1, on the reverse strand, counting down.
CCTCGAAGGCGTACGCGGCCATCACCCGTACCGCCCGTACGGCCAGACCCTGACCGCGGTGGGCCGGGCCGACCGCGTAGCCGATCTCCGTTCCCTCGGGAGCGCGGCGCAGCATCACCTCGCCGAGCGGCGCTCCGCCGTCGACCGTGATCGCGAGCAGGACGGCCGTGCCCTCCGCGCGCAGCGTCCGGTCCCGGTCAAGGCGTCCGCGGGCGGCGGCTTCGTCGAAGGGGGAGACGATCGGCGTCCAGTACGCGATGTCGGGGTGGTCGAACAGCTCCGGCATCGCCGGCAGGTCCCCCTCCGTCCAGTCGCGAAGGACGAGGCCCTCCCCCCTGAGCTCGATCCGCTCGGGAAACGACGACGTGGTGCTGCTCATGGTGCGGGACCTCCTGGCCTGTTCGGAACGAGGCAGGATAACCGGGACGGCCCGGGCGGCCGGACCCGCGGGGCCCCGGCGGACCGGGCGGCCCGTGTGACGTTCAGGCGCCCGCTTGCAGACGCAGGCCCGTCAACGTCAGCTCCAGCGCGGAGCGGAACTGGTCGGCGTCGTCGTGGCCGTCGAACTCGTCGACGATCTCGTGCACGAACGGAAACTCCTCGGGGTCGAGCTCCCGCCAGGTCTCGGCGAAGCGGCCGAGGAACTCCTCACGGTTCACGGCGCCGTCGAGGATCTCCTGGGGCGGCTCCTGCCCCATGTCGACGGCCGAGCCGACCACGACACCGACGATCGCGGACACCGCGTGGAACCGCTGGTGCGCGGTGAGGTCCAGGCGGAGGGTCTGCTGGCCGAGCTTCTCGTACAGGCGCAGGGAGTTGCCCTGGACGTCGGTGTTGCGCATGAAGTAGGCGCCGAGCCAGGGCCGGTCCACGATCGCGTCGAACAGCGTCACGGCCATCGCGCGCAGGTCGTCGATCGGGTCGTCGCTGCGGGGAAGCGCCTCGATGTCGGCCAGTACGGCGCCCACCACATGGTCGGTGGCGCGGTCGAGCAGTTCCTCCTTGCTCGCCACGTACCAGTAGATGCTGGCGACGCCACCGCCGAGGCGCTGCGCGAGCGCCCGGAACGTCAGCGCCGGCGCCCCGGCCTCGTCGAGCAGGGCCACCGCCTCGGTGAGCACCGACTCCATCGAGTGCGAAGCCCGTCGGCGCCCCTCGGCCGCACGGCTCGGCGGACGGGTCCCGGTCGCACGGTTCGGCAGGCGTGCCATGGCTTCCATCCCATCACTCTTGCGTCGTATCGAACGTTGTTCTATCGTATCGCATCGTACGCCGTTCGATAGCCGTACACTGTTCGATAGACGAACGATGTTCGACCGGGAGGACCGCCATGACCACCGCCACGCTCCACCCCCCGTCCCGCACCTATCCGTCCCTACGCGCGGCATGGATTCCGCTGGCCGCCCTCTGCCTGGCCTTCTTCGTCGAGATGGTCGACAACACGCTGCTGTCGATCGCGCTGCCCACCATCGGCCGCGACCTGGGCGGCGGAACGACCGCGCTGCAATGGGTCACCGGCGCCTACTCGCTGACCTTCGGCGGTCTGCTGCTCACCGCCGGGTCGCTGGCCGACCGCTTCGGCCGCCGCCGGGTGCTGCTCATCGGGCTCGCCGCGTTCGGCTCGCTGAGCCTGTGCGCCCTCCTCGTCACCACGGCGGGCGAGCTCATAGCCCTGCGGGCCGTCCTCGGCATCGCCGCCGCGGCGATGGCCCCGATCACGAACTCCCTGGTCTTCCGCCTGTTCGACGACGCGGCCCTGCGGATGCGCGCCATGACGGTGATGATCGTCGTCGGCATGTCCGGCTTCATCCTCGGACCGCTGCTCGGTGGCACCGCGCTGGCCCATGTCGGATGGGAATGGCTGCTGGTCGTCAACGCGCCGATCGCGGTGTTCGCCTGCATCGGCGTCCGGCTCGGCGTCCCCGCCGACCGGCCGGAGGGCCTGACCCACGACCCGCTCGACCTGCCGGGCGCCGCCCTGAGCGTCACCGCCATCGGACTCGCCTGCTACTCGCTGACCAGCGGAGTCGAGCACGGCTGGCTCTCCACACCCACCGTCGCCTCGATCGTCGGCGCCGTCGCCGCCGCGATCGCGTTCGTGTGGCACGAGCGCCGCAGCGCCGCACCCATGCTGGATCTGCGTCTCTTCTCCAACGGCACCGTCCGCGGCGCCGCCATCGCGCAGATCGGGACCTCGATCGCGATGGCCAGCGTGATGTTCGGGCTGATCCTCCACTTCCAGTACGCGTACGGATGGAGCCCGGTGCGGGCCGGCCTGGCCAATCTGCCGCTCATCGTGACGATGCTCGCCGCGACACCCGTGTCCGAATGGCTCGGGCGCCGGTTCGGCCACCGCGTCGCCTGCCTGGTGGGCGCGGCCTGCCTGGCGGGATCGCTGGCGGGTCTGTCCTGGGCGGTCGGCCACGGGTACGCCGCCATCGCCGTGTGCATGGTCGTCATGACGGTGGGACTGCGTACGGTCATGACGATCTGCGCGGTCGCGCTGGTCGGCGCGATGCCGGCGAACCGCACCTCCATCGGTGCCGCGCTCAACGACACCGCGCAGGAGGTCGGCTCCAGCGTCGGTACGGCCGTGGTCGGCACCCTGATCGCCGTGCTGGTCACCACCCGACTCCCCGCCGGCACCTGGAGCGGCGACCTCGTCGCGTCGTTCTTCCACGGCGAACGGATCACCTACGCCGTGCTCGCGGTCGTCGTCGGACTGATCGCGGCCGGCGGCGCGCTGAGCCTCACCGACTCCCGCACCGTCGAGGAGCACCCCGCCGAGGAGCTCGAAGAGCAGCCCGTCGGGGAACCCGTCTGACGGCGGCGCCCGGCCGCCCGCCCGGCCCCGCGTCCGCCGCGGCCGAAAGGCACCCGGCGTACGCGTGGCACTGGGACCATGAGCCATGCGCCCCGAAGACTGGTACCTCACCGAAGACGTCGACGACTTCCTCGCCCGCGCAGGGGACTTCCTTCGCTCGCGGCCCGGGCTCCACGTCATGCAGCTCACCTGGGCCGAGAGGGTGCGCAAGCGCGGGGCGGACGCGTTCGGCTCCGGGGCGCCCCTGTTCGGCCTGCTGGAGCGAGGCGGCGAGGTCGAGGCCACCTTCTACCGCCTCGCTCCCCGCGGATTCGGCCTCTCCCCGCTCACACCGGAGCAGGCGGACTCCCTCGCCGCCCGTCTGAGCGCCCTCGGGGCCTCCCCTCCCGGCGTCAGCGCCGACGACGAAACGGCCACCCTCTTCGCCGAGGCCTGGCAGCGGCACACCGGCGCGACCCCGAGACCGCGCGCGACACGCCTTCGTCTGTATCGCCTCGGCACCCTCACCCCACCCGAGCCGATGCCGGCGGGCCGCGCCCGCGTCCTGGGCGAGCAGGACCTCGATCACGTCATGTTCTGGTGCCGGGAGTTCGCCGCGGCCGTCGGCGAAGAGGTGTCCATCAGCGCGGCCACCTGGGCCGACACCCGCTTCGCCGACAAGCGCTACACCCTCTGGGAGACCCCGGACGGCACCCCCGTCTCCGTCGCGGGCATGAACCCCCTGATCGGTGGCCAGATCCAGGTGGACATCGTCTACACCCCCGCCGAGCTGCGCGGCCGTGGATACGCGGCCGCCGTGTCGGCTGAGGTGAGCCGCGCGGCTCTCGCCGCGGGAGCGCAGGACGTGGTGCTGTTCGCGGACCTGTCCAACCCCATCAGCAATGCCGTCTACCAGCGCCTCGGTTATCGAAGGCTGGCCGACTGGTCCGGGTACGACTTCCTGCCCGGCACACCGGGAAGTCCGCGCCGACCGGTGCGCCGGGCCGGGTGACCCGCGCCCTAGGACGTGTGGTGCAGCCAGCGCTGAAGGACGTCGTTGACATCGTCCGGGAGCGCGCTGATCTGGTCGATGGCGGCACGGTCCTCCGGCATCGGCGGGACACCGGCGGCGGTGAGCGTGGCGTGCAGGGCCAGGCGCCGCTGGTCCCGCGGGTCGAGGGTGTAGCCGATCCGGTGGGCGGGGTCGGGCGGTGGCAGCAGGGCGTCGACGTCGTCGCGGGACTGGGCCGCGGCACCCCAGGCGCTGTCCTGCGGCAGTACGGCATAGGGGTCGACGAACGCGCGGGAACTGAGGTTCTCACTGCTCCAAGGGGTCATCTCCGGCTCCTCACCGTAGGAATCGCTGTGCACTACAAGCCCAGAGTCCGAGGAGCACGGCTCCGGTTGCGTCCACCGCCACACATCACGCCGACGGCGTCATCGGCGGCTGATCACCTCGTGTGACCAGCAGACGGACGCCGGGCGCCGCACGATCCCGCCGTACGCGTCACCCGCGGTCCCCGTGCCAGCGGACCGCGGCGGCTCCCGCGAAGTCGCCGGCGTGCGCGAAGCCGCCCAGCACCACCAGGTCACCGTCCTTCACCCGGCCCGAGCCGATCGCGTGGTCCAGGGTGACCGGGATCGCCGCTCCGAAGAGGTTCCCGCACCGGTCGAACGTGTTCAGGTGCCGTTCGGCGGGCAGTTGCAGCGCCTCCCTCCAGTTGCGCAGGAAGGTGCGGTTCGGCTGATTGGTGACCAGGACGTCGATGTCCTCGGTCGCCACGCCGAGCCGCTCGCACAGGTCCGTGATCACCTCCGGGACCAGTCGGTTCCCGCGTGCCAGGACCTTCGCCACACTCGCGTCGGTGAACCCGATCCGCAGCTGGGACTCCCCCGGCTCCCAGTACTTGCGCCCGTCGTCGAGCGCCAGGGTCATGTCACCGGCGTGATCCCCTATGTGCCGGGTCTCCACGTCGAGAAGCGGCGAGCCGGCCGAGGTCGTCACCCACCCCACACCGCAGCCGTCGCCCGGGATCGCGGCCTGGGCGAGCCGACGCACCTCGGACTGGGTGAAGCACTGGCCCGCCGCGCTCTGCGCGTTGCAGATCAGCGCGGTCCGGGCGTCGGTGGTGGCCAGGATCTGCCGGGCCAGCTTCAACATGTACACGAAGGAAGCGCAGCCCGCGTTCGCCACGTCGACGAGCCATTCCGGGTTCAGGCCCAGTCGGCGCGCGACCTCGGTTCCGGCGCCGACGAACGGCAGATCCGGCAGCTGGCTGTGCACCAGCAGGACGTCGACGCCCCGGATCTCGTCCCTGCCGTGCCGGTCGATCAGGGGCTGCACGGCGCGTTCGATCATGTCCGTGTTGGTCTCGTCCGCGGCCACGTGGTGCCGTGACTGCGGGACCTTGAACATGGGGTGGCCGCGGAGCTTGTCCTCCGCGCCCGGGTAGTCGGTGTAGAACTCCGCGGGGACCGGGTCGCCCGGAAGGTAGCCCGAGACGTCGGTGAGGCTGACCGTGGTCACCGCGCCACCGCCCTCGGGGGCACCGCGTTGACGGGTTGGCCGTTGCGACGGCGGTGCTCCAGGATCGCCTTGAGGTTGTTCATCTCCACGGTGTGCCCCGCGTAGAACAGGTCCCAGTAGTCGCCCACCCAGGGCCGGTCGGGCCGGGGCGCCAGGCCGGGGTGCGGGTTCGTGTCGTAGTGCGGATGACGGCAGTTGGTCCAGGTGATCACCGATCCCGGCTTGTCGAGCACCAGTTGGGCCGGCACGACCCGCATCAGGTAGATCATCCACAGTTGGTCGCCCTGGTCCCAGGAACAGTGGAAATCCACGGTCATGGCCTCGGGGTTGGCGACCACCTTGCAGTAGATGCGGGTGTCCTCCTCCAGGCGGTCACGGCCGACCCACAGCCCGGGTGTGCCCGAGGGAGCGAAGTCCCGCAGGCTGCACGTCCATTCCTCCAGGTGGTGACCCTGCCGGAGGTAGTCGAAGGTGAGGTCCGGCGGGCAGTCGACGTACTCGTGGATGGTGCAGTACCGCCCGTAGACCTGATGGTGGGGGTAGACGGCGTGGGTGAGTTCCACGCAGTGGGCGGTCAGTTCGTCCTTGCCGGGGTTCTCGATCCGCATCAGACCGGGGATGTCAGCCAACGGGGACGACTCGTCGCTCATCTGCGTTCTCCTTGCTGTCGGGGTGTTCGGCACGGTCATCGGCTCCGGGAGGGTCGGTGGCGCCGGTGGCACGGTCGGTGGCGCGGCCGGTCCGGTCGGCGGCGCCGGTGGCCTCGGTGAAGGGCTGGAAGGGGAGGAACGGAGGGATCTCCCTCGGGTCGCAGTCCAAGGCGACGAACGCCGGGCCGCCGCCCTCGTTGCCGCGCAGCAGCGCCTCACGGAGCCCCGCCGCGTCCTCGGCACCGGTGACGTCGAGGGACGGGAAGGCGGCGGCCACCCCGGCGGCGATGTCGGTCCGGCCGAACAGGTCGTCGCCGCGGACGCCGCCCTGGAGGAACTCCTCGCGCAGCACGCACATGGCGTGGGCGTTGTTGTTGAAGACGACGAAGGTGACCGGTGCGGAGAGCTCCACCGCGGTGTGCACCTCCGCCCCGTGCATGAAGAAGGCCCCGTCACCTGCCAGTACGTAGGTACGTCGGCCGGTCGCGAGCGCGGCGCCGATGCCGGCGCCGAAGGTGTAGCCCATGCCTCCCATGCCGAGGGCGACGACGAACCGCCCGTGTCGTGGTGCGGGAAGGAGATGGACCGCGCTGGCACCCGTGTTCCCGGCGTCGACGAAGACGTGCGCGTCCTCGGGAAGCGCCGACTCCACCGCCGCGAGGGCCGCTGCGTACGGGAGGGTCCGACCGTGGACGGCCGGGGAGTCCGGATCCGGCGTGGGGGTGGGTACGGGTCCGGAGTGGCGCGGGCACGCACGTGGGGTCGGCGCGAGCCTGCCGGTCACCGCGCGGAGGGCGTCCCGCAGATCCCCACCCATCGCCGTCGCGGCCACGAAGGGCTCTTCGGAATCGAGGCATACGACGTCGGTGGCGTCCAGCGCCCGCTCCAGTCCGCCGCGCGCCAGGAGGGGCAGCCGGGTGCCGACCAGCAGACACACATCGGCCCGGCGCAGACACTCCTCGACGTTGGCATGGCCCATCACCCCGGCCACGCCCGCGAATTGGGGATGGCGGTTGTCGAACACGTCCTTCGCGTCGGGGGTGACCGCGACCCATGCCCCCAGTCTCCGCGCCAGTTCGGCCAGTTCCGCACGCGCGTCCGCCGCGGCCACGCCCTCACCGGCGACGACCAGGACCGTGGCCGCGCCACGAAGGACGTCCGACACCTCGGTGAGAGCGGCGGCGTCGAGCGGTGTCGCCGGCACGGCGGGCACCGGCGCGGGATCGGGGCCGGGCAACCTGATCCGTGCCTGCTGCACGTCCTTCGGCAGGAGCAGCACGGCCGGCCCGCGCGGCTCGGTCAGGGCCGCCGCGATCGCCCGCGGCAGCAGCTCCACGAGCGACTGCGCGTCCTCGACCCGGGCGCAGTACCGGGAGATCGGGGTGAAGACCTGGGCCGCGTCGAAGGAATCACCCTTGCCGCTGGTGTCCTGGAAGGCGCCCCGCCCGTCCTGGACGGTCGGCGGCTGACCCACCAGGGCGAGCAGCGGCACCCGTGAGGCGTACGCCTCCGCGAGACCCGGCACCAGGTTCATCGCGCCACCGCCCGAGGTGGCGGCGACGACCCCGAGGCGCCCGGTGGTCCGGGCGGATCCGTCGGCCATGGTGACGGCCGAGAACTCGTGCTTGGCGACGACCCCTTGGACGGTTCCGCAGCGGTGCACGGCGTCGTAGAGGTCCTCGATGTTGGCGCCACCGACGCCGAACACATGGGTGACCCCGGCTTCGGCCAGCTCGGCGGCCAGGTGGTCGACCATGCGTACCGTCCCGGTTTCGGGCACGCCCGCCACGACGGTCATACGGGGCTCCCGTCCCTCTCCTGGTGCCGGTCGACGAGGCCCGACGGCGTGATCACCTGGAAGCGGTGCCGGTACTCCTTCGGGGTGAGCCCGAGGGTCCGCCCGAAGGAGCGGAAGAAGGTCTCGGGAGCACCGAATCCGCAGCGGCCCGCTATCTGGCCGATCGGGAGGTCGGTCGTCTCCAGGAGTTCCCGGGCGCGGGCGATCCGTGTGCGCTGGACGTACTGCCCGGGGGTGGTGCCCACCTCGCGGCGGAAGACCCGGGAGAAGTTGCGGGGGCTCATGTTCGCCTGCTGGGCCATCTCGGCCACCGGTAACGGGTTGTGGAGGTTCTCCAGGATCCATTCCTGCGCCGTCCGGATCGGCGGATGGTCGGCCAGCTGGGCGTCCAGCATCGCGCTGAACTGGGACTGCCCGCCGTGCCGTTTGAGGAAGAGCACCAGGAACCGTGCCGTCTCCAGGGCGAGAGCGGCTCCGTGATCGGCCTCCACCAGGGCCAGTGCCATGTCGATCCCGGTCGAGACTCCCGCCGAGGTGACGAAGGGGCCGTCCCAGACGAAGATCGGCTCGGCGTCCACCGTCACCGCCGGATAGCGGCGGGCCATCGCCTCGCCGTACGCCCAGTGCGTGGTGGCACGTCTGCCGTCCAGCAGGCCCGCCTCGGCCAGCAGAAAGGATCCGCCGCAGACGGAGGCGACCCTGCGCGACCGTCCCGCGGCCGCGCGGATCCACGAGATCAGCGCCTGGTCGTGCAGCGCCTCCTCCACACTCCAGCCCCCGGGTACGAGCAGGGTGTCGACGGGGCCCCGGCCGACTTCCAGCGGCAGTGCCGCCATGCTCACGCCCGAACTCGTACGCACCAGTGGCGCGTCGGCGGACACCATCTCGATCCGATAGGGAGCGGCCCCCGGATCGAGGAGCCGGTTGGCGATGTCGAACACTTCGATCGGTCCGGTGATGTCCAGCGCCATGGCACCGGCGTACACCACCACAACAACACGTCGCTCTGCCACGGTCACAGCCTGTATCGGATCTCGGACTGACCGCAATGACAGTTCACTGACGCATCCGGCCAACAGGATTTCGCTCCAAGGGAGTTGCGGCCGCCTGGCCAGGCGGTTCACCGACGAGCGCCGGTCACCGCGGGTGAGGCAACTCACAGGGGGCCGGAAAGTTGAAGCGGTACAACGTCTCGGCGGTGCACGCGAGTTGCCGAAAAAACCGTTGGGCCGACCGACCTGCCTTCAGGCAGGATCGACGCGTGGAGACCTATCTGGAGACCGAGCGCCTGGCCCTGCGGCGCTTCACCGCCGACGACGCGGACCTGCTGATCGAGCTGGACGGCGACCCGGCGGTGATGCGCTATCTGACCGGCGGCGAACCGACCGCGCCGGACATCGTGCGCGAGCTCCACCTGCCGAACATCCTCGCCGGATACGAGAGGTGGGGCGGCACCCTCGGACTGTTCGCCGCGCACGAGAAGGACGGCGGCGCGTTCATCGGCTGGTTCCTCCTGCGCCCCGAGCGCGAGGGCCCGCTGGACGAGGTGGAACTCGGCTACCGGCTGCGGCGGGCGGCCTGGGGCAAGGGCTATGCCACGGAGGGCTCGCGGGCCCTGCTGGGCAAGGCGTTCACGGAACTCGGCGTACGCGTGGTCTGGGCCGAGACGATGACGGTGAACGAGGGTTCGCGCAACGTCATGAAGAAGCTCGGCATGACCTTCACGGACACCCTCACCACTCCCCCGGACATGGTGATGGTCGAGGGCTCCGAGCAGGGCGGCGTCCGGTACGAGATCGCCAGGAAGCAGTGGGAGGCGCGGTAGTCAGGAGCGTCGGCCGTCGCCGAACCAGTCGGCGAGCGCGGCAGGTTCGCCGAGCCGGGCGGCGGCGGTGCGCCAGGCGGCCGTCACCGCGGCGCGGGCCTGCTCGGTCCGGTCGGCCTGCTCCGCCGCCGGCTCGATCGGCTCGCCCACGTGCACGTGCAGTCGCGGACGGCGAAGCGGTGACGTGAGCAGGCCCGCGAGCTGCTTGGCCCTGCTTCCCGAGGTGACCCGACGGGCACCGGCCTGGCCCACGGGCACCACCGGAGCCCCGGTCAGCCGGACGAGCCGGGACAGGCCGCTGCGGAAGGCTCCCGGGGCCGCCTCCGCGACGTCGGCCCGGTGCGGGAGCCCGCCCTCGGCGTAGATCAGGACCAGGCGCCCGCGCTCCAGCGCCTCGGCGGCTCCGTCCAGGGCGTCGGCCGCCCGTCGGTCGCCGCGGTGGACGGGGATGTGCCCCTCCCGTGCCAGCGCGCGTCCGAGCACCGGGACGCGCCACAGCCCGGCGGTCGCCATGACGACCGGACGCACCCCCAGGCGGTGCAGCGCGGCCAGGACGACGGCGGGGTCGGCGAGCGAGGTGTGGTTCGCGGCGATGATGCTGCCTGGAGCCAGTTCGGCGCCCGCGTCGGTGGTGACCGTGAGGCGGCCGACGGCGGGCACCAGGACGTCGGCGAGGCGGCTGAGCATGTTCGGTCTCCCGATCTCGACTCTGTTGGCCTTCATCGTCGACCGTGGGGGTCTCCGGAGCCTGAGTACGCGCACTCATCTTGCGCGGCCCGGTACCCAGGACCGTCGTCCGCCGTCGGCGCGGGCCACCGTCCGGCGCCGGTACACCCGTCGTCGGGGCAGGCGGTCTTCAGGACAAGCCGTCGTACGCCGCCATCACGATCTCCATGCCACGGTTGTCCTCCTGTCCGTCCTCCCGGTCGATCATCCGGTTCATGGCGTAGGCAACCGTCATGCGCGCGGCGGGATCACTGACGACGAGCGAGCCGCCCCAGCCGCCCCAGCCGAACGTGTTGCCGAACCGGCCGAAGCCCACGGTCCAGGACATCGGCGTCCCCAGCACCCGGTCGTCGCCGCGGAAGACCTCCTGCCACGCCGGCTCGCACCCCTCGGGGGACAGCAGTCGCACCCCGCCCGCCGACCCCCGGTTCGCCAGGACCGACTGCACGAGGGCGACCGAGCGGGCGTTGCCGAACCCGTTCACCGCGGGGATCTGCGCACGGCGCCAGGCCACGGAGTTGGCGTCCTCGACCCGGATCGTGAGACCGGTTTCCTCCCGCCGGGTGCCGTCCGGGCCGGCCGGTGCGGCCGCGGCGTACTCCTCCGTCAGTCCCGGTGGCGGGATGAGCGGTGCGACGCGGTGGTCGTGGTCGGCCGAGAGCCCGATGTGGAAGTCCGCGCCCAGCGGTCCGGCCACTTCCTCGGCGAAGAACGCGCCGAGAGGGCGGCCGGTCACGCGGCGGACGATCTCACCCACGAGATAGCCGAAGGTGAGCGCGTGATAGCCCGCGGCCGTTCCCGGTTCCCACACGGGCGCCTGCGCGGCCAGACCCGCCGTCACGGTCTCCCAGGCGTAGAGATCCTCCACCTCCGTCGGTCCGGGCAGGTCGGGAAGCCCCGCGGTGTGCGAAAGGACATGCCGTACGAGCACGTTCTCCTTGCCGGCGGCGGCGAATTCGGGCCAGTAGGCGGCGACCGGCGCGGACAGGTCGAGCTCGCCCCGGTCGGCCAGCATCAGCGCGCACAGGGCGACCATGTTCTTCGTCGTCGAGTTCACGCCCGTCAGGGTGTCGCGTTCCCAACTGCGGGAGCGGTTCGCGTCGGCGTACCCGCCCCAGACGTCGGCCACCGGCTCGCCGTCGAGGTACACGGCCGCGGAGGCACCCACGTCGTCCTTGTCGAGCAGGGCCGCGAGCGCGTCACGGACGGCGACGAAGCGCGGATCACAAAATCCCTTAATATCGGTCATGGGTGCAACCCTCGGACAAGGGAGGGGCTTCGCACCCGACAATTCCCGCACCGGTTCTGTCGGGTCGGGCGCGATCACCTCCTCCGCTCCGGTGAGACGGCCGACCGGGGAAGGAAGGACGGACACACGTGCTGGAGCGGCTGAACCAGGCACTGGACCACCTGGAGGCCTCCCTCGACGGCGAGGTCGACATGGCCGAGGTGGCCAGGATCGCCGCGGTCTCGGAGTACCACTTCCGCCGGCTGTTCTCCGCGCTCGCCGGGATGCCGCTCCCGGTCTACGTACGGCGCAGGCGGATGACGCTCGCCGGGGCCGAGGTGCTGGCCGGGGAGCTGACCCTGCTCGATGTCGCGGTGCGCTACGGATACGGGTCGGCCGAGGCGTTCGCGCGGGCCTTCAGGTCGCTGCACGGCATCGGGCCGGGCGAGGCCAGACGCACGGGCGCGGTGCTCACGGCCCAGCCGCGCATGTCGTTCCGGGTCGTCGTCGAGGGCAGTACGGCCATGCGGTACCGGATCGTGGAGAAGGCGGCGTTCCGGATCGTCGGCAGGAAGGCCCGGGTCCCGCTCGTGCGCGACGGGGTCAACACGGCCGCCGAGGCGCACGTGGAGAGCCTCGACGAGCGGACGGTCGTACGGATGAAGGAGCTGGCCCACCGGGAACCGGCCGGCCAGGAGCCTGCCGGGATCCTGTCGGCGGCGGTGTACCTGACCGGCGGCCGGGAGGAGGGCGCCGACGCGGACTACTGGATCGGCGTCGTGACCGGTCCCGGGGCGGCCGTCGAGGAGCTCGACGCCCTGGACGTGCCGGCCGGGACCTGGGCGGTCTTCGACAACCACGGGCCGTATCCGAGCGCCCTCCAGGAACTCTGGCGGGACGTGTTCACGCAGTGGTTCCCCTCGAACCTGTACACGACCCGGCCCGGTCCTGAACTCCTGCTGACCCGGCCGGTGGAGACCGGAGCGGAGACCGACTCCCAGCTGTGGATCCCGGTCGAGCGGGACGGCACGGGCGCCGGGATCTGAACGTCGCGGTTGCCTGTGGACGCGGAGCGCCCCTTTGCTTACGAAGCAACCTTGCGTAAAAAGTGATCATCTTGAGTGAAGTGAGCGACATCGGCGTGCCCTACGGCGAACCCGTACGCATGCGGTCGCAGGAACCAGGACGTGGCCGTCCACCCCAGGCCGAGGAGACAGAGCATGAGCGCACAGGCAGCCGATGAACTCACGTTTCGGGTGCTGGGGACGGTACGGGCCTTCCGTGGCGAGACGGAACTGCCGGTCGGACCGCCACAACAGGCGGCCGTGCTCTCGGCCCTGCTGCTGCGCGTCGGGCACGCGGTGTCCTTCGACGATCTCACCGACGCCCTGTGGGACGACACGCTGCCCAAGTCCGCGTCGACGACGATCCGTACGTACGTATGGCGGTTGCGCCGGCTGCTGGAGAGGGATCCTTCGGCGCCGGACCACCTGCTGTCGGCCGCGGACGGATACCGCCTCGCCGTGGGCAACAGTGCGGTGGACGCCTGGCACGCCGAGTCGCTGGCGCGGCAGACCGCGCGGCTCAGGGCCCAGGGCCGGTTAGCGGATGCAGAGGAGAGCGCCGGCCGGGCTCTGGCGCTGTGGCAGGGCGAGTCGCTCGCGGGCGTCCCCGGCCCCTTCGCGGCACGCAGGCGCGACAGCCTGGAAGAACTCAAGGTGTCCCTCCAGGTCGAGCGCCTCGACCTGGCCGTCCAACTGGGCCGATTCCACGCGGCTTTGCCGGAGCTGTCCGAACTCACCGCCGAACACCCCCTGCGCGAGCGGCCGCACGCGCTGCTGATGCGGGGCCTGTACGCGACGGGACGGCAGTCGGAAGCGCTCGCGGTCCACGACCGGATACGCCGTCGCCTCATCGAAGAGCTCGGCGTGGGGCCCGGACGGGAACTGACCGAGGAATACACCCGCATCCTCAACGGCGACTCCGTGTCCGACGCCCCGTCAGAGACCGTGCTGTCGCGTGCGGATGCCGTCCGGGCCGCCGACCCACGTGCCCTGCCGGGCGACGAGTTCCTCGCACGGAGCGGTCACACAGCGGCGGACGAACGGACCCCGTCCGCGGGATCCGGTCCCGGGACGGTCCTGGGCCCGGATCAGGCGCAGACGCCGGAGGACGGGGCTGCGGGCGGCACCCGCCCGGCCTTTCTGCCGGCGCCCGCCCAACTCCCTGCCGACACACCCGTCTTCATCGGTCGCGAAGTGCTCGCGCGGCGCCTGCACGACCTGCTCACCGCCTCCGATCGACACGCTTTGACCACGGTCTCCGTGACCGGCATGAGCGGCGTCGGCAAGTCCACCTTCGCCCTGCACGTGGCCCACCGCACCCGCCACCACTATCCCGACGGTCAGCTCTACGCCGATCTCGGCGGCAGCAGCGTGGCGGCGGCCGACCCGTTCGGGGTTCTGGGGGGTTTCCTCACCGCGCTGGGCGTGCCGGCCGACCGGCTGCCCGATGAACTGGAGGCCCGAGGAGCCCTGTTCAGGTCCCTGCTGGACCGGCGCCGGGTCCTGGTCGTCCTGGACGACGCCCGGGACGCGGTGCAGCTGCGTCATCTCATGCCCGGCAGCGCCGGCTGCGCGGTGATCGCCACCAGCCAGCCGCGCATGTCGGGGCTGGACGCCACCGCGCACATGGCGCTTGACGTCTTCACCCTGGAGGAGGCGTTGGCCCTGCTGGAGGAGGTGGTCGGACCCGCGCGACTCGCCGCCGAACCCGAGGCCGCCCGGTCCTTGGTGGCCGTGTGCGGTCAACTGCCTCTGGCCATGCGCATCGTGGCGGCGCGACTGGCCGCTCGCCCCGGCTGGACGATCGCCTCCCTGGTCGGCAAACTCGCCGACGAGCGCGGTCGCATCACGCATCTGCGGTTCGGGGACATCGCCGTCGACGCGGCTTTCGAGCTGGGCTACCGGCAGCTGGCCGACCTCCAGGCGCACGCCTTCCGGCGGCTCGCTCCGGTCGCCGAGCCCGACGTCGGACTGCCTGCCGTCGCGGCGGTGCTCGGCCTCGACCAGGTCGGTGCCGAAGAGGTGATGGAGTCCCTGGTCGACGCCTCGATGATGGAGTCGCCCGCGCCGGGCCGCTACCGCTGCCACGACCTGCTGCGGGCCTTCGCCCGCACCCTTCCCGTACCGGCGGGCGCGGAACCGGCCGGCGTGACGGTCCGCCGACTGCTCGACTTCCTGCTGGCGAGCGCCTGCCAGGCGTTTCGCCGGATCGTGCCCGGCGACCCGGTGACCGACTGCCTCGGGCCGCTTCGCCTCCAGGGCCTGGACTTCGCCGATGGGCCGGCCGCCCGCGCCTGGGTCGCCGAGGAGGCCGACGGCATCATGGCGGTCCTGCGGCAGGCGGGGGACGACGCCGGGGCGCTGCCCGTGGCGATGGACCTGCTGATCGCCCTCACCGCGTTCGGCCAGGAGGTGGCACTGACCGGCCTGACGGCGGCGGCCGACGTCCTGGCCGCCGGCGCCGAGACCCACGGGGACCGGCGGGCGCTGGGAAGGGCCCGGTGGCTCAGCGGCTCCCTCGCCCTGCGCGCGGGTGATCCGGCCCGTGCCGAAACACTGGCCACGCAGGCCGTGACCCTCTGCCGGGCCACCGGTGACGAGGTCATCCTGCGGCAGGCGCTCAACGACCTCGGGGTCGCGGCCCAGCTCTTCGGCCGCTACGAGGACGCGCTCACCCACTTCGAAGCGGCCCTGGTCCTGGCGGAGAAGCTCGGGCACCGCTCCGGCAAGGTCGCCACCCTGCTCAACATGGCGCTCACGCTCATCCGCGACGGGCGGCCGGCCGACGCGGCCGACGCGTGCGAGAAGGTGCTGGCGGATCCCGACTCCCTCGGCGACGACGCCGGGATGACGGCGTACGCGCTCTATGTGCTGGGGCTGGCCCACCACGGTCAGCGGCATTGGGAGGCGGCGGCCGGGCGGCTTCGGGAGTGCCTGCGCCTGTGCCGGGCCGCGGGCATCCGGGACCGGGCCGCGCAGGCCGGCTTCCGTCTCGCCGAAACGCTGCGCCTCATGGGCGACTTGGACGGCGCAGCCCTTCACGCGGAGGAGTCGCTGGCGCTCCTGGAGGAGAGCGGCGGAGACCGCGACCTGGCCACGGCACGGCTGGTGCTCGGCCGGGTCCTGGCGGGGCGCGGCGAACGGGACCGGGCCCGGACCCAGCTCGAAGAGGCGTACACGACGCTGGAGCGTCTCGGGCTGCCCGAGGCCCGACAGGCCGCCGACGCCCTCGCGACCGTCGATCCCGCCGCGCGCGCCGACCGGACCTGAGGCGGACCGGGCGCCGCGCGCGGCCCATGACGTGCGGCGGCGCTAGCCGATGGCCGTGCAGGTGACGCAGCTCGCGCTGGTGCTGTTCCAGGCGACGACCTGCGAGGCGGGCCGTGTCCGGTCCTGCGCTCCGGCGCCCTCCGCGACGCCGGTGAGCGCGCTCACCAGGACGACGAGCCCGAGGGCGGCGACGCGAATCGGCTTGAGGGTCTTGCCACGCATCATCACGCGTATCTCACTTTCGTACGGCTGAACCCGCTTCGTACCTGCGGGCGGTCATCGTGACACGGCCGCGTCGACAGCCGGTCAACGTCTGATCGGAGACCGTCACAGAGCCGGCGTCGACGCTGCGTTGACACGTGCTGCCTAGCGTTCTCATCGGTCGGGCCAACCGGCCCAGTACCGCAACCAAGAGATCGAAGGAGTGCGACATGACTCGCAACCACGCCACCGGCCTGCGTCCCCGCCTTGACAAGGTGAAGGTCAAGGCCGCCAAGGCCTGAGGCACCGCATAGTCCGCGGCTGCCGGGAAGCACACGTCTTCCCGGCAGCCGCTGCACCTCTTCCTCCTCCGGTTCATCCGTACTTCGCGGCGGTCCCCGCCGCGCACGGCCCTGCGAGAGTGGCCCTTGACTGTCTACGACCTCACCGCCCGCCTTCCGGGGCCGGCGGGCACCTCCGTCCCCGTGCTCGCCGTCGTCGACGAGCGGCTGAAGACCACCAGCGTCTGCCTCGCGCTCGCCCATGGCTCGCGCGACGATCCGCAGGGCCGCGGCGGCATCGCCCACCTGCTCGAACACCTGGTGATGTCCAGTCCCCTCGGGGGCGACGGACCCGCCTGGTCGTTCAGCGAGTACGTCGAGCGCCGCGGCGGTCAGGCCAACGCGCAGACCGGCCTCGAAGTGATGCTGTACTACGCGCAGACACACGCCGACGACGCCGAGGACGTGGCCGCCGCACTGCTGCGGGCCGTCTTCAGGCCCGTGCTCGACAGCGACACGCTGGACCGCGAACGCGCCGTCGTGCTCCAGGAGTTGGCCGCAGCCGCGGCCGACCCCTCGGACGCCGTCCAGGACGCGGTCCTCGCCGGTCTCTTTCCCGGACACTCCTTGGGCCGCCCGGTCGGCGGCACGCCCGACGACCTGGCCGCGGTGACGGCCGAGGAGCTGACCGCCGTCCACCGCGACCGGTTCGTCCGGGCTGCGGGCGCGCTGGTCGTCGTGGGCCCGAAGGTCCCCTCGGTACTGGCCGGGGCCGCCGTCCCGGACACCGAAGGACCGGCGGCCCCGGCGCCGCGAGAGGAACTGGAGCCGGCGGGCCCGGACGATCCGCTGCCGGATCCCGGGGAGGCGAGCTTCACCTGGCTCTGCTTCGCCGCGCGTTCACCACGGGCCGACGCGGCGGGGCGGGCAGCCTACGGCGTCCTCGCCCACCTCCTGGGTTCGAGTCCCTCGTCCCTGCTGTACCGCACACTGCGCAGCGAGCACGGGCTCTCGTACTCGTTCCACGCCTGGGACCGCGGCTACCGCGAAGCGGGCGCCTGGCGGCTCCTCATCGGCGCGGAGGCATCCGCTGCCGGTCAGGTCCGCACGGTCGTTGACGTGTTGCTGGCATCCGTGGCCGAACAGGGGCTCGCTCCCGACGACTTCGACGCGGCGGTGCGACAGGCGGAGATGAGCCTGGTCCTGGAGTCCGAGACACCGCTGGAGTACGCCAAGCTCATCGCCGAGCGCACCTGCGCCACCGGACGGGTCTGGTCCCTGGAGAGCGAGATCGCCGGTCTGCGGCAGGTGGGCATCGACGACGTGCGGCGAGCCGCCGCGCACGTCCGCCGGGAACTGCGGATGACGGTCCGCTCGGTGGCCGCCTGATGTACGCCGCCGAGGGCTATCTGAAGTCCGCACAGGACGCGGAGCTGGTTCATGTCGTGTCCGGGTTGCCGTGCGTGGCGGGCGTCTCCACCGATCCCCTGTCGGGCGAACGGCGTCTGCTGGTGGAGTACGCCGACCCGGGACTGCTGTCGGACGCCGAGGCCTCACTGACCCTGTGGCGGGCGCTGCTCGCCGAACACCCCGGGGTCACCACGCTCGTCGTACGCGCCGGTGCCGCCGTCCTGCTGCCGCGGCCGTGGCGACCCGACCTCACCTACGTCCGGCTGAGCGAGGACGCGGAGATGCCGACCGCCTCGGACGGCCCCCCGGTGACACCGGCACGGCAGGAGCACCGGCCACTGCTGGCCGACTGGCTCGTCCGCGCCATCCTGCACGCCGCGCGGGAGCAGAACCGGCCCGCCGACCTCGAAGCCGCGGCCGCCGAGGCCGACGCCCTGCTCGACACACCCTCCCGGCAGTCACTGCTGGTGTGGGAGCGGGACGTCCCGGTCGGCCACGCCACCGTCGTCGGCGACGCGTGGGACGAGATCACGGCCGAGGCCCACATGGAACTCGTGGACGTCCTCGTCGAACCCGGCGCCGACGGCCCCGCGGGCCGCAAGGCGCTGGTCGCCGCCGTGGCCGGCCTCGCCCGCGCAGCGCGGCTCCCGTTGACCGGGCACGTCGTGCACGGCCTCGACGGAGGAGGCGACCGGGTCACGGACGCCCTGTGCGCGCGGGGCTGGCGGATACACCACCGCTACTGGACGACCGACGCCCAGGAGCTGGCCACGACCTTGAAGGGGGCCCGGCAGTCATGACCACCGCACCACTCGACCTGGATCTGCTGCACCGGCTGCTCGACGTCCCCGAGCACGAAGGCACCTACCGGCTGGTCCGCCACGCCCAGCAGACGTCGGGAACGCTCGCCCAGCTGGTCGTCTCGCTGGCCGTCGCCGAAGGCACCGAACCCGGCAGCGGCAGCAGGGACCTCCTGGAACGGGCCGCCTCCCGCGCCGCCCGCTACGCCGCACTCCGCTCGGCCCTCGCCGACCGCCCGGACGTCGTGACCGTCAAGGGCCCCTCCCTGGCCGGTCATTACCCCACCGGCGTCCGGCGTCCGGTCGGCGACCTGGACCTCATCGCGTACGACGAGGAACAGCTGTGGCGTGCCGCGCTCACCCTGTGCTCGCTGGGCGGCGAACCCGCGGAACTGTCGCTGTTCGTCGCCGACGGACGCCTGCACGTCATGCTCGCCGTCCTGTGGCCCTCCCCCGACCCTCTGATGGAGGAGGAGATCCGGGTGGAGCTGTGCACGGCCGCGTTCTGCGGCGACTTCGCCACCGTCCCCGTACGGCACCGGCTGCCGGAGGACCAGGTCCTGGCCGATCTGCTGTCGGTGGCCGAAGAGCGGTTCCAGCGCGCGTTCCACACCAAGGACGCCGTCGACCTGCTGGTCCTGCTCGACAGCGGGGCGCTGAAGCTGGCCGCGGTGGCCGAGGCCGCCGTCACCTACCGCCTGGCACCCGAACTCGTAGAGCTGCTGGACCTGTTGACCGCCTCCTTCGTCCATCCGCAGGCCGAACCGCTGCGGCGGGCGCTGACCGACGCGGCGGACGAGGAGCGGGCCCGCCGGGCCGCCACGTCCCTGACCCGTCCGGAGCCGGACCTCTCGGTCCCGGCGCGGCTGGAGTCCGGCCGGCCGGTCTGGGGCATGCCGCTGACCCGTGCCGTACGGGCCGGGGAGCGGTGCGCGCTGGAGCACCGGGACGACATGACGCTCGCCCGTACGCCGGTCGGCGACTTCCTGCTGGTGGCCGGCGAACTGGTGGCCCCTGAGCTGCTGGCCGCCGCTCTGGCCGCCGTCGAGGACGAGGAGGCCCGCGCATGACGATCCCGGACGCCGACGCGATCGAAGTACGCGGCCTCACGCGGGAGTTCGGCTCCCGCCGCCGTCCCGACGCGATCGTCACGGCCCTGCGTGGCATCGACCTGACCGTCCGCCCCGGCGAGGTGCACGGCCTGCTCGGGCCGAACGGCGCCGGCAAGACGACCCTGTGCAAGATCCTCACGACCGTGCTGCTGCCCACCGCCGGCTCGGCGCGGGTGTGCGGCCACGACGTCGCCGCCGACCCGCGGGCCGTGAAACCGCTGATCGGCATCGTCTTCGGCGGCGACCGGGGCCTCTACGGCCGGATCACGCCCCGTCAGAACCTCTCCCTCTGGGGCGCCCTCTACGGCCTGCACGGCCGCGAACTGCGCGTACGCATCGACGCGTTGCTCGAACGAGTCGGTCTGAGCGAGCGGGCGGACGACCGGGTCGACGGCTTCTCCCGGGGCATGAAACAGCGGCTGCACCTGGCTCGCGGCCTGGTCAGCGACCCCCAGGTCCTCATCCTCGACGAACCGACCGCCGGCATGGACCCGCTGGCCGCCTACGACTTCCGCACGCTGGTACAGGAGTTGCGGGCGGAGGGCCGCACCGTCCTCGTCACCACGCACGACATGGCGGAGGCCGAGGCCGTATGCGACCAGGTCACCCTGATCGACCAGGGCCGCGTCCTTGCGACCGACCGGCCCGAGGTGCTGGCCCGCCGGATGTCGGCCTACGAGAAGGTGACGGCCGAGGACGTTCCCGCCGCCGTCGCCGACGCGTTGCGCGGCCTGACCGGTGTCTCCTCGCTGGAGCGGACGCCGGACGGACGGATCACCGTCGAGATCGCCGCGGCCGACACCACCCGCGAGGTCCTGCGCACCCTGGTGGAGGCGGGCGTCACCTCGCTGGCCACCGTCCGCCCCGGCCTCGCCGAGGTCTACCGGCACCTGGTCAAGGACCGCGGAATGCGGGTGGCCAGATGAGCCCGACCCTGTTCTGGCAGGTCTTCCGCCTCCAGATCGTGATGACGCTGCGCACCCCCGACACCCTTCACGTCTTCGTGACCGCGCCGCTGTACACCTGTCTCTTCCTCGCCATCACCGAGCACGCCGACCGCCGGGACCTGGCCGGATTCGCCGTACTGGCACCGGTGTTGATGTCCCTGTGGTCGATGGCGCTGATGGCGGGCGGCGAACTGATCGGCCACGAACGCGAACGCGGCACGCTGGAGGCCGTGGTCGCCACACCCGCGCGCTACTCGTCGGTGATCGCGGCCCGGATCGCGGCGGTGACCCTCCTGAGCACACTCAGCCTCGCGGAGGCCTGGCTCGTCGCCTGGGCCGGCTTCGGGGTCCTGGTGACGATCGCCCACCCCGCACTGTTCCTCGCCGGGGTGCTGCTCACTGCCGCCGCCATGGCGGGCACCGCGAGCTGTGTGTCGGCCCTGTTCGTGCTCGCGCCCTCGGCCCGCATCCTCCAGAACACCCTGAGCTTCCCGTTCTTCCTGCTCGGCGGGGTCCTGGTGCCCGTCAGCTATCTCCCGCACTGGTTGCAGCCGGCGAGCAAGGCGGTGTTCCTCTCCTGGAGCGCCGAGGTGCTGCGGGCCGCCGTCAGCCCCGGCCCGGTCCACGACGCGACCGGCGGCCTGCTGGCCGTCGTCCTGCTGGGGCTGGCCGGCTACGCCGCCGGGACGCTGCTGATCGACCGCATTCTGCGCAGGGTCAGGGTCACCGGCACCCTGGCCCGGATGTGAGGCCGTATGGACATCACCGCTTCCCGCGCCGTCGTCGTGAGCCGGGTGGTCCGCGCGTCCGCCGCCAACGCCCTGGCCGACTTCCGAGCGACCTACACCTGGTACAGCTGGACGTTCGGCTGGCTGGGCCGGATGCTGTGCCAGGTCACGTTCTTCGCGCTGATCGGCTCCTTCCTCCACTCGCCCGAGCAGACGCGCTATCTCGTCCTCGGCAACTCGGTGGCGACCTGTGTCATCGAGGCCATGACGGTGGTGGTGTCGACCAGCTGGGAACGCGCCCAGGGCACCCTGGCTCTCATGGCCGCCGCCCCCAGCGAGATGGGCTGGGTCTTCGTCGGCCGCAGCCTCCAGTGGCCGGTCAGCGGCTGCGGTACCTCGCTGGTCGCGCTGTTGCTGCTGGACCCGCTGTTCGGTGTGCGCTTCACCGTGGCCCAGGTGCCCGCGCTGGTGGGGCTGGTGCTGCTGACCGCGTTCGGCACGTACTGCTTTGGCCTGTTCCTCGGCGCGTTCGTCCTCGCCGCGCCCGCCGTCCGCAACATCGTCTACAACGCCGCTTTCCTTGTCACCATGGCGATCAGCGGGGTGCAGGTACCCACCGGCTTCTGGCCGTACGGCGTGCGTCTGGTGGCCGAAGCGCTCCCGGCCACCCACGGTCTGGCCGCGGTACGCGCTCTCGCCGCCGGAGCCGGGCCGGCCGCCGTCGCCCGCCCGGCGGCGTTCGCCGCCACGGCGGCCCTGCTGTGGCTGGCGGCCGCACTGACCGCCTTCCGCCTCTCGGCGGAACGGGCCCGCCGGCACGACGGATACGAGTTCGCCGTTTGACTTCCGTCCCCTCCTGAAAGAGGGGATTCCTAAGGCTCGCGCCGTAGGACTTCCTGCTTCATCGCCGACCGCCCGCCCGGAAAGGATTCCCGTTGAGGTCTTACACCGGCTCCACAGGCTGTCACCGCCAGTCCGGCGGTCAGCAAGTTCTTCGCCGCGTTCACGTCCCGGTCATGGACCGTGCCGCACTCGCACGTCCAGGTACGGACGCTCAGCGGCATCGTCGCAGCGATGCTGCCGCAGTGCGAGCACAGCCGGGAGGAGGGGAAGAAGCGGTCGACCACGACTACTTCCCGCCCGTACCAGGCGGCCTTGTACTCCAGCATCCTCCGGAATTCCGACCACGCCGCATCACTGATGGCGCGGGCCAGACTTCGGTTCCTGACCAGGTTGCGGACGCTCAGGTCCTCGATCACAAGTGTTTGGTTCTCACACACGAATCGAGTGGTCAGCTTGTGCAGGTGGTCACGCCGTCGGTCGGCGATCCGGGCATGAATCCTCGCGACCTTCCGCCGGGCCTTGGCCCGGTTCGCGCCATCCCCCTTGGCCTTCTTGGCGAGACGTCGTTCGGCGAACGCGAGCCGGGCTCTGTCGCGAAGCTCGTGCCTCGGGTTGGTGATCTTCTCGCCCGTGGACAAGGTCAGCAGGTCGGTCAGGCCCACGTCGATACCCACCGCTGCGTCGATGACGGGCAACGCCTTCACAGCCGGGTCCTCGACCAGCAAGGACACGAACCAGCGGCCGGCCGCGTCCTGCGACACGGTGGCCGTCGAAGGGCTCGCGTCCTGCGGCAAGGGACGCGACCACACAATCTTCAAAGGCTCGGACATCTTCGCCAGCGTGAGCTTCCCGTCGCGGAAACGAAAGGCGCTGGTGGTGTACTCCGCGGACCTGCGGGACCTTTTGCGGGACTTGAACCGCGGGTACTTGGCCCGCTTGCCGAAGAAGTTCGTGAACGCCATCTGCAAATGGCGCAAGCACTGCTGCAACGGGACGGACGAGACCTCGTTGAGGTAGGCCAGTTCCTCGGTCTTCTTCCACGCTGTCAGCATCGCGGACGACTGGTTGTAGTTCAGTCGCTCCCGCCGTGCCCATGCGTCGGTGCGGGCCGCGAGCGCCATGTTGTAGACCTTGCGCACGCACCCGAATGTCCGCGACAGCTCAGCCGCCTGCGCATCGGTCGGATAGAAGCGGTACTTGAACGCCCGCTTCCGGTGACTCGTGGCCATGTCCGCAAGCTAGCCCGGTCGCGGGCCGTGAGCAAAACCGCCGGGCACGACAGCAAGCGGCACATACTCCCATTCCATCTTGGAGGACGGAGCATCCCTGAAGTAAGCCGAGAAGCGGCAAGCCGTTCGAAGAGAAAGGGCACCCCATGTCCCACCAGGCAGCACCCGGGGAACTGAGCGTCCTGGTCGTCAAGCCGGACGGCTACCGCTGCCCGCAGGCACGCGAGTACGTCGACGTGCTTCTGGAGGCCTCGCGGCTGAGCGTCGAGCTGCGCTACGAGGTCTGCCTGGAGGACGAGGACGTCATGGACACCTGGCCCAAGTTCGCCGGGCCCAAGTACCCGATCACCGCCGAACTGCTGAAGCTGTACCTCACGAGCGGTCCGTGCGAGGTCGTCGTGGTCCGCGGACCGGACGTGGTCAGCCGGTGCGTGGAGGTGCGCGGCAAGGTACGGGCGCGGTTCGGGACGTCGGCGTTCGCCAACTGCGTGCACACGCCGACCGAGCCGCACGAGATCGCCCCGAACGTGGAGAAGTACCTGGTCAGCCTGCCCACCGGGCAGCCCTTCGTACGGCACCGCGACGAGGGCACCACCGAGGGCATCACCGGCCGGCTGGCCGCCGTACCGCGGTCGGAGCTGCTCGGTGAGGCACGGGCGTTCTGGCGGACCGCGCAGGAGGACGGCTGGCGCGCGGCGTGGCGCCCCCGGCCCGAGGGCGGGGAGTTCGACGCCTGTCTGCTGCCCGGTGATCCGCACTCCGTGGACCACGGCATGTCGCTGATCGCGGACGCGCTGCCCGAGGCCACCGCGCGTGAGGTGATCTCCGCCTATGTGGAGGCCGAGGTGGAGGGTCGCTCCTGTCTGCTGTCCGGTACCGAGGCGCGGGCCAGGGAACTGGCCGGCCTTCTCGCGGCGCAGGGCCTGTACACCGAGGTCCGGTCCCGGACCGCCGTCTAGTCGGGCCTTCCCGGCCGCCATGGCCCCGCCCGCGCCCTGCCGCCATGGCCCCTCACGCGCCCCGCGGCCACGGTCCCGCACGCGCCCCAGCACCGCCGTCCCCGCCACCCCGCCGCAGAGCGCAATGATCTTGGAGAGTCCTCGTATGTCGCTGCCCCCTCACCTCGTGGCCCCGGGTCTCGTGCCCGAGCAAGAGGTCAACAACGCCAGCGCCGTCTACTATCCGGTCTCCGACACCCGGATGGTGGCCGGTGAGGGCATCTACCTCTACGACTCCGACGGCCGCGGTTACATCGACTGCGCGTCCGCCACGTTCAACCTCAGTCTCGGCTACCGCCATCCCGCCGTGGTCCAGGCCATCAAGGACCAGGCCGACCAGCTCATCCACGTGACGTCGGGCTTCCAGACCGCCCCGATCAACGCCCTCGCCCACCGGCTGGTGCGGCTCGCCCCCAAGACCATCAGCAAGGCCCATCTGAAGGTGGACGGCGGCTCGGCCGCGAACGAGGGCGCCGTGAAGATGGCGCAGCGGACCACCGGCCGCCGGGACGTGATCACCCTGTTCCGCAGTCACGTCGGACAGACGGTGATGATGGCCAGCCTGTCGGGCAACGCCTTCCGCAAGCAGCCGCTGGCGCAGCTCTACCACGGTGGTCTCCAGGTGCCTGACCCGTACTGCATGCGCTGCTTCTACGGCCAGGACCCGCGCTCGTGCAAACTGATGTGCGTCGACCGGATCAACGACTTCCTGGAGTACGCCAGCAGCGGCAGCGTGGCGGCCGTGCTCGTGGAGCCCATCTCGGGCAACGGCGGCAACATCGTGCCGCCGGACGGGTACTTCGCGGCGCTGCGCGAGCTGTGCGACACGCACGGCATGAAGCTGATCTTCGACGAGGTGCAGACGGGCATCGGCCGTACGGGGCGCATGTTCGCGGCCGAGCACTTCAGTGTGGACCCGGACGCCATCACCCTCGCCAAGGGGCTCGGCGGCTCGGGCGCCCAGGTCGCGGCCATTCTGACCAGCGACGAGCTGGCCGGCCTGCCGACGAACGATCACTCCTTCACGTACGGCGCCAATCTGCTGGCCGCGGCCGCGGCGCTGGCGACGCTGGACGTCATCGACGACGCCGCCTTCCTGGCCAACGTCCGTACGACGGGCGGGCACATCCTGAAGCGTCTCGAGGCCCTGCGCGGCGCCCACCCGCAGATCGCGGACGTGCGCGGAGTGGGTCTGATGATCGGTGTCGAGATGGTCGACGAGGCGGGCCGGCCGAGCTCGGCGCTCACCAACCGGCTGGCCGAACGCGCCCTGGACCACGGGCTGGTGATCCGGACCTCGCGCTACGGGCACGGCAACGTCCTCAAGATCCGGCCGCCGCTCGTGCTGACGCTCGAAGAGGCCGACGTCATCTGCGACCGGTTCACCGAACTGCTCGTCTCGGAGGGCATCTGATGGATCCCCGCTCGGCGCAGCCCGTCGTGGACAGTGACATCGCCTTCGTCGGGGGCGGCTTCCGCACCACCACGTTCCTCTCGTCGGCCCCGGCCCTGCTGCGGCACCGTGTCCGTGTCTACGAGCGCGGTCCCGGCGTGGGTCCCGGCGGCTTCGCCCGCTACGGCATCACCACCACGTCGATCGGGTCCCGCTTCTTCAAACACCTCGACCTCAAAGGCCCGTTCGCGCCCCTGGCCGAGGCCCCGGAGCTGATGGACGTCGCCCGCGCGGAACAGCCGGTGGCCATGCGCCGGCTGGCCGCCGCTCTGAGCACGCTCGGACACACCCTCCAGAACGCCCTGGGGACGGACGGGACGCGGCTGGAGAGCACGGTCGTCGCGGTGCGCGCCGACAGCGCCGGGCACCGCGTGGAGGTCCAACTCGCAGACGGGACCACGGAGTCGGCCCGGCACGTGGTGCTCGCCACCGGCCGCACCGAGCGCCCCCATCCTGAACTGGCCTCCTGGCGGGCGAAGGTGCTGTTGTCCGGGTCCGTGATCGCCACGGCCCGCCGGTCCGAGATCAAGGACCGGCTGCTGGCGGCCGGGGGACGTCCGGTCGTCGTCGCGGGCAGTTCGCACAGCGCGATGTCCGCTCTTCAGATCCTGCTCGACCTGCGGGCCGAGCTGAGCGCCGAACACCCCGGTGCGTCGCTGCCCTCCGTGCACGTCGTCCGCCGCGGTCCTGCCCGGCTCATGCACGACAGCGCGGACCTCGCCCTGCGGGACCAAGTTCCGGGCCGGGAGAGGCCGTTCGACGCCGTGCGGGATGTCTGTCCCGCGACCGGGATCGTGTACCGCGACTCGGGTCTGCGCCACCAGTCGCGCGCCCTGTACTGCGCCCTGTGGGCGGGAGAGCTGCCCGGCGCGACTCTCGTGGACGCGGCCGTCCTCGCCGACGCGTCCGACCGGTTCGAGGAGGCCGCGCTCGTCGTGCAGGCGCTCGGGTACCACGGACAGGCCCCGGACCTCTACGTCGACGGTGTGCTGGTGCGCCCCGGCGACTCGCCGGACCGGCTCCTCGCGGACGACGACGGAGCGCTCCTGGTCTCGGGAACCGCGCATCCGCTGCTGTCCGTTCTCCGGGTGGAGCCCACCCCGCTCGACCGCCGCGACAACACCGCGTACGCGAGTGACCTCTACCGACGGCTGGCCGCCCGCCTGGACCACCTGGCCGCCCCCGTCGCGGAGGTGAGCGCATGAGCGACGAGCCCGTACTCGACGCGCTGGCCGCCCTGTTGGCCGCCCGACGTGCCACCGTGACCCGCCCGTTCGTGGTCGGCGTCACCGGTGTCGACGCCTCGGGCAAGTCCCAGCTCGCCGAACGGCTGCGCGCCGTGCTCCATGCGCGGGGCGTGCCCGTCTCCGCGGTCCACGTGGACGACTTCCACCGCCCCCGCGCCGAACGGTACGACCCGTCCCTGTCGGCACCCCGTCAGTACTACGAGCGCAGCATCGACTTCGCCCGGCTGGCCGCCGAGGTGCTGGTGCCGCTGCGGAGGGACGGCGGGCTGCACCGTTCCGTCGCCGCGCTCGACCTGCCCTCCGACACGTGGGGGACGGTCCGCCACGACATCGGTCCCGACAGCGTGGTGATCCTCGAAGGTGTCTTCCTCTACCGTGCGGAGACCCGGCCCCACGTCGACTTCTTCGTCCATCTGGACGTCGACGAGGACACGGTGCTGGAACGCGCCCGGCAGCGCGACCTGCCCACCCAGGGCGCGGAGGTCATGGTCAAGTACGCCGACAAGTACCTGCCGGCCCAGCGTGCCTACCTCGCGCAGCACCCGCCGCGGGCCATCGCCGACGTCGTGATCGACAACTCCCGCTGGGAGGAACCCGTCGTGCGGATGTGGCCGGGCGAGCCCCGGGCCGTGCTCTTCGACCTGTGGAAGACGCTGGTGCCGCTGTCCGAGGAACTCAAGCGGCGCACCTTCGAGGCCACCGCCGCGGCCCTCGGGCAGCGCCCCGAGGACCTGGCCGACGCGTGGAAGCGCACCAGGGAGGTGCGCGAGACCCGTTCGTTCGCGACGTACCTGGACTGGCTGCGCGACCACGTGGGAGGCAACTGGTCCGCGGTCCAGGGCCGGGACGCTGCGGCCACACGGCGACGGCTGCACTGCGAGGCGTTCGCCACCCCGCTGCCCGGCGCGGTCGAGGCCGTGGCGCTGGCGAGGCGGCTCGGGCTGCGGACCGCTCTGGTCTCCAACTGCACGTCCGACGTACGGGAGATGGTGCGGGACTCCGCCTTCGCGGGCCGCTTCGACGAACTGCTGCTCTCCGGAGAGGCCGGCGTCATGAAACCGGATCCCGAGCTGTTCCGCACCGCCGCCGACCGGCTCGGGGTGCCGCCGGGCGCCTGTCTCTTCGTCGGTGACGGCACCGACGGAGAACTGGCCGGCGCCGCCGCTGCGGGGATGACCGCCGTCCTGGTGGAGTGCGGCGAGCCGCGCTCGTGGGACGGGCCCCGGATCGCCTCCCTGCCCGAACTGACCGACCACCTCATCGCCGTCCTCGCCGAAGGGTGACCCTGCCGCCATGCACATACACCAGAAGGTCCTGCTCGTTCCCATGCAGCCGACGCCCAACGGCCGCATGCACATCGGCCACGGCGGCGGCACCTATCTCCGTGCCGATGTCATCGCCCGCGCGCTGCGTGCCCAGGGCCATGAGGTCGCGGTCATCACCGGCAGTGACGT
Source organism: Streptomyces sp. f51 (assembly GCF_037940415.1). Classification (NCBI taxonomy): domain Bacteria; kingdom Bacillati; phylum Actinomycetota; class Actinomycetes; order Kitasatosporales; family Streptomycetaceae; genus Streptomyces; species Streptomyces sp. f51. Next base: position 7,256,508 of record NZ_CP149798.1, on the reverse strand, counting down.
GTACGAGGACTGGGTGGTGGCCGCCGCCCACCGCGAGGGCCGTTCGCCCGAGGAGACCTGCCGGGACCACCACGCGGGGATCGCGCGCGACCTCGCCCACCTCTCGGTCGAGCTGGACGCCTGGATCGACCCTTCCGGGGATGAACACCGGGACGCCTACCGGCAGTTGCACGAGGACGTCCTGAACCGGCTGCGGGCGACGGGGGCCGCCCGTCTGGAGAGCGAGCGCATCCCGTTCGCCGAGGACACCGGCCGCGCGCTGGTCGGGCCGTGGCTCGCGGGCGAGTGCCCCAACTGCGGGCGCTCGTGCGGTGGCAGCACCTGCACCTACTGCGGGGAGTACTTCGTCCCCGAGCAACTGGTGCGCGCCCGTTCCCGGATCGGCGACAGCCCGGTCCAGTGGCGTACGGAACAGAACTGGTTCGCGACGGCCGACGATCCGCACGCCATCGCCGAACGTCATCGCGCGGCGGGGCTTCGGCCGGTGTTCCTGGCTCCGCTGCTGCGCGCCCTGGACGGGCACGGTGGCCGGGTCCGGCTCACCGGTCAGGGTGAGTGGGGTATCCACAGCCGGGCGCTGCCCGCCGACAAGGTGATCAGCAACGGTTACTTCCTCTACAGCGTCTACTGCGGTGAGGTCCACCGGGCGTCGACGGGGGCCGCGGTCAACCCGTTCACGCCCGGCAGCGGTGTCACCACCGTCGGCCTGTTCGGCAGCGACAACTCCACTCCCGGGCTTCTGGTGCCGGACGTGATCGCCCAGGGTTCGAAGGGGACGCTGGCGCCGTTCGACGCCACTGTCGTCAATGGCATGTTGCAGTTCGAGGGCCACAAGTGCTCCACGAGCAAGCGGCACGGCATCTGGCTCTCCGAACTGCTGGAGGGAACGTCCGTGTCCGCCGACGAGCTGCGCTACGCCCTGCTGCACGCCCCCCTCGACCACGGCCCGGCCGACCTGTCCCTCGGGGCGCTCACGGACCACGTCAACGCGCTGCGCGCGTGGCGTACGGCGGTGCTGCACCCCGCGCTCGCCGATGTCCGGGACCAGCGCCGCCCCGTACGGCGGGCGGAGCAGGCGCTGAAGACGGCGGCCGAGCAGTACGCGCTGCTGACCCCCTACTCCCCCGACCTGACAGCGGCCGTGCGGGTCTTCGACGACTGGATCACCGGCGCCCACGCCCTGGACGCGCAGTGGCTCGTCGGCGTGGCCCTGCTGGCCCGCCCGCTGCTCCCGGAGCTGGCCGACGAAGTCTGGACCCACCTGGGCTTCGCGGCCGAGCCCACCCTGGACCAGGCCGAACACCAGGAACCACTCCCCCGCCAGTCCCCGCCCCCCACAACCCCGCCCCCGACCCCACTGGACCCGGCGACGTTGCGCTCGTACGTACACATCCAGGACCCGGAATGACCGGAGGCGGGACCCTCGACGGACGCGACCGCCCGGTACCGAAAGGCCTTTGACGCGGCGGCGGGCTCGGACAGGCCATCGCTCGCGGTCAATGATCCGAGTGCTCACTCTCGGGCTCGTGCGCGGCTTCCGGTACGAACCGGCTCAGGCGGTAGGCGGTCGGGTGGACGAGGCGGCCGCAGAGCATGTCGATGCGCATCATCGACTCGGCCGTTCCGGTCTTCCGGAGGTGGATCGCGTGCTCGCGCAGCTCTGTCTGGTCGTAGGTCTCGAAGACCACTTCCCAGTGTCCCGCGTCCGACGCGGTGCGATCGGCGATCCGTCGCCTCTCGGCCTCCTGCCGCCGCTTCCTCTTCCTCTGTCCTGGCACCGGTCCAGGATCATCGGTCGAGGTCGCGGCGGCAAGGCGATTACCACGGGCACGCGTCTCCGCTCGGAGAGCATGTGCCGTACGGGGGCTAGCGGTTGACGGACCGCATGCCCGCCTCGTCGTAGCGCTCGCCCGATGCCTCCGGCAGTTCCGCCTCGATACGGGCCAGGTCGTCCTTGGTCAGCGTGATGTCGACCGCGGCGGCGTTCTGCTCGAGGTACGTGCGGCGCTTGGTGCCCGGGATCGGCGCCAGGTGCTCGCCCTGGGCCAGCACCCAGGCGATGGCCAGCTGGGCCGGGAGCACGTCCTTCTCGGCGGCGATCTCCTTCACCTTCGCCGCGAGCCGCTGGTTCGCCTCCAGGTTGGCGTCCTGGAAGCGCGGGTTCTGGCGGCGCCAGTCGTTCGCGTCCAGATCGTCCGGCGAGGCGAACCGGCCGGCGAGGAAGCCGCGGCCGAGCGGCGAGTACGGCACGAAGCCGATGCCCAGCTCACGGCAGGCGGGCAGCACCTCGGCCTCCACGTCCCGCGACCACAGCGAGTACTCGCTCTGCACCGCGGTGACCGGGTGTACGGCGTTGGCGCGCCGAATGGTCTCCGCACTCGCCTCGCTCAGGCCGATGGCGCGCACCTTGCCCTCGGCGACCAGTTCGCCCAGCGCGCCGACCGTCTCCTCGATGGGTACGTTCGGGTCGACCCGGTGCTGGTAGTACAGGTCGATGTAGTCGGTCCCCAGCCGCTGGAGGGAGCCCTCGACCGAGCTCCGGGCGTGTTCGGCCGAGCCGTCCTGCGGGCCGACCGTGCTGATGTCGCCGGGTACGGCGTCGTCCATCCGGTAGTTGAACTTCGTCGCGATCACATACTCCTCGCGACGCCCCCGGATCGCCTCGCCGACGAGCGACTCATTGGTGAGCGGCCCGTACATCTGCGCGGTGTCGAGGAAGTTCACCCCGAGGTCGAGGGCGTGCCGGATGGTCGCGATCGCCTCCTCGTGATCCGTGGATCCGTAGAAGGCGGACATGCCCATGCATCCCAAGCCGATGGCCGATACCTGGAGGTCCCGCAGACTGCGCTTCAGCATGTCCTCTCCCAGCTCTTCTCTGCACACTCGTTCGTCGTTCACCGTTCTCGGAGAGCACGACGGCTTTCCGAGGCATCTGCGACGCTATGGCCTGGAGCGCACTCCAACGCAAGTCGACGCTCGGAGCCGCAGCCGTCCGGACCGTACGACCGGTCGGCGCCCCAGGGCGCGTTGCTAACGTGGCGGCATGGGACGTCGTCGGCATCGGCATCTGGTCATCGGCTCCGAGCGGTTCCGGTGGTGGGTCAGTCATCGGCATGTGCCGCTTCCGGACCCCGGCGGTGCGGCCGGAACCCTGTGCCAGGAGGTCCTCGTCGTCGCGCGCGAGGGATCTCCCGGAGTGATCCGCATCTTCTTCGACGCGGGTCCCGATCGCGTGGTGGGCGGCGGCGGTTGGGGGGCTCACGAAGGCGGCGTCAGCCGCGTACGGGGCGGCTACCTCAACCTCCACCGGCCCGCGGCCGTGCGCGGCCTGCTCGAAGCGGCCCTGGCGGACGGGCAGCGTTTCGGGCACGCCGCCCAGGTCGACGGGTGGCGGTTCTTCGACGCCGTGGCCGCGCGGGTGCCGGCGGAGCGGGGGGAGGCGTCGGCCGAGCCCTCGGCGTGAAGCGGTCCCCGGACCACCGGTCCTACGATCGTGCCGGTCGACGAGCCGTACCATCGGTTGAGGCCACGACGCGAAAGGCAGCGACATGGTGCAGTGGCAGGGGACCAACTTCACCGTGGACGGACACGAGCCGACCAGTGCCGAGGAGTACTACCGGATCGGCCTGCACTGCTGGAACAGCGGGCAGCACCCCGGTGCGGAGGTCCACTTCCTGGAGACCGCGGCGTCCACCGGTCACAGCGCGGCGATCGAGCTGCTGGGGCACATCGACTACACGCAGGGGCGGTACGCGAGCGCCGTACCCCGGCTGCGGCACAGCAGCGGTTCGCCGCGGGCGGCCTTCTATCTGGCCTCGCTCTACCACCGCGGCTGTCCGCAGGCGGGCATCGTCGAGTCGCTGGACGAGGCCGCCCGCTGGTACCGCGCCTCGGCCGAACTGGGCGAGCCCGAAGCCATGCTCGTCCTGGGCGACCTCTACCTGGAACGGCTCATTCCGATCACCCGGAGTCCCGCGGAACACGCCCTTGAGCAGTTCCTCGCGGCGGCCACACGCAACCACCCCTACGGCCAGTACCGCGCAGCCGAGATCTACCGCACCCTCTACCAGGACAACGAACGCGCCGCCGTGATGTACCAGTCCTGCGTGGACAACCCGATGACCAAGAACCACGCGCTGGGGTCGATGATGCTGCTCCAGAGCCAGGCGCACCTCCGCGAGATCGCGGCCTTCAGGGCCGCCCGCCGGCTCCAGCAGCGCCGTGACGACGTCAACCCGGTCCAGCGCCGGGGCGACTTCTACTGACGTCGCGGCCCTCGCACCTCATGTTCTACCGTTGATGACGCCTGCGCGACTCCCCGGTTCCGCCGCGGACGAGCGCGGAATCTCGACGAGGGAGCCGTTCATGACGGACAGCATCTGGGGCTACCACCCGACCGCCGGGCACGTCGCGGGCACGGATCTGGTCGGCTACAGGGTCGAGGCCACCGACGGCGCCATCGGCAAGGTCGACAAGCACGCGGACGACCTCGGCTCCTCGTACCTCATCGTCGACCTCGGCGTATGGATCTTCGGCAGACATGTCATGCTGCCCGCCGGAACCGTACGGCGGGTCGACCGCGCCGAGCGGAAGATCCACGTCGCGCTCACGCGGGAGCAGATCAGGGAGTCCCCCGAGTTCGACCGGGCCAGGCATGTCGGCGACGTCGACTACCACGAGCTGGTCGGCGGCTACTACCAGAGCCACCGCGGCTGACCCACCGGCACACCAGGGCAGGGGACCGCTGCCCCCCACCGGCACACCCGGGGCAGGGGACCGCTGACCCACCGGCACGCCTCGGCAGGGGGCCGTGCCGACTCCCTCCGGCCGGCCCCTGACCCGGGGAGAGTCCGGTCGGTCCACGCCCCCTCGCCGCCCCTGAGACGGGCTCAGCCCTGGGCCAGCTCCGCCACCGACTGCCACTTCTCCCAGGACGACAGGCGCTGCTCGTAGTCCGCCTTGGCGATGCCCAGCGGCGCCGCACCGAAGAAGCAGCGCAGCGGAGGTTCGTCCGCGTCCACGATCTCCAGCACCGCCGCGGCGGAGGCACGCGGGTCGCCCGGGGTGCCCACGCGCTTGCGCCGCTGTTCCTGGACCTCCTTGTGGAACTCGGCGTACGCCGGAAGCTCCTCGGACCTGCTGGACGAGGAACCGGCCCAGTCGGTGGCGAACCCGCCGGGTTCGATCAGGGTGACCTTGATGCCGAACGGCGCGACCTCCTGGGCCAGCGCCTGGCTCATTCCCTCCAGCGCCCATTTCGAGGCGTGGTAGATGCCGACCAGCGGGAAGGCGCTGATCCCTCCGATGGAGGAGACCTGGAGGATGTGTCCGCTTCCCTGCTCGCGCAGGAACGGCAATGCCGCCTGGGTGACCCACAGGGCCCCGAACAGATTGGTCTCCAACTGGGCCCGGGCCTCGTCCTCGGTGATCTCCTCGATCATCCCGAAGTGTCCGTAGCCGGCGTTGTTCACGACCACGTCGAGCCGTCCGAACCGCTCGTGCGCCAGCCGTACGGCGGCGAAGTCGGCGTCGCGGTCCGTCACGTCGAGCTGAAGGGGCAGCAGCCGCTCTCCGTACGTCTCCCGCAGATCGCCCAGGGTGGACAGATCGCGTGCCGTCGCGGCCACCGAGTCGCCCCGCTCCAGTGCGGCGATCGCCCACTCCCGTCCGAAGCCGCGGGAGGCGCCGGTGATGAACCAGGTCTTCTGTGTCATGGAGTGCTCCTCGTGGAACGTGTCGTCCGCTCGGTCACCGCGTCTCCACGGTGCCACTCCCGCCACCCAACACCTTCGAGTGCGCTTCAGGGCAAATCCCGCACCCATCCGAGGTGCCTCTACGGCCTGTTGGAGGCGTCTCGGACGGGTGTCGCGCGCGGCGGCGGGCGCAGAGCCGTCACGCCTGTACGAGCTGCGGTTCGGGCTGCTGGACGAGCGCGGGCCGCGGCTTCCACTGGTTGGTGGTCCGCACGTATCCGTAGATGACGGAGGACAGCGCCAGCAGCAGGGTCGGCCCGAACACCCAGGGGTGCCTGGCCATGTCCACCGGCAGGTAGCGGTAGGACAGCAGGAGCGCGGTGAACACCGTCGAGCCGTAGGCGACCAGCGTGAATCCGGACCGGTCCCAGCCGCGGTGGAACGAACGCATGGACGCCTCGATCGTGAGCGCGAACACCACACCCGCGATGAGATCCGCGCCGTAGTGGTAGCCGAATCCGAGGGTTGCCGTGAGCGTGCCGACGAGCCAGAACGTGCCCGCCCAGCGCAGCGGCCGCGAACCCTCCCGGGTGTGGATGAAGAGGGTGGTGGCCCAGGCCGTGTGCAGGCTGGGCATGCAGTTGCGAGGCGTTATCTCGTCGAACAGTCTGGGGTGCGGGGCGCCGATCGGCAGCGGGGTGTGGGGCCACAGATTGGCCGCCGCCCACTGACCGCCCTCGGCACCGTAGGCGAAGACCGGTCCGACGACCGGGAAGATCATGTAGATGGCGGGCCCGACCAGGCCTATGGCCAGGAAGGTGCGCACGAGGTGGTGTCCCGGGAAGCGCCGCTCCGCGGCCACGTTGCGCAGCTGGTAGAGCGCGAAGACGGCCGCCGCGAGCGGGAGCTGGCCGTAGACGAGGTGCAGGACGTGGAAGCCGATCGGGCCGGTGGCGTCGACGACCCGGCCCATCACCCACGACGGGTTGCCCAGCGCGTGATCGGCGGTGGCCACATAGGCGTCGAGGACGGACGGGCGGGTCTCCGATGTGATCATCAGCCAGGTGTCGCCGGTCTTGTGGCCGGCCACCAGGAGCAGGCCCAGCCCTACGCCCTTCAGGAGCAGGACGCGCTCCTTGCCCGTGCGACGCGTGACGGCGATGAAGGCATAGCCCAGGATCACCCACAGCGCGCCGTTGCCGAACATCAGGTCGGAGTCGAGCGTCCAGCGCACCACGAGGAAGACGACGTCGATGCCTGCGGCGATCCCCAGCGCGATGAACCGTTGCCGCCAGGGGAGAACGACCATCATCAACGCGAGGCCGGCATAGAGCAGCGGCCCCGAAGTGGGCGTGAGGATCACCTCGCCCACCTGATTGGTGATCGGCCCCGGCATGTCGTAGTGCCGCGCGACGATCTCCATCGTGACGAGGAATCCGAGGGTCACGACACCCGCTACGGCCCACAGGATCACCTGTGGCCGACGCCGCTCATCGAAGTCAATTATGTTGTTTATTCGTGAAATTACTCGGGATGCTATAGATATCAACTGTTTGGCCGATTTGTTTGGTGTTGGTCATATAGCTCACCCTTCGCGCTAGACAGCGTGTTCTTCTAGTGAAGGACGGACGATCAGGGCAATCGTCGTGAGTTCGATCATGCTATGAGCGTTACAGGTGCGTTTCAAGGGTCACAGCCGGTGCAAAGGTGGGCGGATCCTGTGTCCGGCGATCTGCCGAGGCGCCCGAAAACTGCCACTCTGGCTGTAAATCGCTCTCCGATCGTCAGGGGCTTTCATGGTGCGGACAGACAGGAGACCCATCGCGGGCTCATGGCCGGGGAGCCGGACATGAACAGCTCTCCGGCCTCCGGCGGCCATTATGGAGAAGTTCTGTTCGAACCGGAGCATCCACAGGAATCCGAACGCATCGACGCGGCCGCGCTGATCTACGATCCGGTCACCACGAGCCGTCTGCGCGCGCTGAACCCGCGACCGGGTGGCCGCTGCCTCGACGTGGGGGCCGGAACCGGGACCGTGGCCCGCTGGCTCCTGGAGGAGGCGGGAGCGGCGGAGGTGGTCGCGCTGGACCGGGACACCGGCGGCCTGGACACCCTCGCGGATCCGCGACTGCGGGTGATCACCGCCGACCTCCGGGACGAAGACCTCGATCCGGGCACCTTCGACCCCATCCATGCCCGGTTCGTCCTCATGCACCTGCCCGAACGCCGTCGGCTCGTCACCCGTCTGGCCCAATGGCTGAATCCGGGCGGCTGGCTGGTACTCGGCGACGCCGTGGAGGTCCAAAACCCCCTGGACACCTCTTCGGCCTACCGGCGCACCATGGACGCCATGTGGCAGGCGCTCCGGTCGACCATCGGCACGGACACGTCGGACATCCCGGCGTATCCACACTTCCTGCGCGAGGAGGGGCTCCGGAGCGTCGCCGGTGAACTGGTCTGCCCGCCGCTGGTCGCGGGCGGTCCGCTGGCCCGGTTCTGGTCCGAGACGTGGAACCGGATGCGACCCGCCCTGGAGGAGACCGGACGCGTGGACTCCACCATGATCGACGAGGCGCTGGACTATCTGGCCTCGCCCACGCTCGCCGAACTCGGCCCCGGGATGATGACGGCGTGGGGTCAGAGGCCCTGAGCCCGGCACGCGGCCGCCCTCACGTCTGCTGGGAGGGCTCGTACGTCTCGGCGGCGAGCCCGAACGTCCATGCCACGCCCTCACGGGCCGTACGGGTCGTCGGCGGGACGCGCAGCCAGTACGTACGGTTCGTGCCGTCGGGCTCGGGTGTGGAGTTGACGACCTCGACCATGACCACGTCCTCGTCGCCGGCCAGTTCGACCCGCCACAGCACGCCCGTCTCGTCGCGGTGGACGGGAACGGCACCCGACTCGTCCAGATACCGGTCGTAGCCGTAGTGCTCCAGCATCACCCGCCGCAGCTCGGCGTTCTCCTCGCCGCGTATCCGCTCGGGCGTCAGCGCGGTGAGCTCGTCGAGGAACGTGCTCGGGACCGGCATCCCGCGCCAGGCGTAGAGCTCGAAGCCGTCTCCGTAGCGCAGGGCCGGGCCGTCTCCCCGGTCCAGGCGTCCGGCCTCGTCGCGGTGCAGGCTCAACGGCCGCTCGCTGACGACGGCGACCTTCTCGTACGGCCACCACCAGCCCGCTTCGCGCGCCACCGCCGCTATTCCGGCCAGGGGACTCGGCTCGTCGGTGTCGAAGGCACACAGCCAGGCCGCGTCGTGCTGGCCCCGGGTCGCGTCCAGGAGCAGCAACCGCACCCGGCTCTCCTCGCGCCGGTCGCCGGCCAGGTCCTCGACGATGCCCGCGCGCACCCGCTCGGCGAGGGTGCGGACCGATTCCCACAGGGCCGCTCCCGTGGCCCGCCAGTGTCCGCTCCACCCCTCCGGTCCGAGCCGCTCGTGCGCTCGGGCGCGCTCCGTCGCCCAGGGGCCCGCGACCACGGCGTCGCGGACGCTGGGGCCCGTGTCCCCGAGTTCGGGTCCTCCGACGGGCGCCGTGCCCATGAGCATGCGTACGGCTTCATGGGGCGAGCGGGCCCAGACGACGCGCTCGGGTTCGTCCAGTCCGGCCTGCCGATAGGCGAGCCTGACGCCTTCCTCGGCCGCCGTCCCGTCGCCCGCGCCCGTCCGGGTCGCGGTGGCACGCCAACTGTTTTGCTCCATCACACCGTTCCTCTCCCATGTCCCCTGTTCCCGAGCGGCACGCCCCCTCGGTGCCACCCGGTCCTGCCGTCGAACTCGCCCTTCACGGGCCGGTGTTCACCGCGCCTCTGCCGGAGCCGGGACCGCCGGCGGACCCGTCAGTCGGCGACGATCCGCACCGAGCCCGGTACGTACTCCCGCTGGCGGATCACTCGGTACCAGCCCTTGGGCAGCGAGATCGCCGCGTGTTCCTCGTGAACGACCCGCGCTCCGTCGGGCACGTGCAGAAGCATCGGTCCGAACACCCCGCCGTCGCGTATCAGGCGTCCGGGACCGACCACCGCGTGGGCGTGCCCGGTGACCTCGCCGAGGGCCAGCACGAGCCGTCCGCGCCCGTCACGGGGCTCGGAGGCCGCGTCGACCGCGTGGTCCGGCACGGCCTTCTCGTCCAACGGCACGATGAGCACGTCTCCTTGACGGAACATGGGTCTCCCTCCCGGCACGGCACGAGGTGTGCCATGGAAAAACCGTAGAGGCGACCACTGACAATCGGCCTCGGGACCGGGCGCGTACCCCCGCTGACCAGGCGTCATGCCCGCGGTGAGCGAACGGTGCACACCGGTCCGAGCGGGTCCGGCCGGGCGCCCGCAGGCCACTCCCCCACCGGCTGTCCCCAGGTGCCGACCCCTGTTCGCCGTGATGTCAGTGGGACTTGGTAGAACTCGTCTACCGGGTGCGGTCCGCGCGCTCCGGGCTCTCCACCACGACCGTCGATCCACCGCACGAAGGAGTGGGCGCGCATGACCATCAACAGGCACCTCGAGGAGTTCCACGGCCTGCCGGCCTTCACCTTCCCGGACGCCGACGACAAGTCGCCCCGGGCCACGTCCCTCCCCTCGCCCGAGTCCGTCGCCTGGCGCGTCGCCGTGGACTCCTACGACAGCGAGGAGGAGTGGGAGGACGCCTTCGCCCGCTTCCTGTCGGCCGTCGACACCGAGCGGGTGGAGGCACTGATCGTCGGCGCGTGGAGCGAGGCGTACGACTCGTCCCCCAGCTCGGTGATCACGGCGCTGGTGGCCGCCCGCGACCGGCTGCCCGCGCTCCGGGGACTGTTCCTCGCCGACATCGTGGTGGAGGAGTGCGAGATCTCCTGGATCGTCCAGGGCGATGTCTCGCCGCTGCTGGAGGCCTTCCCCGGCCTGGAGGAGTTCGGCGTCCGGGGCGGCAACGGACTGGTGTTCCCCGCCCTGCGGCACGAGCGGCTGCGCACGCTGACCGTCGAGACCGGCGGTATGCCCGTCGCGGCGGTGCGCGGTGTCGCCGGCAGCGATCTGCCCGCCCTGGAGGCACTCGACCTGTGGCTGGGTACGTCCGAGTACGGGGGTGACGCCGATGTCGCCGACCTGGAGCCGTTCTTCGCGGGGACGCGGCTGCCCTCGCTGACCCGTCTCGGTCTGCGCAACAGCGAGATCCAGGACGACATCTGCACGGCGCTGGCCTCGGCTCCGGTCGTGGCCCGCCTCACGCACCTCGACGTCTCCATGGGTGTCCTCACCGACGACGGTGCCACGGCCCTGCTGTCGGGCCAGCCGCTGACCCACCTCACCGAACTCGACCTGCACCACAACTACCTCAGCGCGGAGGTGCGCAAGCGCCTGCTGGAGACGCTGGAGCCCGCCGGCGTCACGGTCCGCGCCGACCAGGACGACGCGGAGTCCGACGAGGAGGAGGACGGAACGGTCTGGCGTTTCGTCGCGGTCGGCGAGTAGCGGCGGAACGGAGAACGAGGAGGCGGGATGGGCGGGTTGCGGCCGAGGGGAGCGCCGGTGAAGTGGGCGGTCGTGGCCAACGGGGAGAACCGCCGGGTGGCCCTGTTCGGAGCGGCGGCCGAGGCGGCAGGCTTCGGCACGCCCAGGGTGGTCGAGTGGCGGGACGTCCTGCGCGACGGCGGGCACGACTTCGCCGACGACGAGGTCGTCCGGCTGGACTCCCCCGGCGAGGACGCCGAGGTGGACCGGCTGCTGCGCGGGATCGGCGAGCCGACCCGGGTCGAGGGCTCCGCACGCTGGTACGCGCGGTTCATGGACTGCGTGGGCTCGCTGCGCGGCGGTCTGCGGCTCGACGACCCGGCCGAACTGGCCGTGCTCTTCGACAAACGGCTGTGCCACGCCCGTCTCGACGCGGCGGGCGTGCCCGTACCCCCGTCCCCCACCTCCGGGGCCCGCGCGGCCGTGGACGGCTGGAGCGGCGTCCGGGACCTCATGGCGCGGGCCGCGCTGCGGCGCGTCTTCGTCAAGCTCGCGCACGGCTCGTCCGCGTCGGGTGTCCTGGCCGTCGAGACGACCGCCTCCGGACGGATCCGGGCCACCACCTCCGTCGAACGTACGGCGGAGGGCGACCTCCACAACTCCCTGCGGATCCGCCGCTACACGGAGGAGGCACAGATCGCCGCCATCGTGGACACGCTCGCTCCGGACGGACTGCACATCGAGCGCTGGCTGCCGAAGGCCTCGCTCGGCGGCAGATCGGCGGACCTGCGCGTGGTGGTCGTGGCCGGGCGCGCGACCCACGCGGTGGTCCGTACGAGCCGCTCTCCCCTGACCAATCTGCATCTGGGCGGGGCGCGCAGCGATCTCGCGGCCGTGCGCGCGCTGGCCGGTGACCGTTGGGCCGAAGCCCTGTCCGTCAGCGAACGGGCCGCCGCCTGCTTCCCCGGCACGCTGTGCGTGGGCGTCGACCTGCTGCCCGCCATCGGCTGGCGCCGGTTCGCCGTCGGGGAGGTCAACGCCTTCGGTGACCTCCTCCCCCGTCTCACGGGCCTGCCGGGCAGCGGCGCCGAAGGTCTGGACACCTATGCGGCGCAGATCGCGGCGTTCCGTACGCTCTCCACCGACCGGTTCCCCCCGCGGCCGTCACCCCCGCTCGACACCTCTGCCAGGACAGCACATGCACCAGCCTGACCCCGACCGCACAGCGGCCCCGACGCCCCCCGCCCCCGGACCGTCCGGGACGCCCGACATGAACGAGGTGGTGGGCCGGGACGACCTGCTCCTGCTCACCCTCGACACCCTGCGGTACGACGTGGCCGTCGAACTCGCCGCGGCCGGCAGGCTGCCGAACCTCACCGCGCATCTGCCCGGCGGCACCTGGGAGCGGCGGCACGCGCCGGGGAACTTCACCTACGCCTCCCATCAGGCCATGTTCGCGGGGTTCCTGCCCACCCCGGCGGCACCGGGACCACATCCGCGGCTGTTCGCGGCACGGTTCGCGGGCAGCGAGACGACGGCGGGCCGCACGTTCGTCTTCGACACCCCGGACCTGGTGTCCGCTCTCGCCGCGCACGGCTATCGCACGGTGTGCATCGGGGGCGTCGGCTTCTTCAACAAGCAGGGCGCGCTGGGGAGCGTGCTGCCCGGGCTGTTCCAGGAGAGCCACTGGGAGCCGGAGTTCGGGGTCGCGTCGCCCACCTCGTTCGAGGCACAGGTCGCCCGCGCGGAGAAGACGGTCGCCGAACTCCCGCCGGAGCAGCGGCTGTTCCTGTTCCTGAACGCGTCGGCGCTGCACCAGCCGAACTGGTTCCACCTGCCCGGCGCCACCCGTGACGCGGGCGACAGCCGCGCCACGCACGCGGCGGCCCTTGAGTACATCGACGCCCATGTCGGACGGCTGTTCAGCGCGATGAGCTCGCGCCGCCGCTGCTTCGCCATCGTCTGCTCCGATCACGGCACGGCCTACGGAGACGACGGCTACACCGGCCACCGTCTCGGTCACGACTGCGTGTGGACCGTGCCCTACAGCCACTTCTTCCTGGAGCCGACCGTATGACGCTCGCCCCTGCGGCCGCCCCGACCGGCCTGCCGCGCCCGTACCAGAGCTACACCTACGCCTATCCGCACAAGACCGCCTACCGGCCCCTCGACCCCCGCCCCGCGCTGAAGGACCTGTGGGCCGGCGAGTCACGGCGGTCGCTGTCCCTCTATCTGCACATCCCGTTCTGCGAGATCCGCTGCGGTTTCTGCAATCTGTTCACGCGGATCGGCGCTCCCGGCGACCTGACGGGACGCTATCTGGACGCGGTACAGCGGCAGGCCGCCGCGATGCGCGAGGCGCTGGGCGACGAGGAGACCCCGCGTTTCGCCAACGCCGCGTTCGGGGGCGGCACACCGACGTTTCTGGAGGCCGCCGAGCTGGAGCGGCTGTGCGACATCGCCGAGCGGGAGATGGGGGCCGATCTCCGCGCGATCCCGCTGTCCGTGGAGGCCTCGCCGTCCACGGCCACCGCCGACCGGCTGGCCGTGCTGGTCGACCGGGGCGCCACCCGGCTCAGCCTCGGGGTGCAGAGCTTCGTCGAGGAGGAGTCCCGTGCCGCGGTGCGGCCGCAGCGGCGCTCCGAGGTGGAGGCGGCGCTCGCGCGCATCCGCGACGCGGCCGTCCCCGTCCTCAACATCGATCTGATCTACGGCATCGACGGCCAGACCGCGGCCAGTTGGCGCCATTCGCTGGACGCGGCCCTGGCCTGGAGCCCCGAGGAGATCTACCTCTACCCCCTCTACATCCGCCCGCTCACCGGCCTCGGCCGGAACAGCGACGCGCGGACGGCCGATCTGGAGTGGGACGAGCAGCGGCTGCGCCGGTACCGGGAGGGCCGCGACCACCTGCTGGAGAACGGCTACGAACAGGTGTCGATGCGCATGTTCCGGCGCGCGGACGCACCACCGCAGGGACCGGACGACTACGCCTGCCAGACCGACGGGATGATCGGCCTCGGCTGCGGCGCCCGTTCGTACACCTCGACGCTGCACTACTCCTTCGACTACGCGGTCTCGATGCGGGAGATCCGCGGGATCATCGACGAGTACACCGCCACCGAGGACTTCTCGAACGCGCTGCACGGCCGACGGGTCGACGAGGACGAGGCACGACGGCGGCATCTGCTCCAGTCCGTCCTCCAGGCCGAGGGCCTGCCCGTGGCGGACTACCGGCTGCGCTTCGGGGCGGATCCGTACGACGACTTCCCGTCGGAGATCAGGACGCTCGCCACGCGGGGATGGCTCTCGCACCACGACGAGGACCGGCTCCGCCTCTCCGCCGAGGGACTCGCGCACTCGGACGCGATAGGCCCCGAGTTCTTCTCTCCGGTCGTGCGGGACGCCATGGCCGCCTACGAGACGAAGTGAGGCCCGGTGGACCTGACGATCCTGTACCGCGGCCCCCTGGCCTCCTGCGACTACGACTGTCCGTACTGCCCGTTCGCGAAGCGCCGTGACTCCACCGCGCAGCTGCGGGCGGACCGCGCGGCGCTGGAGCGGTTCACCGCCTGGGCCGGTGAGCAGCGGGAGGACCGGCTTTCGGTGCTGTTCACCCCGTGGGGCGAGGGGCTGGTCCGCTCCTGGTACCGCCGCGCCCTGGTGGAGCTGTCGCACCGGCCCCACGTCGAGCGTGTGGCCATCCAGACGAATCTCAGCTGCCGCACCGACTGGCTGGAGGCGGCGAACCGGGACAGCGTGGCGCTGTGGTGCACATACCACCCCGGACAGACACCGCACGAGCGGTTCGTCGCCAAGACCCGGGAGCTCGGCGAGCTGGGCGTCCGTTTCAGTGTCGGCATCGTCGGCCTGCCCGAGCACCGGGAACCCGCGATCAGGCTGCGCGCAGAGCTCCCGGAGCACGTGTACCTGTGGGTGAACGCCGCCGAGGGGCACACGTACACGGACGAACAGGCCGCCGAATGGACCGCGCTCGACCCGCTCTTCCCCTTCAGCCGCCATCCGCACCGGTCGGCGGGCCTGCCCTGCCGCACCGGCGAGTCCGTCATCTCGGTGGACGGCGACGGAAGGGTGAGCCGCTGTCACTTCGTACAGACGGAGCTGGGCCGTCTGTACGACGGTTCGTTCCGCGCCGCGCTCGCCCCGCGGCCCTGTCCCCTGACCGTGTGCGACTGCCACATCGGCTATGTGCACCTGGAGACTCTGCCGCTGTACGACGTGTTCGCCGGCGGCGTGCTGGAACGCGTGCCGCGTGAGCTGCCGGGCCGGACGTCGCTTCCCGTGGTCCCCGTGACCCGCTCCGCTTGAGAGCCGGGCCCGGTCGGTCCCGCGGTCCGGCACCCGTCCGGGTCTCGGACCGCGGGCCCCGGGTGCTGTCAGCCGTCGCGCCTTCGTGCCAGGTAGACCGTGTTGGCGGAGGTCCCGCCCTGAAGCGGATTGTCGAAGTCCACGACGTGTGCCGCGGTGTCCGTGAAGACCTCCGCGAGCACCGCGCCGAACTCCTTGTCCGGCGGGTCGTTCGACCACAGGGCGAACACACCGCCGGGCTGGAGCAGTTCGGCCAGAGCGGTCAGCCCGTCGTGTGTGTAGAGCACCGCGTGGGCGGGGTGCAGCACATGGCGGGGTGAGTGGTCGACGTCCAGGAGGATCGCGTGGAAACGGCGGCCGGGGCTGTCGGGGTCGAGGCCGCGCGGCCCGTCCCCGGTGGTCATCGCGAAGAAGTCCCCGCGCACCAGACGGCACCGGGGATCGGACGCGAGGCCCTCACCGAGGGGTACGAGCCCCCGCCGGTGCCAGTCGATCACCTCGGCCAGGGTGTCGACGACGATGAGCGAGCGCACGCGTGGGTCGTCCAGAGCCGTCCTGGCCGTGTACCCGAGACCGAGTCCGCCCACGACGACGTCGAGCGGGCCCTCGGACACCTCCGCCAGGCCGAGCCGGGCCAGTTCGATCTCCCCCGTGGTGAAGAGACTGGACATCAGGTACTCGTCGCCGAGCTTCACCTCGTACACGTCGTCGCCCGACAGCGGATCCCGCCGACGGCGCAGGCTGATCTCGCCCATGGGCGTCGGCCGCCAGTCGATCTCCTCGAAACGCGCGCTCATCCGCTGCCTTTCTCCCCGGTCTCGGCCCACCCTCGCGGTCGAGGGGGCGGTCACCGGCACCGGGCGCCCCCGCCGGGGCGATGCGGGCACGAGAGGCACCGCACCGTCCGGCTCGGGCCCGACGCTGTGGAGGATCTTCACATGGGAACGCGGTCGGCGGGTGGCCAAACGGTCGTACGGCACCAGATCGGGTCGGGGCCGGTCGGATCGGGTCCGGTCGGGGACGGTCGGATCGGGTCGGATCGGGTCGGGTCGGGTCCGGTCCGGTCCGGTCGGGGGCAGGCTCGTCGTGCGCGCGCCTCACCCCGTCAGGATTTCGCGGCGGCCTCGCCGATGTCCCGGTGCAGATGGCCCATGAGTTCGCCCATCTCGCGAACGTCGGCACTCGGCGACTCGGCGTTCTCCGCCGCGCCACGCAGCCAGTCGGCGGTCGCCAGGGAAAGTGCCACGGCGTCGTCCACACGGTCGTCGCCGAGGAGTTCCTCGACCCTGAAGGCGAGGCTGCCCAGGGTCTCGGCGTTCGTCTCCGGCACCAGATAGCCGCGCAGACCGACGGGGAAGGGGTCCTGGGCTCTGGCGTGCCGGACGGCCTCCAGAACCGCAGGGTCCTCGCTGTACTGGTCGAGATGGCCGAGCAGCACGTAGATCCGCGCGATCAGCCGCGGCCGGCCGGGGTGGTGGTCCAGCCATGCCATCAACTGCTGCTGTCCACCGAGGTGGTCGACGACCGGGGTGAGCGCCTCCACCGACTTGGTGGGCATGTCCCAGTGATGCGGAAGCAGCCGGGCGATCTCGTCGGCCAGGCTCGCCTCGTCCTCGGTGCTGAGCGTCCCGGCGACGAACCCGCTGACCTTCGCGCTGTCCAGGGTGAATCCGTCGGGCAGCCGCGCCTGGCGATCGCGGCCCGACGAACCGTGCCGTCGGCGCAGCAGCTCGCCGACGCTCTTGAGGAGCGGCATTTCGTGCACGAAACCTCCTGATGAACGCGCTCAAGGCCGCCTCAGGTCCGGGACGGCACCCGAGGCCACCGACGCGACGGTCCTGACGGTGACTCCGTCGCTGCTCCGGGCGTCGACAGGATCACCCTGCCGCCCGGCCGCCGGGTCCGCGCGCCCGGTGACCCGGACGGGTGCGGGGCCGGTACGTCCGGGCGGCGGGGTGCCGCCGTCGACCGGACCTGGCTCGGTAGGGTTGCCGCGAGGGTCAGGCGTCCGCCACCAGGAGCCGGTAGCCGACGTCGAAGGTGTCGAGCGCGAGCAGGTCGGACTGCCGGCGGTGCCAATGGCCCGTCGCGAGGTCGTCCGTGAGCGCCGCGAGGCCGGGGGCGACGGTGTCCTCTCCCGTCTGCGCGAACATGGAGATTCCGGCGCGCACCTGGGGGTCGAGGTAGGCGTGGGGTCTGCGCCAGTACGCCGCGCCGAACCCGTCCGTGCAGTCGTGCGGGACGTGAACGGCCTCCTGGTGTGCCCCTCCGAGCAGGGTGGCGAGCCGGTCCATCGGGACGGCCCGGCTGTCGTCGAAGGCCGCGGCCTGCGGGAGGTACTCGCGTACGAGCCAGAACCGCTCGCGGAATATCTCCTGGTCCCAGGTCAGGATGACGATACGGCGGCGCGCGACCCGGCGGAGTTCGGCGATGCCGGCCACGAGGTCGGTCCAGTGGTGGACGGTCAGCAGTGCCATGACGGCGTCGGCGGCGTTGTCGCGCAGAGGAAGGCGTTCGGCGACCGCGCAGACGGCGGGCGCGGACCCGCGCGGGCGCTGGTCGATCATGATCTGGCTGGGATCGACGGCCAGCACCGTCTGCCGCGGCTCGTAGGAACCGGTGCCCGCTCCCACGTTGATCACGGTCCCGGCGTCCCCGAGCGCCGCGTGCACCTGCGCTGCTATCCGCGGATCCGGCTGCCGGGTCCGGCCGTACGTCGCGCCGAGCGTGTCATAGATGGCCATGTTTCCCAGTATTACGAAGGAGCCGTCCTCCGTGGGACCGCTCCGCACGCCGGACTCGGCCGGGGCGGGATCGGCCGGAAGGTATCTTGTGCTGCCCCGGCTCCGCACGGACGAGCGGGTGCTGCCGGGCCGGCTCAGGAGGTCGTATGCGCGAGGCGTACTCGCCCGTCCCCGAACTGAACCTGCTCAAGGAGTTCGAGGACCGGCTCGGTCCCGTGTTCTACGCGGAGGGCTTCGAGCTGTACGAGTTCGGCGGGGACGCCGGCCTCCACACCTGGTCGGAGGATCCCGGGTTCCTCGGCAGGTTCATCCCCTTCGCGAAGGCCAACGGCTCGGGCTCGGACTACGCCCTGTGGCGGTGCGACGATCGCGCCGAACTCGCCACCCTGCCCGTCGTGTTCGTCGGCGACGAGGGCGACCTCTATGTGATCGCGCGTGACCTCAGGGAGCTGTTCCGGCTTCTCGCTCTCGACCGGGAGCCTGTCGCGGAGGGCTTCCTCGGCGCCGGGCAGGGCGAGGAGGACACCGGGGAACACAGCCAGGGGCACGCCGAGTTCCTCACCTGGCTGGACCGGACGTTCGGTCTGGGGCCGCCGGAGGATCCTGACGCGCTGTGGGAGGCGCGCAAGGAGCACGACGACCGCTTCAGGTCCTGGGCCGGGCGCTTCGCCGATCTGGGCGAGGGCTGACGGAGATCAGCTGTCGGCGGCCACCGGGGAATCGCCGGTGCCGTACAGGCGGGAGTAGGTGTCGTGCACGGCGGTGCGCCCGGCCTCCAGGGCGCTCTCCAGGAGGTCGCCCTCGCGCGCGAGACGGCCGACGACCGGGGACTCCGGGGCGGGGCGGACCGAGACGACGGCCGCGTGGTCGGCCAGCCGGGCGTCGTCCTCGGCCAGCCGTGTCTCACGGTCGAGGAACACCTGGCGCAGGGCCTGGGGTTCGCGCCGCAGCACCGTCCTCGCGATGAGCGCGGCGGAGCGCGACGGCCGGGCGGCGTCGATCACCCGCCGTGAACGCAGCACCATGACATGGGTCGCGCCCTGGGCCAGCGCGGTTCGGTACGGCACGGATTCGGAGACCCCGGCGTCGTAGAAGCGGCGCCCGCCCAGCGTCACGGGCCGGCCCGCGAGGAGCGGCAGAGAGGCGCTGGCCCGCAGTGCGCGACGCAGCTCGGCGGCGTCGCCGATGACGGGCCGCAGGTCGGTCGACTCCCCGGTCTCGGCGTCGGTGGCCAGCGGGTGGTACTCGATGTCGCTGGCGAGGATCGAGGCGAAGTCCATCGGCGCGCAGTCCTGGTCGCCGTAGCGGTAGAGGACCTCGTAGAAGGCGTGCAGGTCCACGAGCGGCTTGCCGCGCAGCGGGTTCGAGCGCCGGATCAGGGTCCTGGCGTACTTGGGTACCGCCCAGAAGCGCAGCGACTGCGGGCTCGTGCTCAGCAGCCAGGCGCCGGAAGCGGCGCCTGCGGAGGCGCCGTAGACGGCGTCGAAGCTGTTGGTGAGTCCGAGTTCGTGCAGGGCCAGGGCCATCCCGCCGGCGATGATGCCGCGCATCCCGCCGCCCTCGATGGCCAGGGCGACCCGGTGACCGTCGGTGCGTGCGCCGGGGCGGCTGCCGGTCCTCGCCCGCTCGGTGAGCACCCGCCAGACCGGATGCGGCTCCGCGGACTCGGGCGTGCCTGCGGAGTTCGTGGCGGTCGTCGTCATCGTGGTCAGGCTCCAGGGGACAGCTCGGGGGTGGTTTCGCACGCGGAGCCCAGCGGCGGGACACGAGCGCGCCCGCCGTCCGGGACCATGGCCTGGCTCCCGCGGGTCGGCCGGCCACCGGTGGCCGGGTGGGCGGCGAGACCTCCGGCCGGGTGCGGCACAGTGTGACGGCACCCCGCCCGCGCCGTGCCTTCAGCGGCCGCTGGTGACAAGCGACTGAAGAGTAACTTTACCCGTGCGGTCCGGCGGCGGGCGGTGCGGTCCGACGGCAGGCGGTGCGGTCCGACGGCAGGCGGTGCGATCCGGCGGCAGGCGGTGCGGTCCCCCTGGCGGGCCGGACCCGCCTCAGAGCTGGGCCGCCGGTTCGAGGGCTTCGACGGCCGCTGCCGCGGCGGCGGAGTCACGGCCGTAGAAGATGTCGATGTCGACCTCCTCGCCGCCCATGGTGAGGGTGTCCCAGGCACCGCTGAGCACCAGCATGCGAAGAGTCGTGCTCTCCAGGGTCCCGAGCCGTTCCAGGATCGCCTCGTCGTCCGGCATGCCCTCCATGCGGGTCGCCAGCCGCGTACGGATCCCGCGCAGCCGCTCCAGCAGCGTCGCGGTGTCGGCCTCGCGATCCGGTTCCTCGGCGATGCCGTCGATGCCGTGCGCGATGATGTCCTTGATGGCCCAGGTGGCGCCCGTGTCGTCGGTGGTCACCATCGCCTTCCAGGCGCGGCTCTTGTGGCGGTACTGGAGCATCGACATGGCCGCCTCGTGGCGCAGGAAGTCCGCGTCCCGGAAGGGCTTGCCGTTCCACGCCCCGTTGAGGGACCGCGCGAGCGAGATCGCCGAGGCGAGGCCGCTGTTGAGACCCCGGCCCGGCCAGAAGTGGATGGCGTTGGCGGCGTCGCCCAGGAGGAAGCCGTACGTCCCGGTGGAGTTGGCGGTGGGCGGCAGCAACTCGGCGGTGAATCGCGGGCGTTGGACCATGTCGAGGCGGAACGAGGTGACCGCGCTCAGTGCGCCCGGCTCGACGCCGAACAGCCGCAGCCCTTCGCCGACCCGCTTCCACAGGGCGGAGCCCCTGATCAGGGCCGGCAGGAACAGGGTGCTGTGCGTGGAGCAGCGGTAGTCGCCGTGCTCGTCGCGCCCCATGAGGCAGGGACGGGAGGCGATGCACTCCTCGAAGACGCGGCGCACCGGATCGATGCCGACGACCTCCGCGATCTCCGCGTCCGTGAGACGCATGTTGAGGAAGCCCTCGCCGCGCAGGGAGTTCAGCAGGAAGCGGTTCTGTCCGACGGTCAGCAGGACCGCCATGGGGTCGGCCAGACCGGATTTCACGCGCAGGCCGAGGACGACGTCCTGGAGGTGGCGGCCGTCCAGCGAGTAGATGGATTCGTCCGCCTTGCCGAACTTGGCGGCGAAGTGTTCGCGCGTGTGCGACCGTCCGCCGTCGCAGATGGCGAGGACCTGCTGATCGGCCAGGGTGTCCAGCTGCTCCTCGACGCTGAAGCGGGCGGGTACGAGCCGGATCCGGCTCCGCTTCTCGTTCGCCACCTCGAGGAGCCGGTCCTCGATGTAGGCGATCCGCAGGTTGCGCGGGTGGTGGTCGCCGATGGAGTCGGGGCCCGAGGGCCACATCTCGGTGTAGCTGTCCGGGTCGAAGAGCCGGGCCTGCACCTCCTCGGGCAGACTGAGGTACTGGCGGCTCTGTACGGTCACCACCTGCTGGCGCCGTACGTTGCCCTGGCTCTCGTCCTTCCAGACGATCTTGCGGCCCTGCTTGCGCCACCGGCCGTCGTAGACGGTGATGTTCACCTGGGCCCCGAGGAAGTGCTCCAGGAGCAGCGCGAGGGACAGGCCGACGGGGCCGCCGCCCGCTATGGTGACCCGCAGCACGGGCCCGTGTTCGGTCTCCTCCTCACCGCAGGTCAGTGACCTGGGCAAGGAGAGCGCCATGATGGTCTCCATGGCGTCCGCGACCTCGAAGCGGAACTCCTGGTCGCCGATGCTGATGTCGTCCCCGGCCTTGAGGAGCCGGGAGTCGATCTCCTCGCCGTTCACCAGCGTGCCGTTGCTGCTTCCGCAGTCGCGCAGCACATAGCCCTGGGTGTCGTCCAGGACGATCTCCGCGTGGAAGCGCGAGACGCTCGGGCTGGAGAGCACGACGGTGTTCTCGGGGTTGCGCCCGAACGTGGCCCGGGTGCCGATCACCGGTATCCGCTCTCCGGCCAGCAGTCCTTCGCGTCCAACAAGCACCGGCGCCACTGGACTTCCTCCCCAGGCTCGACGACATTGCTGCTGCCGCGGCGCCACTCCCGTGCACGCGCCCGCGCGGACGTGACCGGGCGGACGTGCGACGAAGGGGCGGGACGGCATTCGCTCGACGTACGGGAACGGTGAACGGTTCAGTCCGACAACGGTGTTGGGTCGCTCGACCGGTACGGATGCCCCATCATGCCCGATTCCGGAGGCTTTCGGGAGAGGCTGTCGGGCGTCGATCGCAGGGACAATGGCCGGGCCCGGTGGGGCCGCCCGGCAGCGTCCTCCGCGGCGTCCGGGCGACAGCGAGCCGCACATGTGTCAGGCGATGAGGAAGTCCGCTCGCCCTTCCTTGGCGGCGCCGACGAACTCGGCGAACACCGACGAGGGACAGATGAGGGCCGGGCCGTCCGGGTCCGTCGACTGTCTGACGGCCACGACGCCGCCGCCGAGATTCTTGATCTCGACGCAGCCTCCGTCACCGCCGGCGCTCCAGGGCATGCTCCACCCCTGGGTTCCCAGCTCTTCGGCGGCGTTCACGGCGTGCTTCATCGTTCCGTCTCCTTGCGGAGGTCCACCAGCGACTCCCTGGTGGACCGCGTCGTACTCACGTCTCACGCCTCATCGACCCCCTGGACGCGGAGCAGTCTGTCATGACCTTCCCCCTCGGGGACAGGTCTGCCGATCCCCCGCGCCACCATGCGCGGCCCCGAACTCCGCGCGCGCCCACGGGAGTTGTCCGGTGTGACCGGTGTTCCTCGACGCCGGCCCCGCACATCGGCCAGCTCCGCACGCCCCGGCCCGGCGGGCCGGAGATCAAGGACGACTTCCCGGTGCCGTGGCGATGAACCAGCCCGTCCCGGGAAGCGAGACCGCACCCGTGGCGGAATCGACGGAAGCATCACCCGCGACAGAGGTCCACTCGGCGGCCGGAAGTCGGGCGGCGGCCGGGGCGGGGCCGAAGTTGAGGACCACCGCGAGGGTGGGGCCGCCGTCGGGCGCGCCCAGGGTGTAGCCGAGGACGGTGTCGTCGAGCGAGTGGATCCGGGTCCTGGCCCGTACGAGCCAGGGGTGACGGCGGCGCACCCCCACCAGGGTCTGGTGCAGCCGCTGCACGTCCAGCCCCTCGGCACCGAGGTCCGACGGGGAGGCGGGAAACGCGGGACGGATGGCGTCGTCCCCGCCCGCGCGGTCCTCCTTGACTCCCTGACGGGCCCGCTCGTCCCCCGCGTAGACGGACGGTGTCCCCCCGACGGTGAACAGCACGGCGAGCGCGAGGGCCAGGTGCCGGGGCTCCTCCAGTCGGCTGGCGAGACGGGTGACGTCGTGGTTGCCGACGAACGTCTGCGGCGCGAACGTGTCGATCATGGTGTTGTGGCGCTTGAGCGCCCAGGCCAGTTCGTGCGGATTGCGGTCGTTGAGCGAGCTCCAGATCGCCTTCCACAGCTCGTACTGCGTCACGGTGTCCAGGCCGCCCTCGACGACGTACGCCGTGTAGTCGCCGTGGATCACCTCGCCGCTGAACCAGGCCCCGGGGTGACGTGTCCTGACCCGGTCCGTGACGGTGCGCCAGAAGGGCAGGGGAACCGCGTAGGCCGCGTCCAGCCGCCAGCCGTCGACGCCCCGGTCGAGCCAGTGGTCAAGGGCGTCGACGACATGATCGGCGACCGCGGGCGATGCGTGGTTCAGCGTGACGAGACGCCGGTGCCCCTCGAAGGTCCGGAAGTCGTCGCCCTCGGGGACGAACCAGTCCGCGTACGGGGAGGCCGAACCGCGCCGTTCCACGTCGGCGAACGGCGCGAAGGATCTGCCGACGTGGTTGAAGACGCCGTCGAGCAGGACGCGGACCCCGCGCGACGCGGCACGGTCGACGAGTTCGGCGAGATCGGCCTCGGTGCCCAGGCGGGGATCGACGCGGAAGTGGTCGGTCGTGTCGTAGCCGTGGGTCTCGGACGCGAAGACGGGCCCCAGGGCGAGCCCGTTGCAGCCGAGTCCGACCAGATGGTCCAGCCAGTCGCAGAGGACCGGCAGCCGGTGCCGCACGGGCTCGCCCGCGGGCAGGGCGTCCGGCTCCGCGCCGAGGAAGGTCAAGGGATGGACGTGCCACCAGATGGCGTGGTCGGGCCAGGACACGGGAGCCTCCGTCAGCGGGGTCGGGTCGTGGAGCCGGGCACGGCGGTCGGGGAGTCGGCGAGGCGGTTCATCAGGCGGGCGGCGAGCAGGAGCACCTGGCGCTCCGTCTCGGTGAGATCGACGAGGGCGATGTCGAGCCAGGCGTCGCGCTGAGCCATGTCACGGGCGAGGGCGGCGCGGCCCTCCTCGGTCAGCCGCACCACGCGCTGCCGCCCGTCCTGCGTGTCACGCGTCCTGCTGATCAGGCCTTCCTGTTCGAGGTCGGCGAAGACCCGGGTCAGGGACTGCGGCTGCTGGTGGTCGGCGGCGGCGAGGGCGCCGGCCGACATCGGGCCGTTGCGGCGCAGGTGACCGAGGATGCTGCTCTTGTTCAGGCTGAGGCCGTCCGCGGGGCGCTCCGCGCTGAGCCTGCGGGCGAGCCGGATGACGCCTTGACGGATCTCGGCCGACGCGCGGCCGTCCCGCCGCGCGGCCCCGGACGGCTCCGCCCGCTCCGCGTCCCTGTCCTCGTGCTCTGTCCACTCTCCCACCACATCGCTAAGGTATCACTTACGATTCGACGGGCGAACGAGTTTCAGGATGGCCTTTTTCAGCACCTGTTTCAGCAGCTTCTTGGCGGTGATTCTACGTGGTGCGTAGTTTTATGGGATCGACACGCCGTGCGCTGCACTTCGATCCGCGTGGCACGTACCTGCGTACGACTGCCGTCAGCATGGCGACGGTGCTGGGTGTGTACGGCCTCGCGCTGCTCGTCGAGCACGAGGCCGGGCTGCGGGTGGACAGCGTGGTGCGGGCCGTGGTGATCGCCTCGGCGCTGGGCCGCGTCCAGCGCCTCTTCGACCGGACGGACCGGCTGGTGGCCTGTGTCGTGCTGCCGGGCGCGGCAGCGGCGGGCGCGGAGCTGAGCACCCTGATCGAGCGCCACCACCTCGCGGGTGACACGGCGTTCGTCGTGGGAGTCGCGGGGGCGATCTGGGTGCGCCGGTTCGGTGCCCGCGCCGCGCGAGCGGGCACGCTCGTCGTGCTGCCGCTGATCGCGGTGCTGGTGGTGCCCGCTGGGGCGGTGCAGGTGGGCGGCCACGAGCAGACCGCCTGGGCAGCCGTGACGGCGCTCGCGGCTGTCGTCTGGGGAACCGTGGTGACCTGGGCGGCGCAGCGCGCCGGATGCGTGCCCCGGCCGCCGTCCGCGAAGGTGACCACGGCACCCGGCGCCCCTCGGCACGGCCCGGCCCCGAGCACCCGGATGGCCGCGCAGACGGCGGCGGCGCTGACCGCCGCGTTCGCGGTCGGCCGGAATCTGTGGCCGGACCACTGGACGTGGGTCGTCCTGACGGCGTTCCTGGTGTGCGGCGGCGCGCGCAGCCGGGGCGACGTCCTGGTCAAGGGGGCCTGGCGCACGCTCGGCGCCGCGGCCGGCACCGTGGTGGCGACGGCCGTCTCCGGCCAGTTCGGGCCAAGGTCGGACACCGCCGTGGTCGTCATCTTCGTCGTCCTCGCCGTGGCCACCTGGCTGCGTGAACTCAGCTACGCGTACTGGGCGGGCTGCGTCACCGCCGTGCTCTCGCTGCTCTACGACTGGTTCGGAGAGAGCCCCGGGGACCTGCTGCACACCCGGCCGGCCGGGATCGCGGTCGGCGCGGTCCTCGGCGTGGCGGCTTCCTGGCTCGTCCTGCCCATACGGACGGAGGCGGTGGTACGGGCCCGTACGGCGGCGGCGCTCTCGGGGCTCGGCGAGTTGATGGAGGCCGACTGGCACGACGGTCAGGCGGTCCGCAGGGCACGGGCCCGATTCGCCTACCGCGTCGAGCAGTTGGCGACCGCGACGGCTCCCCTGCGGATCCTGGCCGCGGCGCCCGTCCCCCGGGCGCTGTCCGACCGGTGGCATCCGGCCCCCTTCGCGTTCCGGTCCCTGACGGCGCTACGGGGCTGCGCCGACCCGGTCGACGACCTCACCGAGGCCATCGCATCGGCCCCTGCCGCGCTGACCGCCGACCCCGCCGTCACCCGGGGCCGCGCCCGGATCGCGGCGCACACCCTCACCGTACGGCGGTCGATCGGCCGTCGCCCGACACCGGCGGACGCCACGGAACCGACCGCGCGCCGGCGCTTCCGAACACCCGAGCCGCCCACCCCGGCCAACCGCTTCGTCCCACCCACCCTGGCCGCCCTCGACACCATCGAAACCCAACTGGAGCTGATCGGCGCCCTGTTCGGCCCGCCACCGGCACACACCCCGGAGACGCCGACGACGGCGGCAAGGACCGGCTGAAGGCTTTCACCCACCGGGTGGGACTTCGCCCGCGTGTTCTGCGACGTGCTCCCGCCGTCCGGCTGGAACATCGACCGGGAGGGCCGCCAGGACACCAGCGATGAGTTTCGTCGCTCGCGGTGGTCCCCGTCATGCAGGGTGGAGCGAGCGGAAGCGAGGGCGAACGTGTTTGTCTTGGTTCCAGGGGCCGGGGGTGCGGCCTGGTACTGGCATCGTGTGGTGGCCGAGCTGCGGGCGAGGGGGCACGAGGCCGTCGCGGTCGACCTGCCCGGCGCCGACGAGTCGTCGGGACTGCCCCAGTACGCCGACGCCGTGGTCGAGGCGATCGGCGATCACCCCGATGCGGTGCTGGTCGCGCAGTCGATGGGCGGTTTCACGGCGCCGATGGTGTGCGCCCGCGTTCCGGTCGGGCTGCTGGTGCTCGTCAACGCGATGGTGCCGCTGCCGGGTGAGACGCCCGGACAGTGGTGGGGCGCCACCGGCTCGGAGCGGGCCCGCGTCGCCGCCGCCGAAGCGGGCGGATACGGCACCGAGTTCGATCTCGACACCTACTTCCTGCACGACGTCCCGCCCGAGATCGCCGCCGCAGGGGCCGAGCATCAGCGGCCGGAGGCCGACGTCGCCTTCAACCAGCCCTGTGACATCGAGCGTTGGCCCGACACCACCACACGGGTGCTCGCCGCGGCCGGGGACCGGTTCTTCCCCGTGGACTTCCAGCGCCGGGTGGCCCGGGACCGCCTCGGGATCGAGGCCGAGACGATCCCCGGCGGACACCTGGCCGCGCTGTCGCACCCCTCCCAGCTCGTGGACCGGCTGGTCGAACGGCTGCCGTGAGGCCGGTAGGTTCGATCGTCCCCCGCCGCTCAGCGGGTACGGGACTCACGCACAGGGAGCTGCTCGCATGGCCTCGGTCCACCGCACGACGATGACGCCCACCAAGCTCGACCTGCTCACCCGCTGGCTGCCGAGCCGGAGTTGGTACGCGGGCGGCGCCGAGAAGCCGGAGCTGGTGAAGGCGGGCGGCTTCCGGCTCGACGATCCGGAAGGTGAGGTCGGGATCGAGTTCATGGTCGTGGTGGACACCGGCCCGGCGGACCCGGTGACGTATCTCGTGCCTATGGGCTACCGCGGGGCGCCGAGGGAAGGCGCCGCCGAAGAGACGCTGATCGGGACCTCCGAACACGGGGTGCTGGGGACCCGGTGGATCTACGACGGCGCGCACGACCCGGTGGTGACGGCCCGGCTGCACGCGCTCCTGCGCGGTGAGGCGACGCCGCAGCACCAGTCCGAGAGCGACACCCCCGACCCGACCGTCACCGTGCGCGGAAACGCACCCGGATACGCCCACGGAGCCGGTACCGCGCTCGACGTCGGCCTCGTCCGGGTCCTGCGACCGGAGGAAGAGGCGCCGTCACCGTCCTGGTGCCTGGTCGCCGGGTGGACCCGGCCCGACGGGACCTCGGTGCGCGGGGTGTTCGCGACCGCCGCGCCCCGGCACGAGGCCGTCCCGCGGGGGTAGCCGTACGGTCCCGTGGAGCCGTGGTTTCCCGGCCGAGCGGCGAAACGTATCCCCCCGGCAGGAAGCTCGTTGAAGTGGTCAGCGCGCAAACGCCCCCGACGGATGCGCGACACGTGAGGGCCCGAATCCCTGCCCGGTCTCGGGCCCTCACCCCCCTCCCCCACCTCCTGTCGCCCGCAGGGCGAGGCGTCCGCCGCCGGGACGTGCCATGATCCGGACCCATGAACTCGTCGCATCCGCCCCTGGTCCGGGCCGCCGCCCGCAACAACGCCGAGTGGTGTGCGGCGATGAGCCGATCCCACGGTGTCGAGGGCGAGTCGAGGGAGCAGGCGTGGGCCGCCCCTGCCCGCACCCCGATGTACTACCCGGACGCCGTGACGCTGGTGCCCGGCGCCGATCCGGCCGCGCTCCTCGCCCGGATCGACACCGCCGCACCCGGCGCCTCCGTCAAGGACAGCTTCGCCGACCTCGACCTGACGGACGCCGGCTTCCGGGTTCTGTTCGACGCGCGGTGGATCCACCGCCCGGCGAGCGAACCCGCCGGACCCGCCGATCTCGACTGGTCCGTGGCAGGCGACACCGACACCCTGCGGGCGTGGGCGCTCGCCTGGGACGACGGGAACGGGGACGCGCGTCTGTTCCGCCCCGAACTGCTCGACGACCCGGCCACGTTCGTGCTCGCGGGACGCTCCGCCGACGGTCGGACGGCCGCCGGAGCGGTCGCGAGCCTCGGCGATCACGTGGTCGGTGTCTCCAACGTCTTCGCGCGCGACGGGGGCCCGGACGCGGCATGGCCGGGCGTGCTGCACACGGTCCACTCGCTGTTCCCCGGCCTGCCCGTCGTCGGCTACGAGCACGGCGACGACCTGGCGGCCGCCCTGCGCCACGGCTTCGAACCCATCGGCCCGCTGCGCGTCTGGATCCGTCCGGGACAGAACTGACCCAGACGGTACGGACCTGGGCGGTACGGGCTGGCCGGTACGGGCCTGAACGCTGCGATCCTGACTGGCGGGACCCGGCTGGCCGGTACGGGCCCGAACGCTGCGATCCTGACGGCCGGACCCGGGCGGGACCCGGCCGGCCGGTACGAGTCTGGACGGTGCGAGCCGGACTGATGGGACCCGGGCGGGACAGCCGGATCGCCGCGGCTACGAAGCCTCGCCCGCCAGCCGCTGCGCCGCCCGCTCCCCGCGCCGCTCCACCGGCTCGACCCCCCAGGCCTCGCCCAGACCGGTCGGCGGCATGTCGACGTAGACCGATTCGTACGAACCCGCCGGGACGATGTACGTCTCGTGCCAGATACCGACGCTGCCGTTGCTGTTCCGCAGTCGGCGGTTGAACTCCGCCCACGCGGGACGATGCTGCCCAGCCTGGTCGGAGGCGTAGGCGAGCAGCTTCTCCCGCGACTCCCAGTACTGAACGACGGTGAACACACGCGGACCGCCGCTCAGCCCCCGGTATCCGAGGAACCCGCTGTCCTTGTCGATCGAGAGCTCCTTGATCATGCGCGGCATCGCCTTCAGCGTGGGGAGCCAGTGGCGGACGGCCCGCCAGCGGTTGATCCGCATGCCGATGAGAAAGACGACGATCTCCCCCTCGGCGGCGGCCGTCACCCGTCGCCCGGATGTCGGTGCATTACCCATGAGATTCCCCGTTCCCGTGTTGGATAGTGGCACGATCCATGCTTGGATAGTGTCACTGTCCGATGGAGGGTGCAAGAGCATGCGGCTGGCGGAGCTGAGTGAGCGCAGCGGGGTGTCCACCGCCACGATCAAGTACTACCTGCGCGAAGGACTGCTCCAGCCCGGACGCCGGATCTCCGCCACCCAGGCCGAATACGGCGAGGACCATCTGCGGCGGCTGCGCCTGGTGCGGGCGCTCATCCAGATCGGCGGGATCTCGGTGTCCGACGCCCGCGAGGTGATCGCCGCCGCGGAGGACGAGTCGCTCGACCACCACCTGCGGCTGGGCGCGGCGACCCGCTCACTGCCGTGCGCCGAGCGGCCTTCGGAGGACGATCCGGCGGTGGCGACCGCCTGCCGCTCGGTGGAGGCGCTGCTGGAGCGGCTCGGCTGGTCCTGCGACCCCGGCGTGAATCTGCTCAACCCCGCCCACCGGCGGCTCATCGACTCGGTCGCCGCGCTGGTCCGGCTCGGCTATCCCTGCGACACCGAGCAACTGCTGCCGTACGGGCGGCTGGCAGCTCAACTGGCCGTCACCGATCTGGATCTGATTGAGAGTCAGCCGACCGCGACCGAGCAGATCGAGGCGGCCGTCGCGCTCACCGTGCTGTACGAACCGGTGCTGCTGAGTCTGCGCCGGATGGCCCACGCGGAGGAATCGGCCCGGCGGTTCTGAGGGACCCCGCGACGCGAAAGGCCGCCGGGACCCCGGCCGGCCCCGCCAAGGGGCTCGGCCCGCCGGGACCCGGCGGCCTTCGACACGACGGTACGTCGGTCACTGCGCGGCGCCGTCCCGGCGCCGTCGCCCCGCGCGAGCACCGGGGCGAACGGCGGTCGGCGTGCGCTCAGTTCAGCTTGCGGCACAGCAGCGCCGCCGGGCCCTGACTGGAGCCGAAGCGGGTCGTGAAGGCGATTCCGGCGGCGTACTCGTCGTCGGCGCACTGGCCCTTGTAGTCGCCGTTCGCGAAGTCGCCTCCGGCCGCCCCGGCGGGCCGGGTGTCGGAGCGGTCGAACCAGACGGTCCGGCCGGCGCCCGCGAGCGATGCCCTCGCCGGAACACACAGGGCCGCGGACGTCCGGCCGCCACGACGGCTGTACCCGATGAGGAAGTTCCCGGCGGGACACTGCAACTTGGTGTACCCGGAGGCCCAGTCGCCGCCGGAGGGAA
Source organism: Streptomyces sp. f51 (assembly GCF_037940415.1). NCBI lineage: Bacteria > Bacillati > Actinomycetota > Actinomycetes > Kitasatosporales > Streptomycetaceae > Streptomyces > Streptomyces sp. f51. The sequence goes on along the minus strand of NZ_CP149798.1, from coordinate 7,225,602 downwards.
CGTAACGCTCGTCGGTGACGACCGTCTGGGCCGTGGCGGTGGAGCGGAGGTCACCGGTCGAGACATCGGTGCACAGCGCGCGGACCCCGCTGTGGCCGAGTCCGATCAGCCGCTCCCCGTCGGGACACGCGGCCTTGGAGGCGCCCGAGTCCCAGTCGCCGCCCGAACGCACCCGCAGGGACTGCACATAGTCGCCGTGATCGGTGGCGAGCATGTTCCAGCCGGGCACGGAGGCGACGGAGCCGGTGCGGGTCGGGGCCGTCATGAGCCGGTTCCAGGCGGTGCCGCGCCAGTCGGACCCGTCGAGGATCCCGGACCGGTTGCCGGCCGTGTCGTAGCGCAGCAGCGACCAGTCGTCGTGACCTTCCCAGGCGACCAGGGGCCAGTAGGCGAAGTCGACGTCGTGGTCGGCGAAGTAGTCGGTGATGTTGCCGAACCAGGTCCGGGCCGCCGCGCCCGTCTCACCGGCGCCGATGCCGAACTCGCTGATCCAGACGGGCGCGGTGAAGTGCTGGTTGGCCTCCGAGGAGACGAAGAAGGCCTGGTCGTTGAGGACTTGGTAGAGCTGGTCGCGGGTGAGGTCCTGGTAGCGGGCGTCGTGGGTCTCGCCGATTCCGGTCGCTCCGCTGTGGTTGGGGCCGGTGTATCCGTAGAAGTGGGCGGAGTAGACCAGCTTGTGGGAGGCGACGAGGGTGTGGGACAGGTGACGGACGGGGGTGAGGGTGGGGCGGCCGTGCGGCAGGCCGTCCACGGGCAGACCGGTCCAGTTGATCCCCTCGATGACGATGAGGAGGTTCGGATTGGCCTCGGAGAGGATGCGGTCCCCGGCGAGCTGGGCGGCCGCGTACCAGTCGTGGGCGTCCCCCAGGCCCCAGTTGGGGTCGTCCAGTACGTCACGGCGTACCTCGTTGTAGAGGTCGGCGCCCACCACCCGCGGGTCACCGGCGTAGCGACGGGCCATGAAGACCCAGTCGTCCGCCCACTGCTGCGTGGACTGGCTGCTGTTCCACCGCTCGTTGCCGTCGACACCGCAGCACCAGCGTGAGGTGTTGGTGTGGTTGTTGAGGATGACGGCGAACCCGCTCCCGGTGAGGGCGGAGACCACGGCGTCGTAGACCTGAAGGGGTGTCTTGCCGCGCAGCCCTGGGTTGGCCGTGACCGCGACGTCCGGCACGGGTGTCGTCGCATGGATCATGGCGTTGGAGAAGGGCAGCCGGATGCTGTTGATGCCCAGCCGGTGGAAGTCGTCGAGGAGTTGGGGCAGCGACGCACGGTCCAGACCGAGCGGGATGCCGTAGGAGTCCTGCCCCGCGTGATGGTTGGCCGGGTCGTCGATGCTGCTGCTGCCCGTCCAGGAGCCCTGTGCGCCGTCCCAGTTGGCCGACTTGAGCCGGAACCGGTTGCCGTCGGCGTCCACGATGTACCGCCCGCGGGTGGACAGTGGCGCCCGCCATGTCTCGGCCGCGGGAGCGGCGACGGTGGCTCCCCGCGCGCCTTCGGCGGGATCGGAGGTGGCGGCGACCGCTCCGGGAGCCGTGGCCAGCAGCAGGAGAGCCGCTGTCGCTAATGTCAGGTACTTGCCAAATCTGAGGGTGGGCATCGGACCTCTGTGAGGGGTGTCGGTACGCGAACGTGCGGGTCGGTTCACGCTGACCTGCTCCGAACGGGGTGGACCCAGGGCTCGTGACCGTGACGACGCACGACGGCCGTCACGGGCGCTTCATCCCTCCCGCTGACCGCAGGCGGAGACCTGAGACTAGCGCCAAGGCGGACCCCGGGCGATGGTTCCGGTCAGGCGTGACACTCGGCACAGCCGGCACCCGCGCCGAGCCATGAACAACCCTGCCGTCAGAGGTGGTTCATGGCTCGACCGCGCGGCCGCCCGATCACACCGTCACCTGGTCACGTGGTCGGTCCAGTCCGTCAGCGGACCCGGATGAACAGCACGTCGTACCCGCTGTTCGTACTGCGCGTCTTGACGTAGACGCCGTCCGAACCGCCGTTGGGGTTGCCGGTGTTGCCCTCGACGGTGGTGAACCCGGCGCCGCCGCTGACCGTTCTCACGATGCCTATGTGCTCATGGCCGCCGGTGTAGTCGTTGCCCCCGTTCCAGTCGAACGCCACGATGTCGCCCGGCTGCGGGTTCGTCGTCACCGAGAGGTGGTAGTTGCCGGCCCTCGCCTGCTTGACCCAGCCCGAGACATAGGTGTTGCGGTAGGAACTGGCCCCGGTCTGCTTGGCCACCCAGCTCACGAAGGTCGCGCACCAGGCGTAGTTGCTGGTGGACAGCGACAGACCCACGGCAGATCCGTAGCTGTTGGCGCGAGCGCTGCCCTCGACCGTGCCGACCTCGGCGGCGGCCACATCGAGGATCTTGCCGTAACCGCCGCCGGGCGCGGGCGAGGACGGCGGGGTGACCGCACCGTACAGCGCGGCCTTCGTGTTCGGGCCCACCTGACCGTCGACGGACAGGCCCTTCTCGGCCTGGAAGTCGCGGACCGCGCTGTCGGTCAGCGTTCCGAAGTCGCCGTCGACGGCGAGATCGGCTCCGTGGTGGTTGAGCAGGCTCTGCAACTCGGTGACGCAGCCGCTGCGCTGGCCCTTCACGATGGTGCCCGGACACGAGCCGGAGTTGAGGTTGATCGGTGCCGGTGCGCCGCTGCCGCCACCCGTGCTGATGTTGGAGTACAGGGCGGCCTTGGTGTTCGGGCCCACTTCTCCGTCGACGGAAAGGCCCGCCGAGGTCTGGAACGCCCTGACGGCCGTCAGGGTCAGAGGACCGAACTGGCCGTCCACGTCGAGATGCTGCCCCTTGCCGTTGAGCAGGGCCTGGAGCGTCGCGACACAACCGCCGCTCTCCCCCTCCACGATGTCCGCCGGGCAGGAGGCGGACCGCAGATCCAGGGCGGTGGACGGCGACTCGTCGGTGTCGTACAGCTCCCGCTTGGTGTTCGTGCCGACCTGGCCGTCGACCGACAGGCCGTGCGTGGACTGGAAGTCACGGACCGCGCTGTCCGTCGCCGGACCGAAGTCGCCGTCCACGTCGATCGCATGGCCGAAGTGGCGGAGCAGTCGCTGGAGTTCGGTGACGCAGCCGCCCTTGTCACCCCGGACGATGTTCGCAGGGCACGAGGAGGAGGTGAGACGGACCGGCGCCGGGGCCGAGCCCCCGGTCGCGTACAGCTTGGCCTTGGTCTGGGGGCCGACCAGGCCGTCGACGGCGATCGCGGTGGAGGACTGGTACTCGCGCACCGCGTAGAGGGTGTTCGCCCCGAAGTCGCCGTCCACCACCAGGCCCGCGCCGTGGGCGTTGAGCAGGATCTGCAACTCGGTGACGCAGCCGCTCACTTGGCCCCGCTGGATCACGCTGGGACAGGACGCGGAGGTCAGCCTGATCGCCGCGGGTGCCGCCGACGCCGGACCGGCACCCAGCAGGATGCCCGCCGAGAGCAGCGCCGTCGTGGCGGCGAACACGCCGGTTCTCGTTCTCCAGCCGGGCCCGGCGCCGATGCCGCCTCGCCGCCGACTGGGCGCTTTGTCGGTGTGACCACGAAATGAAATCTTTCCCATGACCGCGAAACGTCTCCTTCGCTCCGTGTGCGGATTGCTCTCGGAGATCGTCCGAGCCGAAACCGCACACCGTCGTGATGTGTCATTTACGGAAGGTTTCGCCCGCCCGGAAGGCGCCTGCCTCAGGCCTTCGTCCGGCATAAGGAGGGGAAAATGGCATTTTGGCCAGGTCGACATGATTGCCGAACAACACGCCTGCTCAGCAACGCAGTTGAGGTACATCCGCACACCATGATCGGGCTGTTCATTCCGCGCATGACGGTGACAGTTCACGCCTGAGCAGACAATGCCTGATGACACAGTGGCTTGATTTAATTGCTGTCGGAGGCCGGAAAAACGCATGTGTGACAGCCTCTGAATGTTTAGTGCTTTTCGGCTGCCTGTCTCATTGAGGTGCTTCCGACCTCATTGCGGGCGGGCCAAGGGAAAGGCGAGGATCGCGGCCCGGCGAGCCATCGAGGGCACACGGAAAAGGCCCCGATGCGGCATCGGGGCCTCGTGTGTCGATCCGGCGTCTCAGGTTCCGTTCGGGCGTTCCCGTACTCGGGCGGCGAGGACGACCGGGGCGGCGCGTGCTGGGCGCACCGGCACGTGACGGCGTACAGCGGGGTCCGCTCCCCCACGACGAACAGGGCGCCCGCCACCTCCTCGGAACCTGATACGGGTTCCGGGGGCCGGACGCCCCGCCACCTGCCAGGAGGTCAGCTCGCCCGGTGCCCGACGGCAGCGGCGGTGTCCTGCGAGCGCTCGTGTTCCACACGGGCCGTCTCCAGGAGGTGCAGCCAGGACGTGACCGTCGGCCGGCGACGCAGCAGTGCGCGGCGCTCGCGCTCCGTCATGCCTCCCCAGACGCCGTGCTCGATGCGCTGGTCCAACGCGTAAGCGAGGCATTCGGTGAGGACGGGGCAGCCGATACACAGCATTTTGGCCCGGTTCTGTGCCGCGCCCTCGACGAACAGGTCGTCCGGGTCGGCCGTGCGGCACAACCCTCGATCGCTCCAGTCGGTGCTCGTCATCTCGTGATGCCGTCCTCTCCCCTGGCCCCCGCCTGCGAGTTGCCCGCCTGCCCTGGCAACAGGCATATGACACTACGCCTTTCGAGGACCGCAACTCTATCTGCCGTACGGCACCACACCTTCGAGTGAGCGCAGCTTGCCTACCGCGCGCGGCAGCGCTATGGAGGTGTCTCGACGGTTCAGGGTCCGAGGCAGCGCCATCGAAGCGCGGTGCGCCCGTCGTCCCCCGCTTCCCCGTCCCCCTTCCCCCACCCTCGCCGGAGAGCAGGAGCCATGTCACGGAACAAGCAGACCGTCGAGACCTATCTGGACGGCTTCCGGAAGAACGATCACGCACAGATCCTGAGTTGCCTCACCGACGACATCGAGTGGACGGTCTTCGGCGGCTTCCATCTGACCGGCAAGGAGGCCTACGACGCCGCCATCGAGGGCCCCGGCTTCGTCCCGCCGCCCCGGCTCGACGTCGTCCGCATGGTGGAGGAGGACGACGTGGTCATGGCCGAACTCACGGGCACGGTGAACCGGGACACGGGAGAACCGATGCGCATGTCGATGGCCGAGGTGTTCCGCATGCGCGACGGGAAGATCTGCGAGCGCCGCGCGTGGGTGGTCGAGCTCAAGCGGAACGACTATCTCTGACCGGCCGAGGCGGTTCGGCGGCGGGCGGGGCGGTTCGGCGCGGGGCGGGGCGGGGCGGGGCGGTTCGGCGGCGGGCGGGGCGGTTCGGCGCGGTTCCGGGTCAGCCGAGGCGGAGCGTGGTGGCGGCCTTGTAGGTACGCAGGACCGGCGCCGTCTCGATCCGTGTGACGGCGTCCCAGGCTACCCTCCGCGTCAGATAGTGGTGCAGGGCCGCCGCGTCGCCGCACAGGGCGTGGGCGACGAGGTTGGTCGGACCGGTCGTCGCCGCGACCACCGCGAGTTCCTCGTGGCGGGCCAACTCTGTCGCCACCGTGTCCAGATGGGCGGGGGCCACCTCCATCCACAGCAGCGCCGACACGGTCACGCCCAGCAGCGCCGGATCGATGTCGATGTCGAAGAACAGCGCGCCGCGCGCCCGCAGTTCCGCCAGCCTGCGGGCCACGGTGGACGCGGTGGTACCGGTGGCGGCGGCCAGTTCCGCGTAGCTGAGGCGTGCGTCCTTGCGCAATGCCGACAGCAGTCGGCGGTCCGCGTCCTTGAGGAGATGGGCCGCGGCGTCGGGGGCGTTCCGGGTGTCCGGCCCGTCCGCGGTGGGCGACTCGGCGCGCAGCCGTGCCTCCTGGTCCGCGTCGAGGGCGCCGATCCGACCGCGCCAGGCGGTCGGACCGCCCAGGTACATGTGCAGCATCTGGTGCGCGGACACGGCGGTGATCCCGGCGGTGCGGGGGATGTCCCGCAGCAGCAGCGCGTGCGCGTCCTGACCCGCGGGCGGGGTGTGGATGATCGCGACGATCTCCGTACCGCCGGAGGTCAGCCGCACCCAGGAGGTGTCCGGGCGCCGGGCGAGCGCCGTCGCGATGTCGTGTGCGCTGCGGGTCGCCGCGGTCAGTCGTACGAACCACTGGTTCGTGCCGGAACTCCGTGGCGTGGGGAGGGCGACGACGCGCAGGCCCGCCAGGGCGTACAGCCGGCGGTAGCGGCGGACCACCGTCTGCGTCGAGCAGCCGAGGACCTCGGCGACGAGCGTGAACGGCGCCCGCGCGTCCACATGCAGGGCATGGATCAGACCCCGGTCCAGCTCATCCAGTACGAACATGTTCGGCAAACCTAGCCGACCCCGATGGAAGAAATCACGGAAGTCCGCCGAGAAGTTGGAACCGGCCGGACGGACGGCGGCACGGTGGTCACGGGCCGCTCGCCGCGCGGCTGCCGCGCCGGACGCTGTCCGGCCGCGGCTCCTCCGCCGTCCACTTCGGCGGCCACCCGCAGATCCGTGCCGTACCTGGGGGGAGACCCATGTCCCGCGTCACGAAACCCACCGCCGGCCGCGACCGGCCCCTCGCCTTCGCCCCGCCCGACTCCCGTCGCCGCGGACTGGCGCTCGCCGCGGTGCTCACCGCGGAGGCCATGAATCTCCTCGACGCCACGATCGTCCAGGTCGCAGGACCCGTGATCCACGCCGACCTCGGCGGCGCGCGGGCGACGATCCCCTGGTTCAGCGCCGCCTACACCCTCGCGTTCGCCCTCGGGCTGCCGACGGGCGCCCGGCTCGGCGACCTCGCGGGCCGCAGGCGGGTCTTCCGCGTCGGCGTCGTCGTGTTCGCCGCCACGTCCCTGGCCTGCGCCCTGGCGCCCGGCGCCGCGGCCCTGATCGCGCTGCGTGCGGTGCAGGGCGCGGCGGCGGCCGCGATCATCCCGCAGACGTTCGGGCTGATCCGCGCGATGTACCGGGGCGGCGAACTCACCCGGGCTCTGGGCATGATCGGTCCGGTCATGGGCCTGTCCGCGGTCCTCGGCCCGGTGCTCGGCGGCGTGCTGACCCATGCCGATGTGTTCGGGTCCTCGTGGCGCGCGGTGTTCCTCGTGAACCTTCCGCCGGCCGCAGCGGTCCTGGCCGTGTCCGTGTTCCTGACCGAGGACCGCGCGCCGGTACGGCCCCGTCTCGACCCCGCGGGCACCGTTCTGGCCATGCTCGGCACCGCGCTCGTGGTGTGCCCGCTGACCGCCGGGAACCCGGGACCCGCCCGCTGGGCCGTCGCCGCCTCGGGGGCCATGGTGCTGGGCGCGTTCGTGGCCCATCAGCGGCGGGCCGGGCGCTCCGGCCGGGCCCCGCTGATCGAACCCGCCCTGCTGCGGGGGCGGGCCTTCCCTGCCGCCCTGGCCACCTCGACGCTGTTCTTCGCCGTCATGAACGGCGTCATGATCACCGTGGTCCTGCACCTCGAACTCGGCCTCCACGACGGCCCGCTCACCGCGGGTCTCACCCTGCTGCCGTGGTCCGCGGGCCTCGCGGCGGGTTCCTGGGCCGCCGGTACGCATCTGGTCACGCGGTACGGGACCCGTGTGCTGCACACCGGGATCGGCGTCCTCGCGGCCGGTCTGGTCGCCGCTTTCCTCGCCTACCGGAGCGCGGACCCGGAATCGTATCCGCGCCTGCTGCCCGCGGCGCTCGCCGTCGCGGGGCTCGGCACCGGGCTGTTCACCCCGCCGTTCTTCAGCACGGCGCTCGGCGGTGTCGGTCCGCAGGAGACCGGTTCGGCCGCCGGCCTGCTGAACGCCGTGCAGCAGCTCGGCGGCACACTCGGTGTCGCGGTCGTCGGCGGCGTCTATCTGGGCGCGGCCGGAGACGCGCGTGCGGCGGCCCAGCAGGCGCTGGGGGTCACCGCGATCGTCCTCGCCGCCGCGGCGGTGGCGGCCGGGGTCATGACCACGCGCCGCACCGGCCGCTGACCAACGGCCGCCGCGGGCCCGCCCGGCCGACCCGTCGATCGGCCGACCACCCCCGCGTCCCGCGACCGACTCCGGTCGCGGGACGTCGGTTTGGCCGGCTCAGGCCTCCGCACGCCTCGGCAGGCGCCAGTTGGGACGTACGAAGTGGCAGGTGTAGCCGTCGGGGTAGCGCTGGAGATAGTCCTGGTGCTCCGGCTCCGCCTCCCAGAACGGGCCGGCCGGCGCGACCTCGGTGACGACCTTCCCCGGCCACAGCCCGGAGGCGTCCACGTCGGCGATGGTCTCCTCGGCGACCCGCTTCTGCTCGTCGTCGACGTAGAAGATGGCGGACCGGTAGCTGAGACCGATGTCGTTGCCCTGGCGGTTCTTCGTCGACGGGTCGTGGATCTGGAAGAAGTACTCCAGGATCGTCCGGTAGTCCGTCTTCGTGGGATCGAACGTGATCTCGATCGCCTCGGCATGCGTGCCGTGATTGCGGTACGTCGCGTTCGGCACGTCGCCGCCGCTGTACCCCACCCGCGTGTCCAGAACACCCGGCAACGTCCTGATCAGATCCTGTACGCCCCAGAAGCAGCCGCCCGCCAGCAGCGCCTTCTCCTCGTTCCCGCTCATCACACGCACCCCATCTTCCTAGTCCTCGTCGGACTCGCACGGGCGGCGATTCACGCGCCGCCCGCGGTCCCTCAGCCCCGTCCTCACACGAACGTGGCACCGCCTTGCACAAGGCCGGAAGGGCCCGTCGAAATTCCCGGCCCGGGCCCCCGGACGGCACGGACATCCGGACGCCGCAGGGCCGCGGAACGCGGGCTCCGGCCCGAGATCCATAACGATCGCGCAAGTTTCAATCAACATCGGCTTGAGAATTTGCTATCGCTACCAGGAAACGTGCTCAATGTCCTTCTTAAGTCAGCAGTAAAGCGTTAGGGAGCGGATGAACGGCACGATCGACGGCTTCAGTTACGGGCTGGTCACCCCGGTGGCCGCCTACGTCATGGCCTGTGTGGGCTCGGCGCTGGGGCTGCGCTGCGTGGTGCGCACGGTGCACCACGAGCCCGGATGGAGGCTGGGCTGGCTCGCCCTGGGGGCCAGTGCCCTGGGCTGCGGCATCTGGACGATGCACTTCATCGCCATGACGGGCTTCTCCGTCGCGGAGACCCCCATCACCTACGACGTCCCGCTGACCGTGCTCAGTCTCCTCGTGGCGATCGTGGTGGTCTCCGCGGGCGTGTTCATCGTCGGGCACCGCGGTGCGACGCGCGCCGCCCTGACCGTGGGCGGGTCCATCACCGGCCTCGGCGTCGCGACGATGCACTACCTCGGCATGTTCGCGATGCAGCTCAACGGGGACCTCCGCTACAACGCGTTCACCGTGACCCTGTCCGTGGTCGTCGCCCTCGTCGCGGCGACCGCCGCGCTGTGGGCCGCCGTCTCCGTGCAGGGCTTCGTCCGCACCCTCGGCGCGAGCCTCGTCATGGGCCTGGCCGTCACCGGCATGCACTACACCGGCATGGCCGCCGTGAGCGTCCACCTCCACAACACCATCGGTTCGGCCGTCGCGGGCCAGGAGGGAAGCTCGCTCCTCCTGCCGATGCTCCTGGGCCCGATCCTCTTCTTGATCCTCGCCGCGGCCATCGTCATGTTCGACCCGGTCCTGATCCTCGGCGACAAGAACTGGGACAAGCAGACCAAGACGCGGTCCAAGGTCGTCGCACGCGGAAACACCATGCCGGTGCAGGTGTCCGGGATCCAGGACGCTCCCGCGCCGATGGCGCACAGCGCGCCGGCGGCCGGCAACTGGCAGTCGGCGCCGGCCCAGTGGCCCGCCGCCGACGAGCGCGCGCAGTACAGGGACACGGGCGCCGGTGACCCCTACGGGGCCCGGTACGAGGGGGAGTAACCCTCCCGCCCCGCTCTTCGACGGCCCGGCCGACGCGATCACCCTCGCGCTCGTGCCGGGCCGTCGCCGTCCCCGCCCCCGTTCCCTCCCCGTCGCCGTCCCCGTCCCAGGCGGGACGCCTTTGGCGGGCGGCTGCGGCGGACGGCGTCGGCGGCGGGCCTCGATGCGCGGCCTCGGCGCACGACCTCGCTTCGGACCCGTTCCGATGATCTTGTGACTAGGGTGCCTGGCATGACTTCCACAGCCGTGCGCGGTACGACGCTCCACTACGACGACACGGGCTCCCCGGCCGGGCTGCCCGTCCTGCTCGTCCACGGGCATCCCTTCAACCGGACCCTGTGGGCCCCTCAGGTCGAAGCGCTCGTCGCGGCCGGACACCGGGTCGTCACCCCGGACCTGCGCGGCTACGGAGCCAGCGGGGTGGAGCAGGGCACCGTTCATCTCTCCGGGTTCGCCGACGACCTCGTGGCGCTCCTGGACCATCTGGAGATCGAGCGTGCCGTGGTGGGCGGGGTCTCGATGGGCGGGCAGATCGCCATGGAACTCCAGCGCGGCCACGCCCACCGCGTCCGCGCGCTCGTCCTGTCGGACACCTCCGCGCCCGCCGAGACGGCCGAGGGCAAGGCCCTCCGCAACCGGATGGCAGACCGACTCCTCGCCGAGGGGATGGACGGCTACGCGGACGAGGTCATCGGCAAGATGCTCGCCGACTACAACGTCACCGCGATGCCGGACGTCGCCGAGCACGTACTGCGCATGATGCGCGCCACCGATCCCCGCGGAGCCGCCGCGGCCCTGCGCGGCCGGGCCGAGCGTCCGGACTACCGGGACACCCTCGCCGCCGTGCGGTCCCCCGTGCTGATCGTCGTCGGCGCCGACGACGTCTTCACGCCGGTGGCGGACGCCGAGGCCATCAAGGCGCTCGTCCCGCACGCGGTGCTGACCGTCGTCGACGGTGCCGGTCACCTTCCCGGCGCCGAACAGCCGGAGCGGTTCAACGCCGCGCTCCTCGACTTCCTGGCCACCCACGTGAGCACCCGGAGCTGAGCGCTCCGCCCGGTCGACGGGACGGGCGAGGTCGAAGCCGGCGTTCGGCGGCTGCTACGACGGGGTCTCCGTCGGCACCTCGAACCACATGGTCTTGCCCGTGGGCGTGCACGTGCTGCCCCAGCTCTCGGCGAGCAGGTCGAGGAGTTCGGTGCCGCGACCGCCCTCGGCGTCGGCGTCCGCCTCCCGGCGCACGGGGCAGACGGGGTCCGTGTCCTCGACCTCGCACACGAGGCGGTCGCCGCGCAGGCACAGGTTGAGCCGCAGGGGGCCGCGCGTGTGGCACAGGGCGTTGGTGACCAGCTCGCTGACCAGGAGTTCCGCGGTGTCGGCCAGCTCCTCCAGATCCCACTCGTCCAGCTGGGCCGTCACCAGACGGCGGGCCCGGCGGGCCGAGGTCAGCTCCCGGGACAGCGGCCAGGAGGCCTCCCAGGGGGTGACGCTCGCGCGGGGTGCGTCGAACGGGCGGATCGGTTGCAGGACACGCGACCAGAGAGCCATGTTCCTGGCGAGCCACGAGGTGGGTGCAGCCTCCACGAATGCCTCGGCCTCCTGATCGCGTCTCGTGACGTCCTCGCGCCCCGATACCTCGGGCCGGCGGTAGAGCCGTGCGAAGCGCCCCCGGCGAGGTGTCGCCAGGAGGTCTATGGCCCCCGGGGCCATGGGAATCAGTCCCTTCTGCACTGCCGGCGACCACACCGCCCGAGCGGCACGGACCCGTCGACGACCGGTCCGGACATGTGTCAGGTCACGCGTTCCCGTAACGCCCGTCACGATAACAAATATACATGTAGCACTTGCTACGGTAAGAATCCATCCCAAGGGTACTCATCAGACATATGGACTGTGTGAGGTGTCACACGCACCCCCGCTCGATCACGTCCGCGACCGCGTCGGCACGACGCCGCGTCCCCACCGCGGCCACCGGGAGCCTTCATGTCACGACCGTCCGACCAGGTGAAACGACGTGAGCTGACCGACCGCGTCCGCGCGTACCTGGTGCGCAACGGTCTGGCCGGGCTGTCCCTGCGCCCGCTCGCCCAGGCCCTGGGGACCAGCGACCGCATGCTCCTGTACTACTTCGGGAGCAAGGACGCCATGGTCGCCGAGGCCCTGGCCCTGGACGAGAGGCGACCGCTGCTGCGGGCCCGGGACACGCTCGCCGCCGAGGCCGCCCCGCGGGACCCGGCGGGAATCCGGCGCTTCATGGAGGAGACCTGGCGGCAGTTCGGGGCGCCCGACCTGCGCCGGGCCCTCCCCCTGTACCTCGAGATCATGGCCGCGAGCCTGATCGACCCCGACCGGTACGGGCCCGTCCTCAGTGACGTGCTGGCCGAGTGGAGGGACCTGCTCGCCTCCGCCTTCCGCGGCCTGGGCATGGCGGAGGGCCGGGCCCGTACCGAGGCGGGCCTCCTGGTCGACACGACGTTCGGCCTGGTCGTCGCCTCCTTGACCGAGGGCGGCCGGGAGCGGGCGGACGCGGTCTTCCACGCGCTCCTCGACCGGCTCGAACCCGGCTGGCACGTCACCTGAGACGCGGCCGCCCCCACGGTGCGTGCCTGAGACGTGCCGACCCCCGAGCTGCGTCCGGTCCGGCCACGAGCGGCGGCTCCCCGGCGGGGGAGGCGGCGCCCGGCCTCACAGCTTCGCCCCGAAGTCCTGGGTCCACCAAGGGCCGCCCGAACCCCGGTGCACACCGACACCGATGTTCTTGAACGAGCAGTTGAGGATGTTCGCGCGGTGCCCCGGGCTGTTCATCCAGGAGTCCATCACGGACTGCGGGGTCTGCTGCCCCATGGCGATGTTCTCGCCGTACGTGGACCACTGGTATCCGGCGGCGGTGATGCGCTGCCCCGGATCGGCGCCGTCGGGGTTGGTGTGCTCGAAGAAGTTCCGGGCGGCCATGTCGTCGGAGTGGGCCTGAGCCGCCTTCTCCAGCTGCGGGTCCTCCGTGACGGGACCGCAGCCCGCGGCCGCCCGCTCCTTGTTCACGAGCGCGACCACCTGCCCCACCGTCGTCGTCGGTGCCGACTGCGTCTGCGGCACGCCGGACGCCCTCCGCGTCGGCGCGGCCGAGGTCGCGGCGGCCGACCTGGTCGGCACGGCGGGACGACGCGACGCCCTGGACGCCTTCGGCTTTCTCGACGGGGACGCGGACGGCGAGGGGGAAGGCGAGGCGGTGGCCGTCGCGGAGGAGGTGCCGGAGGCGTCCGGTGCCGAGAGGTCCACGACGGGGGTGTCCGCGGCCCGCGTGGGACCGGCGTCGTCCGTCCGCGATCCGGGCCCGAGGTCGAAGTACCAGAGTCCGCCGCCCGCCACGCAGACCGCCACGAGGGCACCGCCCAGGGCCCGGCGTCGTGCGCGCCGGCGCCTGCGCGCCTCGCCGCGCGAGGCCGCCCGTCCGCGGGGCGCCCGGCGCCCGTGCCCCGCCGAACCCGTCTCCCCGCGCCCCGCCGCGGCCGGGGTGCGTGATGCCGAACCCGTGGCCGCCATCCCTCCCGACGCGCTCCGCAGCGCCGCGGTCAGCCCCGGCGCCACGGCGACGAGCGCCAGTCCGGCCAGCAGCCCCTCCGCGGGCATCAGTCCGCTCCACAGTCCGGAACAGCGGACACAATCGCGGGCGTGCCGGGCGATCCGCTTGCGCCACAGCGACGAGGGCCGGCCGTCCCACGAGGCGAGGACACCGCGCAGTTCCTGACAGTCCGGACCGGCGGCGAGGGCTCGTACGACCACTCGTGCGGTCTCCAACTGCGCCTTCATCCGCTGCACTTGGACCGCCGCGTGCTGTGGCGAGAGTTCCAGCGCCTCGGCCACCTCGGTCCGGGTCAGTTCACCGGCGCACTCCAGCCACCACAGGGAGAGCACGCCGCGGTCGTCGGGTTCGAGCCAGCGGGTCGCGAGCGCGGTCTCCCGGCGCTGGCCCGACAGCTGGAGCCGCACCATGGTCAGGTCCACGAAGTCGGCGCCCGGGTCCGCGAGGTCCTCCGCCTCCTCCACCCCGTCCGGGGCGAGCAGGCGCTCCCGCCAGTGCCCGCGGACCTGGTTCATCGCGATCGCCACGAGCCAGGAGCGGAAGTTCTCAGGACAGCGCAGGCCCTCAAGCCCGTCCAGGGCACGGAGCATGGTGTTCTGCACGACGTCGTCGACGTCCACGGAACCGTTCAGCGCGCGTCCGACGATGTTGTAGACCAAGGGGAGATAGGCGCTCACCAGGGCGTCCTGAGCCGCCGGGTCGCCCGACCGGGCGGCAGTCACCAGTGCCGCCGGATCCACCGGGTTCTGTCTCCTCATAAAACTTCCCTGTCCTCGACTCCGAACGATGCTGCCGTTGTCTGGGAGACCGCCCGCGGAACCTCGAATAACAGTTCTTCGGAGACTCGTTGCGCAGATGCTTGCCACACCGGGGCACCGATCGCAAGGAAGCAGGTCACATCGGCGGGGTCCGGCGGGCGGCCGGACCCCGCCGCGCCCGGGGCCGCTGGTAAAATGGGGGGCACGCTTCGAAGTCACCGGGGCCCGTGCCGAGGGGTACGGGCCCCGGGGCGTTCCCGGGCGTCCAACTGAGGAAGGTTCCCCATGAACGCGAAGCCGCCGGCCCCCGGACGATCCGACGCCGGCGGGCAGCACCCGGCGCCGCGGGGCGGCTCCCGGGCGGCGCCGTCCGGACCGGGCACCGGCCTGCCTCCCGCCGCTTCCTTCGACGCGCTCGGCCTGCCGGCGGCACTGGTGGCCGAGATGACCGGGCTCGGGGTGACGGAGCCCTTCCCGATCCAGGCCGCGACCCTGCCGAACGCCCTGGCCGGACACGACGTCCTCGGCCGGGCCAGGACCGGCTCCGGCAAGACGCTGGCCTTCGGACTTGCCCTGCTGGCCCGGACCGCCGGTCTCCGGGCCGAGGCCAAGCGGCCCCTGGCCCTGGTCCTGGTGCCGACCCGCGAGCTGGCCCAGCAGGTGAGCGACGCGCTGGAGCCGTACGCGCGGACCCTGAACGTACGGCTGGCGACGGTGGTGGGCGGTCTCTCGATCAACCGGCAGCAGGCACAGCTGCGCACCGGCGTCGAGGTGCTCATCGCGACGCCGGGGCGGCTGACCGATCTGGTGTCACGCCGGGACTGCCTCCTGAACCAGGTGCGGATCACGGTGCTGGACGAGGCAGACCAGATGTGCGACCTCGGCTTCCTGCCCCAGGTCTCGGACCTGATGGACCAGGTGCGTGCCGACGGGCAGCGGCTGCTGTTCTCGGCGACGCTCGACCACAACGTGGACCAGCTCGTCCGGAAGTACCTCCACGACCCGGTGCTCGCCTCGGTCGACCGGGTCGAGGGCTCGGTCGCCACGATGGAGCACCACGTACTGAACATCCACGGCGCCGACAAGTACGCGACGGCGACCGAGATCGCCGCCCGTGACGGCCGGGTGCTGATGTTCCTGGACACCAAGGCGGGCGTGGACCAGTTCACCCGTCACCTGCGGGCCAGCGGTATCCGCGCCTCCGCCCTGCACAGCGGGAAGTCGCAGCCGCAGCGCACGCACACGCTCGCCCAGTTCAAGAACGACGAGATCAACGTGCTGGTGGCCACCAACGTCGCCGCGCGGGGCATTCACATCGACGCGCTCGACCTCGTCGTCAACGTGGACCCGCCCGCCGACGCCAAGGACTATCTGCACCGCGGCGGGCGCACCGCCCGCGCCGGCGAGTCCGGGAAGGTGGTCACCCTGGTCACCCCCGACCAGCGCCGTGACGTGAACCGGCTGATGTCCGAGGCGGGCATCCGGCCCACCGAGACACAGGTGCGCTCGGGCGAGGCCGCGCTGAGCGCCATCACCGGGGCCAGGCGCCCGCCGACGGGACCGAAGACGAGTACGGGCAACGCGCCGTTCCGCGGTATGGGCACCCGTCCCGGACGCGCCGGCAAGGAGTCGCGCAAGACCGCGGACGCCCGCAAGGCGGCGGAGGCCCGCGCGGCGGCCCGGGTGCGCAAGGGGCGCTGAGTCCGGGCTCACGGTCCTGCGGGCAGCCGGACCGTGACGAGGAGACCGCCCTCGGGGCGGGCGAGGAGTTCGAGGGTCCCGTCGTGGGCGCGGACGACGCCCGCCACGATGGCGAGTCCGAGGCCCACGCCCGCGTGCTCGTCGGT
Source organism: Streptomyces sp. f51 (assembly GCF_037940415.1). Taxonomy (NCBI): domain Bacteria; kingdom Bacillati; phylum Actinomycetota; class Actinomycetes; order Kitasatosporales; family Streptomycetaceae; genus Streptomyces; species Streptomyces sp. f51. Next base: position 7,209,565 of record NZ_CP149798.1, on the reverse strand, counting down.
GCGGACGCGTTCCGTGCCCCGCCGGAACGGTTCGGTCAGGGTCGGCAGCAGTTCCGGCGCGAGCGGCCGGCCGGTGTTCTCGACGCGCAGCACGCTCGTGTCACCGTGCGCCTCCGTGTGGACGGTCACGGTGCCGCCGTCGGGGATGTTGTGGACGACGGCGTTCTGGACGAGGTTCGCCACCATCCGCAGCAGGAGCTCCGCGGAACCACTGGTCCGGGCCGCCTCGCCGGTGACGTCGAGCGTGATCCGGCGTTGCTCGGCGAGCGGGAGCAGCGTTTCGGCGGCCTCCTCGGCGATGAGGGAGAGGTCGACGCTCTCGCGGGGGAAGTCCCCGCGATCGCTGCGGCTGAGCAGCAGGAGGGCCTCGGTGAGGTCGATCGCCCGTGTGTTGACGGCGTGCAGCTGCTCGATGAGTTCGTCCCGGTCCCTCGTGGGGTCCTTGCGGGCGACGTCCAGGAGCGTGCGCGAGATCGTCAGCGGGGTGCGCAGTTCATGGGAGGCGTTCGCGGCGAACCGTCTCTGCTCGGCGACATGGGACTCGAGTTGTTCGAGCATCGAGTCGAAGGCGTCGGAGAGTTCGCGGAACTCGTCCTGGCGGCCCTTCATGCGGATCCGGTGCGACAGCGATCCGTGCGCGGCCGTCCGCACCGCGCCGGTGATCCGCGCGAGCGGCGAGAGCATCCGGCCGGCGAGGATCCATCCCCCGAGCAGGCCGAACGCCAGCAGGAAGGCCAGCGCGACGCCCGCGGCCGGGGCGAAGCCGCGCAGGAGGTCGGTGCGGCTCGGCCCGACGATGATCACGGCGCCGTACGTCTTCTGGAGGAGCCGGGGGTCGGCCGTCGGCAGCCAGCGCAGCACGAACACCCACATCACGGCCAGCAGGAGGGTGCCGGCGACGAAGAGGAACCCGGCATAGCTGAGGGTGAGCCTCAGCCGGGCACTGTGCCCGGGACGTCTATTCACCGCGGGGGTCCGAGGTGCCGGTGCCGGTGTCGATCCGGTAGCCGACGCCTGGCACGGTGGCGATGATCCAGGGCTCGCCGAGTCGTTTGCGCAGTGCGGAGACGGTGATGCGGACGGCGTTGGTGAACGGGTTGGCGTTCTCGTCCCAGGCCCGCCCGAGCAGCTCTTCGGCGCTGATGACACCGCCTTCGGCGGCGACGAGGACTTCGAGCACGGCGAACTGCTTCCGGGTGAGGGCGACATGACGTCCGTCGCGGAAGACCTCCCGGCGGAACGGGTCCAGCCGCAGGCCCGCGATCTCGCGGACCGGCGGCCGGGCGTACGCGCGCCTGCGGTCGAGCGCCCTGAGCCGCATCACGAGTTCCCGCAGCTCGAAGGGCTTGGTCAGGTAGTCGTCGGCGCCGAGTTCGAAGCCGGACGCCTTGTCGTCGATCCGGTCGGCCGCGGTGAGCATGAGGATCGGGATGCCGCTGCCGGAGGCGACGATGCGCCGGGCGACCTCGTCCCCCGAGGGGCCGGGGATGTCGCGGTCGAGGACCGCGAGGTCGTAGGAGTTGACGCCGAGCAGTTCCAGGGCGGAGTCGCCGTCGCCCGCGATGTCGGCGGCGATCGCCTCCAGCCGCAGACCGTCACGGACGGCCTCCGCCAGATAGGGCTCGTCCTCCACGATCAGTACGCGCATGCCCGAAGCCTAAGCAGGACGGCATATCGCCGTCGTATGCGGCGACGCGGGCACGCCGGTCAGCGGGCCCGCACCGGCTCGGGCTGCCGGGGCCGGTCCGCGTGCGCCTGGTCCCGGGTGCGCCACCAGCGGCGCGACGCGAGTCCGGCCAGGACCGCGCCGGTGGCGTTGACCAGGACGTCGTCCACGGAGGACACCCGGTCCAGCCACAGGACGTACTGCGCGACCTCGACCAGGACCGAGCAGCCCGCCCCCAGCGCCAGGACCCTCGGCACGGACGCAAGGGACGCGAACCGCATGGGGGCGAAGAATCCCAGCGCCGCGAAGACCAGCAGGTTGCCGATGATCCCGCCCGCGCCCATCGTGACCAGATCCCGCAGGGGTACGAGACTGACGCGGCGGGGAGCGACGCCGGGCGCCAGGCCGGGCATCATCGTCAGCCACAGGAACGGCACCGTCCCGTGGACCATGCCCACCTCGGCCAGCGACCGGCGCCACGCCCAGGTCGAAGTGGCACCTCGGGCCTGCCGCCAGGACGCGAGCGCCCACGCGATCAGCACGGACAACGGCACCGCGACCAGCGCCATGAGCACCACACCGTTGAACGTGTCGTAGCAGCCGTGCCAGTGCCCGGCCACGCACCGCGGGGCGGACATCATGAGCGGCCGACGTATGACGAACAGGGCGCCCGCCAGAACGAGGACCGCGAGGCCGAGGAGCACGGTCCCGCGCGCGCGGCGGGGAGGTGCCGACAGGGGTGCGTTGTGACTCATGCGGCCAGTCAAGCGGAGCACCGGTTGCGGCGGCGTATGCGGTTTCCGATACGCCGGCGATACACGGGGTTCCGGGGGATCAGCGGCGTCGCAGCGAGGGGTCGAGGAGCGCCGGCGGGGTGTCGAACTTCTCGTGCGGGGCGAGGTCCGTGCCGGGGGCCACGATCGCGTCGACGGCGTCGAGGATGTCGGCGGGGAGCACGGTGTCGGCGGCGGCGAGCTGCGCGTGCAGGTGGTCCGTCGTGCGGGGTCCTATGAGCGCGCTCGTCACGGCCGGATGCGCGGTCACGAATCCGAGCGCGAGCTGGATCATGGTGAGCCCCGCCTGCTCGGCGACCTCCGCCAGCTTCTCCACGGCGTCGAGCCTGGCCCGGTTGAAGTCGGCGCCGATGTCGAAGCGCTGCGGCATGAGCCCCGAGCGGCTGGTGGTGATGTCACGCCCCTTCCTGACCGCGCCGGACAGCCAGCCCGAGGCCAGCGGGCTCCAGGCCAGGACACCGAGGCCGTACTCCTCGGTCACGGGCAGGACATGGGCCTCGATCCCCCGTTGCAGGATGGAGTAGCTGGGCTGTTCGGTGACGAAGGGCCTCAAGTGATGCTCGCGGGCGGTCCATTGGGCCTGCACGATGCGGTGGGCGGGGTAGGTGGACGAGCCGAAGTAGCGGATCTTTCCCGCGCGTTGGAGGTCGGTGAGGACCGCCAGGGTCTCCTCGTCGGAGGTGGCCGGGTCCCACCGGTGGATCTGGTAGAGATCGACGTGGTCGACCCCGAGCCTGCGCAGGCTGTTCTCCAGTTCGGTGATCAGCCAACGGCGTGACCCGCCGCGGTGGTTGCGCTCGTCGCCCATGGGCAGGCCGGCCTTCGTGGCCAGCACGATGTCGTCGCGGCGGCCGGCGATGGCCTTGCCGACCATCTCCTCCGACTCGCCGTCGCCGTACATGTCGGCGGTGTCGATGAGGTTGATCCCGCCGTCGAGAGCCGCGTCCACGATCGCGGTGGCCTCGTCCTGGGTGGTGCGCCCGATCCTGCCGAAGTTCATCGCGCCGAGTGCGAGGGAGCCGACCTGAACACCGGTGCGGCCGAGTGTGCGGTACTGCATGACTGTGTCTCCTTCATCGCGGGCGAGCCGCTGCGAGGGCTTCGCGGGCGAGCCGCGGGTTGGTCGCCGGGTCCCCCGTCTGCCATCATGAACAAACGGAACGGCGTCCCGTTTTACGATACGGAACAGTGTCCCGCTTCGCAAGCCGATACGGAACGGTGTCCCGTTTAGTGCTGCGAGCGGGCCGGGGCTTCGCGGCGGGTGAGCCCCGGCGGGGACGGACACGGAGGGAAGGGCGAACGATGAGCGACAGCGACGAGGCCACGGGACAGGCGGGCCGCCCCCGACGGGCCGACGCCCGGCGCAACCAGGAGATCCTGCTCGACGCAGCCGCCGCGATCTTCGCCGCGTCCGGCGTGGAGGCACCCGTGCGCGACGTCGCCGCCAGGGCCGGCGTCGGGACGGCCACGATCTACCGCCACTTCCCGACGCGGGCCGACCTCATCGTGGCCGTCTACCGCCACCAGGTCGAAGCGTGCGCCGAGGCGGGGCCGGTCCTGCTGAGCGAGAGCGGTTCCCCGTACGAGGCGCTGTCCCGGTGGATCGACCTGTTCGTCGACTTCCTCGCCACCAAGCACGGACTGGCCGCCGTACTCCAGCCCGACAACACGGCGTTCGAGTCGCTGCACACCTACTTCCTTGACCGCCTGCTCCCCGTGTGCGGCCAACTCCTGGACGCCGCGGCCGAGTCCGGCGAGATCCACCCCGGCCCGACGGCGTACGAGCTGATGCGCGGCATCGGCAACCTCTGCATCGGCGCCCACAACGACCCGCGCTACGACGCGAGACGACTGGTCGGCACGCTCGTCGCGGGCCTGCGCCGACCCGAGCAGCCGACCGCTTCCCGCTAGAGGGCCACCAACCGGCCGCTGCGGCCACGGAGTCGGACGGAGGCGACGGATCCGCAGACCAGCGCCACGCCGAGCAGCGTGCCGCAGGCTTCGGCCACCGTGGACGCGTCGCCGGACAGGGCGGCGCGTATGCCGTGAACGGCCCAGTAGCCGGGCGAGGCCGGGGCGACGTCCGAGACCCAGACCGGCAGGGCGGCCAGTGGGACGAGCGCGCCGCCGACGCTGCTCAGCAGCATCCCGCCGATGTCGAAGGCGGCCGAGAGCGCGCCCAGGCTGCCCACCAGCACGCCGAACAGGGCACCGAGTCCGAGGAGCGTGCAGCTCCAGCTGAGCAGAACGCCCAGGAGCAGGAACGGGTGCGGGACACGCAGGCCGAAGACGCACACGGCGAATCCCACGATGAGGAACTGCTGGGCGAGCAGGGCCACGAAGGCCGGGACGGCCTTGCCGACGAGCAGTTCGGCGGGACGCAGGGTGGTTCCGCGCAGCCGGTCCCAGGTCCGGCCGAGCCGTTCGGTCAGGATCGCGCCGCCGCAGATACTGAGCGCGAGCAGCGAGAAGGTGACCAGCGTGCCGACGACCGCCTGTTCCGTGCCGGCCGTACGGCCCTGCCCGGTGATGTAGAGCGGGCGCAGCAGCGTGATGAAGACGAGCGGAAGGATCATCCGGCTCAGCACCGGGCCGGGTTCGCGGGCCATGAGGAGCACGTTGTGGCGCACCAGCACCCACAGTCGGGCGGCGGACTCACGCGGCATCGCGGACCTCCGTGGGCGTCGCGGTTCCGGCGGTCTCCATGGAGCGGTAGAGGTCGTCGAGTCCGGGGCGGCGTACGTCGACGGACGCGGGGGTACGGCCGGAGGCGAGCAGGGCCGCCAGATCGGCACCGGGATCCGTGGTCGGCCGGCGCAGCTCGGGTTCGCCCGGGTCGGCGAAGGTGACCCGGAGTTCGCCGGGCAGATGACGGGTGAGTTCCTCCTGGGTGCCGCGCGCGATGATCCGGCCGGACCTCGCGAGTGCCAACGTGGCGTCGAGATCGACGAGTTCGGGCAGGTAGTGGGTCGTGTAGACGACGGCCGCACCCGCCTCGGCGCGGGCCCTGACCGCGCTCAGCAGGGCCGAGCGGGTCTCGGGGTCGGCCCCGGCGGTCGGTTCGTCCAGCAGGAGCAGCGGCGGTGATCCGACCATGGCGGTGGCCGCCTGGACCCGGCGGCGCTGCCCGCCGGACAGGGCGGCCACGGGCCGGTCCGCCACGGCGGTCAGGCACAGTTCGTCCAGGACCCGGTCGATCTCCGTGGCCCCGCGCCGCCCGCGGAAGCCCGCGAGTCCGGCGAACAGCCGCAGGTTCTCCCGCGCGGTGACGCCTCCGTAGAGGGCGAGCTCCTGCGGGGCCACTCCGAGGAAGCGCCGCGCGGCCCGGCCCTCCCGCAGCGCGTCGAGCCCCGCGATGGCGACGCGGCCCGCCTCGGGTCGTACGAGACCGGCGACGATCTCGACGAACGTCGTCTTGCCCGCTCCGTTGTGGCCGATCAGCCCCACGATCTCCCCGGCGGGCACCGTCAGGTCGAACCCGTCGAGCGCGCGGCGTGAGCCGTACCGCTTCACCAATCCCTCTGCGACCAGCATCATCCGTCCTTCACAAGGTCTACGCCGTACACGTCTACACTGTATACGTCTACACTGTAGACCCATGAGTGGGAGACGGGAAGAGATCCTGGACGCCGCCGTGGAGATCGCCGACGAGCACGGGGTCGACGCCGTCTCGATGCGCGCCCTGGCCGACCGCGTCGGGGTGACGCCGATGGCGCTGTACCGGCACGTCAAGGACAAGTCGGCACTGCTGGACGGCATGGTCGGACGGCTGCTCACCGCGTTGCTGCCGCCGGACCCCGCCGAGCACCGCGCCTGGGACGAACGGCTCCGCGCCCTGGCGCACGCGGCCCGTAAGGTGACCCAGCGGCACCCCTGGGCCGCGCAGCTGCTCTTCTCGCGGCCCGCCGTCACCCCGGACGGCCTGCGCGCGGTGGACATCATCTACACCGCGCTCATCGAGGCCGGGGTCCCCGAACCCCAGGTGCCCAGACTGGAACGCCTGATCAGCACCTTCGTCATCGGCTTCGCCGCCTCCGAGGCCTCGGGCCGCTTCGCTCCCGGCGCCGGCGACCCGCGCAGCCGCCGGGGCGGACCCGACGACACCGAACTGCCCGGCCACAGCGCGCTCGGGCCGTGGCTCGACCTGCCCCTCGACCTCACCGCCGAGTTCGAGGCCGACCTCGCCGACATCACGCGCCTGGTCGAGGCGGTCGCGCACCACGAGAAGTGATCCGTCCCCGGCACCGCGAGAGATGATCCGCACCCGGGCACCGCGCGGGAGGTTCCACGCCCGGGACGCGGGGAGCGGACGGCCCGCTCAGTCGGTGAGGCCCAGCGCCCCCGCCGCCTGGATCGCCAGCCAGACCTCGGCCAGCGCCGCCGTCGACGTCAGATCACGGTCGGCGAGCGCGCCGAAGCGGCGCAGCCGGTAGGCGAGGGTGTTGGGGTGGATGTGCAGCGCGGCGGCCGCCGTCTCGGTGCGGCGGTCGCGCTCCATCCAGGTGCGGGCGGAGACCAGGAGCTGCGAGTCGTGGCTCTCGTCGTAGCGCAGTACGCCGCCGAGCACGTGCTCGACCAGCGCCGTCAGGACGGCGGGGTCGTCGGGCAGCCACCGGCCCGCCCCGTCGTCGCCGTAGTGGACGACGGCACGGCCCGACTCGACGGCCTTGGACACCGCCCACTGGGCCTCGCGCTGGGCGACCTTCAACGCGGCCCCCGGCGCGAAGGGGCGGCTGGCCCCGGCCGCCACGGCGGGCAGCTCACCGACGGCCGCCGCCAGTTCCGGTGCCCCGAGGACATAGCGGTCCTCGCCCCGGGTGAGCAGCAGATGCGGCCGGTCCTCCAGACAGCGCAGCAGCGCCTCGTCGGTGGTGCGGCGCACGATGAGCAGCACCGCGTCGCCCTCGATCGCGTGACGGGCCAGCCGTCGGCGCGCCGCCTCCGGGTCGAGCACCTCCTGGAGCAGTTCGGCGAGCGTCTCGGCTCCCTCACGGCGCAGTGTCTCGCGTTCGTTGCGCACCATCGCCAGCCGCAGCGCCGCGACGGTGGCGATGTGCTGGACGACGGCGAGTCCCGAGGGCCGGGCGCCCGGCCGCTCGTACGCGACGAGAAAGCCCGCGGGGCCGCCGGGCGCGGGCACCGGGAGGACGAATCCGCCGGGGATGCTCGGCGGGGCGTCGACGGAGGCGGGCAGGACGGCGGGGTCCGGAACGGGGACTCCGGGCAGCAGCGGGCGCCCCTGGGGCGTGCAGAGGAACACGTCGTAGCCCGACAGCCCTTCGAGGCGCCTCAGGAGTGTCGGCGTGTCCAGGTCCTCCGTGACCAGCCAGCGCAGCGCGCCGAACACCTGGAGCTGGGCGCCGAGCCGGTGCCTGGCCTCCTCCTGGGCCGAGGCCGCGACCTCCTGGGCGACGGCGATGAAGGGGACGGCGAGCGGGACCTCCAGGACCGGGAAGTCCCGCTCCCGCGCGGCCCGGAAGAACGCGTCGTGCAGCGGCGGCATGTGCAGCTGCGCCGAGAGCGCGAGACCGGACGCCCCCGCGTCGTCCAGGCGCTCCAGATAGGCGCGCTGTTCCGCCGCGCTCCTGGGGATGGCCAGGCCCGCGGTCATGATCAGCTCGGCTCCCATGAGCCAGGGCGTCGGGTCGACGAGCTCGCTGGCGTGGGCCCAGGAGACGGACCGGTCCAGGCCGCCGCCGGCCTTCAGCGTCAGCTGGAGGGCGGGCGAGGAGAGCAGGTCCTGGATCGTCAGTTTGTTGCCGGCCACAAAAGACATCGTACGCATCTGTGATGCCCACCATTGTCGCAGGTCACCGGGGGCCTCACACTGTGGGTGCCGATATTTGAGTGGTGTACAAAAATAGATGGGAGGGGCCGTGACGACATCGGTCACCGAGATCGAGACATACGGCGTCGAGCGGATCCCTGACGAGGACCGCACGGCCCGGCCGATCGACCTGTTCCGGCTCGCGTTCGGCGGCGCCAACACCTTCGCGACCTGTGTGCTGGGCGCCTTCCCGATCCTCTTCGGCCTCTCCTTCTGGCAGGGGCTCGCGGCGACCGTCCTCGGCCTGGTCGCGGGTGCGCTGCTGCTGGCCCCGATGGCGCTGTTCGGTCCCGCCAACGGCACGAACAACGCCGTGTCCTCCTCCGCGCACCTGGGTGTGCACGGCCGGGTCGTCGGTTCCTTCCTGTCCCTGCTCACCGCGATCGCGTTCTTCTCGATCTCGGTGTGGTCCTCGGGCGACGCGCTCGTCGGCGGCGCGCACCGGCTGGTCCACGTCCCCGAGTCGGACGTCACGTACGGCATCGCGTACGCGATCTTCGCCGGGCTCGTGCTCGTCGTCTGCGTCTACGGCTTCCGTTTCATGCTGCTGGTCAACAAGATCGCGGTGATGGCGGCCTCGGCCCTGTTCGTGCTCGGCGCCTTCGCGTTCGCCGGTGACTTCGACCCCGGTTACCCGGGCGCCTTCGCCTCGACGCACGACGCGCTGTTCTGGCCCTCGTTCATCGGCGCCGCCCTGATCGTGCTCTCCAACCCGGTCTCCTTCGGCGCCTTCCTCGGTGACTGGTCGCGCTACATCCCGGCGAACACCCCGCGCCGCCGGGTGATGGGCGCCGCGTTCCTGGCCCAGATCGCCACCCTGCTGCCGTTCCTCTTCGGTCTCGCCACCGCGTCGATCATCGCCTCGAAGGCCGCGAAGTACGTCGACCCGGCCGCCCCGAACTACGTCGGCGGACTGCTGGCGATCTCCCCCGGCTGGTACTTCCTGCCGCTGTGCCTGATCGCCCTGATCGGCGGCCTGTCCACCGGCACGACGTCCCTCTACGGCACGGGCCTGGACTTCTCCAGCGTCTTCCCGCGCTTCAACCGCGTCCAGGCCACCTTCTTCATCGGCGTCCTGTCCATCGCGTTCATCTTCATCGGCCGCTTCGCGCTGAACCTCACGCAGTCCATCTCCACCTTCGCCACGCTGATCATCACCTGCACGGCACCGTGGATGGTCGTCATGGCGCTCGGCTTCGTCACCCGGCGCGGCTGGTACGACGCGGAGGACCTCCAGGTCTTCAACCGGCGTCAGCGCGGCGGCCGCTACTGGTTCGCGCACGGCTGGAACTGGCGCGGCATGGGCACCTGGCTCGTCAGCGCCGTCGTCGCCCTGCTCTTCACCAACCTGCCGGGCCAGTTCGTCGGCCCGCTGGGCAACCTGGCGAACGGCGCGGACATCTCGCTGCCGGTCGGCCTTGCCCTCGCGGTCGTCCTCTACTTCGCCGCGCTCACGCTCTTCCCCGAGCCGCGCGCCGTGTTCGGCCCCGAAGGACCCCGCTTCGTCCCGTCGACCGACGCCGCGATCACGCCGATCACCGGTGGCGCCGAGGAGAGGGCGGCCGAGCCCGCCGCGGCCGTCTGACCCTCCGCTGCCACCCCCACCGACCGGGCGCCCGGCCCTGACGCCGGGCGCCCCTGTCAGGAGCCGTGCATGAGCACCACCACCGTCCAGGAGATCGAGACGGCCGCGGACGCGCTCGTCGCCGCCTTCGCCGAGGGCCGCCTCGACGACTACTTCGGCGCCTTCGCACCCGAGGCGACGTTCGTCTTCCACACCACGCCCAAGCGTCTCGGCTCCACCGCCGAGTACCGCGCCCTGTGGCAGGAGTGGGTCGAGCAGGACGGCTTCCGCATCCTCGACTGCACCTCGTCGGCGCAGCTCGTCCAGCCCTTCGGCGACACGGCCGTCTTCAGCCACGACGTGGAGACCCGGGTCGCCACCAACTCCGGCGAGGAGACGGTGCACGAGCGGGAGACCATCGTCTTCGCCCGCTCCGAGGACGGCGCCTGGCTCGCCGTGCACGAGCACCTGTCCCCCCGTACCGCCGCCTGACCAGGAGAGACGTTCCATGAGCAGCACATTCCGCAACTACATCGACGGCTCGTTCGCGGATGCCGCCGACGGCCGGACGCTCGACGTCGTGGACCCCACCACGGGTGACGTCTACGCGACCTCCCCCCTCTCCGGGGCGGCCGACGTCGACGCGGCGATGGCGGCCGCCGCCGCCGCGTTCCCCGTCTGGCGCGACGCGACGCCGTCCGTGCGGCAGCGTGCGCTGCTCAGGATCGCCGACGCGATGGAGGCCCGCGCCGAGGAGCTGGTCGCCGCCGAGAGCCGCGACACCGGCAAGCCGCTGCACCTGACCCTCAGCGAGGAACTCGGCCCCGCGATCGACCAGGTCCGCTTCTTCGCGGGCGCGGCCCGGATGCTGGAGGGCCGCTCGGCCGGCGAGTACATGGAGGGCATGACCTCGATCATCCGCCGTGAGCCGGTCGGCGTCTGCGCCCAGGTGGCACCGTGGAACTACCCGCTGCTGATGGCGGTGTGGAAGTTCGCCCCGGCGCTCGCCGCGGGCAACGCGGTCGTCCTCAAGCCCTCGGACACCACGCCGGCCTCCACGGTGCTGATCGCGGAGATCATCGGCGGGGTCCTGGAGGAGCTCGGTCTGCCCCAGGGGATCTTCAACGTGGTCTGCGGCGACCGCGAGACCGGCCGTCTGATGGTGGAGCACCCGACCCCGGCCATGGCCTCCATCACCGGCTCGGTCCGGGCCGGCATCCAGGTCGCCCAGAGCGCGGCCAAGGACGTCAAGCGGGTCCACCTGGAGCTCGGCGGCAAGGCCCCGGCCGTGGTGTTCGAGGACGCCGACCTGACGAAGGCGGTCGAGGACCTGGTGGTCGGCGGCTTCTTCAACGCCGGCCAGGACTGCACGGCCGCGACCCGCGTCCTGGTCCACGCCTCCGTCCACGACGAGTTCGTCGCGGCGCTCGCCAAGGCCGCGGCCGGGACCAAGACCGGTCAGCCGGACGACGAGGACGTGCTGTACGGGCCGCTCAACAACGCCAACCAGCTCGCCCAGGTCAGCGGCTTCGTCGAGCGTCTGCCCGAGCACGCGCGGATCGAGGCCGGCGGTCACCGGGTCGGCGACAAGGGCTACTTCTACGCCCCGACCGTCGTCTCGGGCCTGAAGCAGGACGACGAGATCATCCAGAACGAGGTCTTCGGCCCGGTCATGACCGTCCAGTCGTTCACGGACGAGGACCAGGCCGTCGCGTACGCCAACGGCGTCGACTACGCGCTGGCCTCCTCGGTGTGGACCAAGGACCACGCGCGGGCGATGCGCATGTCGAAGAGGCTCGACTTCGGCTGTGTGTGGATCAACTCGCACATGGCACTCGTCGCCGAGATGCCGCACGGAGGGTTCAAGCAGTCCGGCTACGGCAAGGACCTCTCCGCGTACGGCTTCGAGGACTACACCCGGATCAAGCACGTCATGACGTCGCTCTGATCGGTCGCTCCACGACGGAGGGGTGGGCCCGGCATCGCGCCGGACCCACCCCTCCGTCGTGTCCGCCGGCCCCTCAGCCGTGCGTGACGTTCAGGCCGTAGAAGGCGACCCGCGCCCCCTTCGTGGTGCTCCCGGAGGACGACTGGTTGTACGAGCCGGCCTTGAAGTACTGCTTGTACGGGAAGAACGACGACGGGATCGCGTAGTGCGTGGTGCTGCCGTCGACGGTCAGGTCGATGGTGTTTCCGCCCGAGACGGCGATCGTGTACGTCCACGTCTTGCCGACCGCCACATGTCCCACCGTGTGGGTCGTCTGCCCGCCGGACGGCGCGTTCTCGGTGCCGACGACGATGTCGCCGCTCGCGCGGTAGTACAGCTCCACCAGCGGTTTGGTCGACGATCCGCCGGAGCCGAGATGGATCTGGCCGACGCACACGTTCGACGTGACCGACACGACGCGCAGGGTCGCGCTCAGCCGGTGGCTGCCGCTCAGTGACCAGTCCGCCGCGCTGCCACTGCGGTTCATCTCGCGCAGTTCGGAGCGGGCGTAGGAGGAGTTGGGCGTCGTGACGCCCTTCTCGGGTGCCCAGAACGTCATCGCGCCGTCGCGGGTGTCGGTGTAGAAGTACGCGTCCTGGTAGCCGTTCGCCCCCTGGAGGCGCGCGGAGGAGATGGTGGTGGGCGAGCCCGGCGAGCCCACCGGCTCCTGGAGTTGCCAGACCGACAGGTCGAAGTTGCCGCCGGGCGCGACCTTCGGGTCGGCCGCGTCGGCGCCGGCGGTCCCGAGGACGGTGACCGCGGCGACGAGCCCCGCGACGGTGGCCGCGGTCAGCAGGCGGGGCGCGGCAAGTCCGCGGCGCACGGCGGATGTTCGGGTATGTGGTCGCATGTTCGGCATGACGGTCACGGCCTTTCGTCTGGTCGTGCGGAGCAGACGGTGGGGGAAGGCGAGTTCACATGAATGAACGTTGAGTTCAATTGTGAACTTCGTGTGCCGTGACGCTAAAGGTCTGCACCAGCTCCGTCAAGAGGTCGCGCGGACAAGGCGGTTGAGGATCGCGGCCAGGAGGACCGGGCGGCGCGGGCGTGCGCGGGCGTCCGGCCGACGAGCCCCAGCAGGAAGCCGGCCGGAATCGTCACCAGCCCCGGTGTCTGGAGCGGGAACCAGCGGATGTCATGACCGGGGAACACCGCGAACGACGTGCCCGACACCCCGGGCGAGCCCGCGAGCAGCAGCACGATCAGCGGCAGCGTCCCGTACACGGTCCAGCGCACGCCGGTGGCCGAGTGGCCCGGCAGGAAGAGCGCGTACAGCAGGACCGGGGCGATCACCGAGGCCGCGACCGTGAACGACAGGGAGATCAGCGTCAGTCTGCCGCGGTCGCCGAGGACCGCCGACAGGGCGACGGCCGCGGCTCCGACCAGGACGATGCCCAGCCGCGCCCGGCGGATCTCCGCGGCGGGCGCACGCCCTCGGTCCCCGTGGGCGGGGCGGGCGCCGAAGTCGCGGGCGAGGCTGGAGGCGGCCGCCAGCGTGATGCCCGCGACGGCCGCGAGGGTGGTCGCGAAGACGGCGCAGGCGACGACCGCGAAGAGCATGCTGTGCCGGGCGCCCCCGGCGACCGGGTCGAGCGCGCCCGTCACCATCAGCAGGGCGGTCGCTCCCCCGGGATCGGCGGCCCGCACCGGGCCCCGGCCGATCAGGGCGCAGGCACCCAGCCCGGCCACCACGACCCCGGCGCACACGAGCGCGACCGGACCGACGGCCCAGCCGATGGCGCGCCGGGCGGTACGGGCCTCCGCGACCGGGTGCAGTCGCATGGTGAGGTGCGGCAGACAGGCCGCGCCGATCAGGAGGGTGGCCTCGAAGCCGATCAGGTCGAGTCGCCCGGCGGCCGACCGGCCGAAGTGCAATCCGGGGCGGCCGTATCCGGCGCCCGCTCCTGATCGGTCCCGGGCGGCGTCGAACAGGGCCGCCGGTGACCATCCGTACCGGGCGAGGACCACCCCGGCGAGGAGCAGCATCGCGGTGAGGGCCACCCCGACCTTGAGGATCTGTACGTACCCGATGCCGCGCATCCCGCCGAAGGCCGCGTAACAGACCATCAGAACGCCTCCAGCGACGGTGCATCCGGTGAGCGCGCCGTCAGGGAGCCCGAACATGGCCGCCATGACGCGCCCTGCGGTGGAGAGTTGCACCAGGAGCAGCGGGGTGAGCACGACCAGGGTGGCGACGCCGAGGGCCCGGCGTACGGAGGGCGCGCCGAGGCGGTCGGCGAGGAAGTCCCCGAGGGTGAACACACCTGTACGGCGCAGGGGTTCGCCGAGGATCCGCAGGACCAGGTACAGCGAGACGACGGTGGCGCAGGCGAAGAGGATGCCGTCCGCCCCGTCGAGGGCGACCGCGCCGGTGGTGCTGAGCAGGGTGGCGGCGGAGATGTAGTCACCGGCGATGGCGAGCCCGCCTCCGACCGGACCGAAGGCCGCGCTGCCACCCGCGTAGAAGTGCTCGGGGTCGTCCAGGTCGGCCGCCGCGAGCCCGCACAGCAGCAGCGATACGGCGACGAAGCCGAGGAAGACGACGACGGCGAGCGACTCCCCGTGCCCGGCGCTCATCGGCGGCACTCCGCCGGCGGAGCCGCGTACGGGCGTGTCGGTGCGCCCTGGGGACGAGGCGGCGGAGGTGCGGGTGCCGCGGGCTCGGTGGGTGCGGGTGCGGCGGGTGGTGCTGCGGGAGACATGCGGGGCATGGCATCAGCCGTGCGGGGGCGCGTACAGGGGACTCCGTGTTCGGGCGGCGGACGCACAGCGATCGGCGTCGGGGTCTGTGCGGGGGCACAACGCGTTTGATCCATTGGAATGAATCACCGGCGCGGCGGGGTGAACGCCGGACCTCCTGGGCCCGCTTGGCCGGTCACCGGTCCCCCGCGGTCACTAGCGTGGCTGCCTGTGTCGATGAGCTATGCCTTTGTGAACCTGAAACCCGGAGTGGGCAAGACGACGAGCGCGGTGTGGTTGGCCCACGCGCTGCACGAGTCGGGCTACTCACCGCTGCTGGTGGACAGCGACCCCGCGTCCTCGGCGCTGCGGTGGAGCGAACTGGCCGGAGGTTTCCCCTTCCCGGTGTTCTCCCTCCCGGTGGGCGATGTGCACCGGCGCGTGAACGACTTCCTGGGCGACCGGCAGGCGGTGGTGTTCGACGCCCCGCAGATGGAGGACCACGCCCACATCGCCCGGAGCGTCATGCGGTACGCGAGCGAGTGGATCGTGCCCGTGACCCCGTCCCCGATCGAACTGGACCGGATGGCGCCCATCGGCCGGGAGATGGGCGACGTCCAGTCGCTGCGGTCACGGCCCGCCCGCTCCGCCGTGCTGCTGAACCGTACGAACCGTCCGGACGCGACCCGCACCGGCCCCGACTCCGACGCCCGCGAAGCGCTCACGGAACGCGGCTTCGACGTGCTGTCCACGCACATTCCCCGACTCGACCTGTACTCCCAGTCGTTCGGCAGTCCTGTCACGGTCAAGGGATCGGCGTACATGGACCTCGCGGACGAACTCATCAAGCGTCAGGACGCGATGTGAACCAGCGCAAGGACACCTACCGAGCCGCCCTGCAAAGGGAACCGGTCGCCGCCGCGCCCCGTCAGGCCAAGGTCGCTCGGCTGCACACACGTTACGTCCGGGTGACCATCGAGCTGGACCCCGAGCTGCCGCGTGAGCTGACCCGGTGGGTGGGGCCGCCCGTGTCCGCGCTGCTGCGGGTGGGCGCCGCCGCACTGCGACCGCTGACGAACACCCCGTAGCAAGGGCTCAGGTGTCGAGCGGGTGACCGCCGTCGCCCTCGACGACGACCCGGTCGACGCCCGGCTCGTCGCCGCGCTCGACCATCGTCAGGTCGACCTGCCCGTCACCGGTGGTGTCGAACTGGTACAGATCGGCCTTGCCGTCACCCGTGGTGTCCGTCATCCAGACGTCCGTCTTTCCGTCGCCGTTGGTGTCGGCGCTGAGGACGACGTGGTGCTCCTCGCCCTGGGTCTCGATCACTTCGTCCGTGCCCTCGTTGGTCTCCATGACGGCCGGTTGCCCCGGCCGACCGGTCCGAAACAGGGGCCCGTCCGGCCCCGGGGGCTCCCCGGGGCCGGACGGGCGATGCCTGGCCCGCGGCCGATGCCTGCCGGGGCAGGGGGCCGGTGCCCGGTCGGCGGCCGATGCCTCGCGGGTAGGGCAGGATGGATCTCATGACCGAGATCCGCACCCCCCGCCTCCTCCTCCGCCGCTGGTACGACGACGACCTCGCCCCCATGGCGGAGATCAACGCGGATCCCGAGGTCATGCGCTGGGTCGACGACGGCTCGGTCCTCGATCTGGACGCCACGGCCGAGGCGATCGAGCGGTGGGAGGAGGACTGGGACGAGGAGGGTTTCGGACTCTTCGCCGTGGAGCTGCTGGGCTCGGGCGAGCTCGCCGGATTCACGGGACTGTCCGTGCCCGAGTTCCTGCCCGAGGTCATGCCCGCCGTCGCGATCAGCTGGCGGTTCGGCTCACAGTTCTGGGGCCAGGGCTACGCCTCCGAAGCCGCCCACGCCACACTGGAGTTCGCGCTCCAGGACCGCGGCCTCGACCGTGTCATCAGCATCGACCGACCGGGCAACGAAGCCTCTCGGAACATCGTGCAGAAGCTCGGCATGGAGCCGGCCGGCGAGGCGACCCACCCGGTCCACGGCTTCCCGCTGACCATTCACGCCATCGACCTCACCGAGTACCAGGCCTGAACTCCCCGTCCCGGCGCGTGAGCCCGCTTCGGTGGGCCTCAGCCGGACTCCGGTGACCTCAGCCGAACTTCGGTGACCTCAGCCGGACTCCGGTGGCCTCAGCGGGACTCCGGTGACCTCAGCCGGACTCCGGTGAGCCGTTCGTGCCCTCCGGCCCCTCGGGTCGGCCCGGCACGGTGCGGCGGAGGGTTTCGGCGACCGCCGTGTTCGCGACCACGACGACCGCCATGACCACGGCGGCGACGGGGTGCCCGACTCCGTACAGTGCCGCCGCGCCACCGCCGAGCACCACCGCCTTGACGACGAGCACGAGGGGCAGCCCGGGCCGCAGTCGCGCCTTCGGAGCCGCGAAGAGCGACCAGAGCACGACGGCCGCCAGGGGCACCCCCAGGCCGAACACGATGTGAGGCAGCACGCCGTGGCCGACGGTGAATCCCCACCAGCTCAGGCAGGCGAGCGCGACGAGCTCCACCACGAACGCCAGGATCTCGTTGGCCGCGAACCAGGGATGCTCGGCGAACTGACGGGTGGTGCCGGGGTCCGTGGGCATGAAGTCCTCTCGGTCTGCGTGGGCGGCCGGCCTGACGTGCACGCGGGAACACTACTGCCCCGCACGGCAGTTGACTCCGAAGTCATGGTCGCCGCGCGGTCCTTCCAGGGCTCCGGCGCCCCCGTTTCGCCCGAACGAGGAAGAGCGGTGATCACAGGATGAAGGCGGTCCGGTTCCACGAGTACGGCGGGATCGACGTGCTCCGGGTGGAGGACGTGGAGCGGCCTGCGCCCGGCCCCGGGGAGGTGCTGGTCGAGGTCCGCGCCGCAGGGATCCAGCCCGGTGAGGCGATGATCCGCGAGGGCGCGCGGCACCAGCGCTGGCCGGCCGTCTTCCCCTCGGGGCAGGGAAGCGATCTGGCCGGAGTCGTGGTGGAGACCGGTCCGTACGTCCGGGGCTTCGCGGTGGGCGACGAGGTCCTGGGCTTCACGCACGACAGGGCGAGTCACGCCGAGTTCGTCGTGGCGGAGGACGTGAAGCTGGCGGCCCGTCCGAAGGGGCTCTCCTGGGAGGTGGCCGGGTCGCTGTACGTGGCCGGCACGACCGCGTACGCGTCCGTGTTCGCGGTCGACCCCGGACCGGCCGACACCGTCGTGGTGTCCGGCGCGGCGGGCGGCGTCGGATCCCTCGCCGTGCAGCTCGCGCGGCGGCGCGGTGCCACGGTGATCGGGCTGGCGAGCGAGCGGAACCACGCCTGGCTGAAGGAGCAGGGTGTCGTCCCGGTCCACTACGGCGAGGGCGTGGCCGAGCGGATCCGGGAGGCCGCGGGCGGGACGGTCGACGCGTTCGTCGACACGTTCGGCGACGGATACGTGGACCTGGCCGTGGAGTTGGGCGTGCGGCCCGGCCGGATCAACACGATCCGCGACTGGGAGGCGGCGGCCCGGGTCGGCGCGCACACGTACGGCGAGGGCGCGGCGGCCTGCGCGGTGGTCGTCGGCGAACTGGCCCGGCTCGCGGCGCGTGGAGAACTGGTGGTGCCGATCGCCCGTACGTACCCGCTGGAGCGGGTCCGCGACGCGTTCCGCGAGCTGGAACTGCGGCGGACCCACGGGAAGATCGTGCTCCGGCCCTGAGAACCCGCCTCCGGGACCCGGCGGCCCGCCCGCGGTCAGTCGGCCGGCTTCTCCCAGACCGAGACATGCCGGCGGCTCTCGCTCGCGAAAGGGTCCCGGGTCCAGCCGTCCCACCGCTCGCGCAGCCGCAGGCCCGCGAGCTGGGCCATGAGGTCGAGTTCCGACGGCCACACGTACCGGAACGGGATCGATCGGTACGTGCCGCGGCCGTCGACGACCTCGACGTAGTTCGAACTCGTCGCCTGGGTCGCGACGTCGTAGATGTCGAACGCCCAGCGTGTGGGACTCACTTGGAAGGGCACGACGTTCTGGCCCGCCGGGAGTCTGCGCAGTTCGGGGACCGCCACCTCGATGACGAAGCAGCCCCCGGGCTCCAGATGGGCCGCCGCGTTGCGGAAGCAGGCGACCTGTTCCTCCTGCGTCGTGAGGTTCATGATCGTGTTGAAGACCAGGTAGACGACGGAGAAGGTCCCGTCCGCCTTCGTCGTGGCGAAGTCACCGATCGTGACGTCGATCGCGTCACCGTCCGGCTTGGCACGCAGCCGGGCGACCATCGCCCGTGACAGGTCGATGCCGTGGACCGCGACTCCGCGTCGCACCAGCGGCAACGCGACGCGTCCCGTCCCGATGCCCAGCTCAAGGGCCCGGCCACCGTCGGCGAGACCCGCCAGGAAGTCGGCGGTCGCGTCGATGACGCCGGGCTCGAACATCTCCCCCGACGACTCGTCGTAGGCTGCCGCGACCCGCTCCCCGAAGTATCCGTCCGCCTCGTCCATCGCCAGACCGTACTGCGGGAGCGCTTCGCGGCGCGCGCCAATTGTTCCGGCCCGATCGCGAGCGGCCCAGCAGGGCGTCACGCCTCCGCGGTCACCGCTCTCAGCCCGGCCAGTGACTCCCTTATGAACTGGGCCAGTTCCTTCTCCCCGGTCTGGTCGACCCAGCGCCGGAAGGCGAACTTGAAGACGGCGATCCCGACCTCCGCGGCGAGCCCCGCGGCGGCCTCGTCGACACCGCGCTGCCGCAGCGCGTCCCTGAGCGTCTCGGACAGCGACGCGAGTTTGATCAGCTCGCGTTCCCGCAACTCGGTGTTGGCGTCGATGACGTACTGCCGCTGCCGGGCGTGCTCCTTGCGTGCCTCCAGCACGGCTGCGGCACCTTCGAGGGCCAGCGCCACGGCATCGAGCGGGGTGGCGGACTCGGGGGCCTGCGCCACGGCACCGGCGAGCACGTCCCGCAACTCGCTCGAACCCGCGAACAGCACCTCGCGCTTGTCCGCGTAGTGCCGGAAGAACGTGCGCTCCGTCAGCCCCGCCCGCTCGGCGATCTCCGCCACCGAGGTGCGGTCGAAGCCGCGCTCGACGTAGAGCTCCAGTGCCGCCTTCGCGAGGCGGCCGCGCGCGTCCGGCTGCCATCGACCCATGCCCGGCATCGTACTCGACGGCAGTGACTGACATCGTGGCGAACGGTTCGATGACAGTCACTGACATCGCGGCTGGCGATTCGATGACAGTCACTGACATCGGGTGCTACGTTTGATGACAGTCACTGACATCGCTACGTGGCCTCCACGCGCTCTCCCGGCGCGCGGGCGGCCACTCAGGCTGGAGGCTTTCTCATGCGTGTTTTCGTCACCGGGGCATCCGGATGGATCGGCTCCGCGCTGGTACCCGAGCTCATCGGAGCCGGGCACGAGGTGGTCGGGCTCGCCCGCTCGGACGCCTCGGCCGCGGCCCTCACCAAGGCCGGGGCGGACACGGTGCCCGGCACCCTCGACGACCTCGACGTCCTGCGCGAGGCGGCGAAGGCGTCGGACGGCGTGATCCACCTCGCGTTCAAGCACGACATCGCGTTCTCCGGCGGCTTCCAGGACGCCGCAGACGCGGACCGCCGTACCGTCGAGCTGTTCGGCGACGCGCTCGCGGGTTCCGGGCGGCCGCTGCTCATCGCGTCGGGGCTGATCGGGCTGGCCACGGGCCGCCCGAGCACGGAGGACGACGGAAGGACGGCGGACGAACTGTCCGCGCTGCCGGGCGGCCCCAGGACGCGGATGGGCACCGCCCAGGTGGCCCTCGCCCTCGCCGACCGGAACGTCCGCTCGTCCGTCGTACGGCTCCCCCCGACCGTGCACGGCGACGGTGACAACGGCTTCATGACCGCCCTGATCGGCATCGCCCGCGACAAGGGCGTCTCCGGATACATCGGCGACGGCACCCAGCGCTGGACGGCCACGCACCGCGACGACGCCGCCCGTCTGTTCCGACTCGCCCTGGAGGGCGCGCCGGCGGGATCCGTCCTCCACGCGAGTGCCGAGGGCGGCGTTCCGATCCGCTCGGTCGCCGAGGTCATCGGCCGCCACCTCGACGTGCCCGCCCGCTCCGTCCCAGCCGAGGAGGCACCGGAGCACTTCACCTGGCTGTCGGGCTTCCTCGGCCTCGACAGCCCGGCCTCCAGCGAGCGGACCCGCGCCCTGCTGGGCTGGAACCCGACCGGGCCGGGCCTGATCGAGGACCTGGAGATGGGGCACTACTTCCGCTCGGGCGGGGAGTAGGCAGGCCGCTCGGGCGGGGTTTTCGGGCCGTACGTAGGGTCGTACGGGCGGGCGGGGCCGTACGCGGGGCGGGCGGGGTCGTGCGTGTGGTCGGGCGGTGCTGGACGCCCGCACGGACGGGCGGACGGCGTCGCGGGTACGCGCGGGCGGGGTCCTGCGACCGTACGGACGGGCAGGCAGGGGCGCACGGTCCGATACGGGCGGGCAGGGTCGGGTCGCACATACGGCCCCGCCCGTCCGCCAGATGCCACCCCGAACCCCTTCCGGTGCTGCCACTCTTGCGAAATCGGGGCAGATTGACCGCTATGCCCCTTTCGCTGCACCACATCGTCATCGACGCGCACGACCTGCCCTCACTGGCCCGGTTCTGGGCCGAGGCGCTGCGCTGGCGGATCCTCTCCGAGCGGGAGCGGGAGGTGGTGATCGGGCCGGACGAGACGGCGCCGGTGGGCATCTGCTTCATGCCGGTCACGGATCGGAAGGCCGTCAAGAACCGGCTGCACCTCGATCTCACGTCCGCGGCCGAGGACCGGGAGGCGGAGATCGAACGCGTCCTGGCCCTCGGGGCCCGCAGGGCGGACGTGGGGCAGAGCGGCGAGGAGTCGTGGACCGTGCTGGCCGACCCCGAGGGGAACGAGTTCTGCGTCGTACGCCCCAAGGCGACGCTCGTCAGGTGAGGCGCTCGGACGCCGAACGGTGTCGGGTATCGGGCACGCAGACTTGCCGCATGATCGCACGATCACCCGCGCCCTGAGGCACTCAACCCGCCCTCATACGTTCGGGGTCAGATGGCAAGTCCGCCCTCCGGATGATCGTCGATCCAGCACAGGCCCCCCAGATCCAAACGCTGACGGGTACGCGTGACCGCCACATAGGCGAGGCGGGCCTCGCCGTTATCGATCGGACCGGGAATGGGTCGCCCGTTGTCGTCCGTCTGATCACTGTCCTTCGGCGGGGTGAAGTCGTCCGCGATCCTCACGCGGGCCCATTCCCGCCCTTTGGCCTTGTGGGCCGTCGAAATGCTGACTTCGGCGGACTCTTCGGATACGAACTGGGCAACTGCGGCAAGGATGGCACCGGTGCCATGAGTGTCGACCAGGTCGACCAGCGGTTGCAGGTCACGTCCTTCCGGGTCGTGAAGCGTAGTCCTCCAGCTCTCCCCAGGGGGCGAAGAGGACGAGTTCCGGGTGGATGGCACGGCGTCCGTCTTTTAGATCCTGGGCTGCCAGTGCCAAGGCGCGCAAATTATCTCCTCCCCCAACCACCCCGACCTGTTGCCCTTCGGCGAGGAGGCGCATCGCCTGCGCCATGGCACCGACGTCGCGCCAGGTCAATCGGCACACATGATCTTCCGTACTACTGGTCCCTGGACCGCGAAGGGGCGGGATCCTTCGCATGGCCGCCGACACGGCGGCTGAACAGGGCTACTGCTGTCAGTGCATCAGGGAGTGCAGTCCGAATACCAGCAGAACGACACCCACGATCCCGAAGTGGATTCGCATGCCGGCAAAACTCCGCCAGGGCGTTCCGTACCGTGTCCGCCCCTTCGTGAACACCACATCAGCCCAGTCCCACACCCAGACGTCGACACCGGGGTAGCCGTACGCCACCACCATGAACGCACTGCCCACAAGCAGGGCAACCACTCCCCGAAAAACTAGCGATGTGCTTGCAGATTCTCGGCGTGATCAGTATGACCGGCAGTGATCGATCCGGACCAGCTTCGCTCCGGAGGCGGGGCCGTCAGTCGGTGGCGATCAGAAGTTCTCCTCCGTCGTCGCGCCAGCCGATGCCCACCGCGCCGTCGGTTACGTCGCCGATGACGAGCTCCTCGTAGTCGGCGGTCTCGTCCGCCGTCATGGTACGCAGGCCCGCCACGATGCGGTCCTGGGCGTCGGGCGCGACGTGCGGCGTGGTCAGCTGGGCCCGCAGGTGGTCCGAGCGGTGGTCGACGGCGATGCCGATCCCGCCGCCCAGCAGACCGAAGAACGCAGTTCCGAAGATGGTCACGCCGCGCCCTCCGGGGCGAACCTTCCCTGGTCTGTCGAATGCGTGGCGGCGGGCTGGGCGCGGGCGGCGGGCGCGGATGGTGGGCGGCCTGGCTCCACACGGGGGAAGGGACGTCAGCAGACAGGGGCGCGCTGCTTCAGAAGCAGCGCGCCTCTGTGGGTTGCTCGGGGGCCGGCCCCGTCGCTACCTCACGTCGACGGAATCGCCCGTGGCCGCGACGGCCGGTGTGGTGCTCGTGCCCGCGAAGTAGTAGCGCCAGGTGCCGTCGGTGGAGGCGGTGACCGTGGTCTTCAGGTTGCCGCTGCCGTCCGTGGTCACGGTCTTGACGGTGCTGTACGTGCTGGTGCCCGCCTTGCGGAACTGCAGCTTGACCGGCTGCCCGGCGTATCCGTGGTACTTGCGGTCATCCCAGTTCGCCCGGGTCAGCTTGCCCGTGACGGTGATCGTCCGGCCCTTGGTGACCGGCTCCGGCGAGGCGTTGACCGTGAGCTTGGAGTAGCGCTGCACGTGGAAGGTGCCGAGGTTCGTGCGCTTCGCCGAGTCGCCGTCCTTGGCCTTCGCGTACGCGCCGAAGTGCCAGGTGCCCGCGAAGGCGTTGTAGTGCAGGTCGTACTCGGGCCAGATGTTGTACGTCGACGTGCAGGTGACGGTCGTCCCCGAGGCGCACACGGTTTCGCTGGGCGAGTCCTGGGTCCAGAAGGCGTCGGGGTCGCTCCAGGTGCCGTGGTACAGGTACGTCTGCCCGGAGGCTATGCCGGCCGGGTCGGAAGCGGTGAACGTGACCTTGAAGGTCACCTTGTTCGTCGTGCCGACGACGACGTCCTTTCCGCCGTTCACCACCACGTTCGAGACCTTGGTGTCGCCCACCACCGTGTCCGCGTGAGCGGCGGGAACGGTGAGGGCCATGAGTGCCAGCGCGCCGGACGAAGCGACGCCGATGGCGAGTCTGCGCATGTGTTTCCCAACGAAATGAGGCCTGTCACCCGAGTGGGTGTCCGGCGGGTGAACGAACTGTAGAGGATGGCCTCACCCCTGCCGGACACCTGTTCCCGTACGTCGGCGGCCCGAGTGCGGCCGCCGGGCCTCAGGCCGCCGTCGCCGAGTCCTTGGAGGCTGCCCGGCGGGACGTCGTGCCGTCCAGATCGTGTCGAGGGCTGACCGACAGGGTGTTGGAGTGTGGGAGTGGTGCAGGTCAGATGGGGTGCTCCGCACGGCGCGGCAGGCGCCTTCTAAGCGCTCGTTCCAAGCCCAGTACGACACCTAGGATCCCAGCCATGGACCGAACCGTGCACTCCTTCGACTGGCTCCAGCGGTGGTACGCCGAACAGTGCGACGGTAATTGGGAGCACTCCTGGGGCATCGAGATTGGACCGCTCGACAACCCAGGGTGGACAGTTGCCATCGATCTTGAGGAAACCTCACTGGAAGACAAGGAGTACTCGGCGGAGTGCGTTCGGCGCAGCGAAACCGACTGGATCTTCACGCGTGTCCAGGAACGACGCTTCGAAGCCTCATGCGGACCAGGCAACCTCACCGAAGTGGTCACGATGTTCCGTCTATGGGCCGAAGGCTCATAGACGTACAACAGTGGAGTACCGCAACCACAGCAACCGGCCCCGACCGAAGGCGTACCTAAGGGACCTGGGTAGTGACCGGTCCGTCCCTCGCTGACCGCTCCGCATAGAGCTACGGATCAGAAGGTCACGCCGCCCACGAGGCGAGTCAGCAACTGGCCGGACCGTCTCAGTTTCCGTCTCATTCAGCGTCATTCACGGCCGTTCAGGAGGGAGCCGGCGAAGATGGCCGCCCCCACAACCGGCCGCCATGAACGCCGGCAGACGACCCTAACCGGAAATCCAAGCCCCACCAACACAGTTGGAAAGCGTGCGCATCAAGGAGATGCGCCGGATGTCCTGCCCGCGTGCGCGTGGGCCCGAGCTGCCGCCGGCCGTGCGCCCTCCCCTACATCTGCACGGTCACGCACGCTGGTTGTCGACAAGTGAGCTGGACTACCCGGGGGGGGTGGACGGTGGGCGAGTGGAAGCAAGGGAAGTGCGGCTGGCCAACGGCGGCCGGCGGACGCTGCCAGAACAAGACCGTGAAGGGCACATCGCGCTGTCACCTCCACCAAGGTGACTGGACGAAGCGCGGCCAAGCCGAACTGAAGAAGAGGGCGAGCAGGCGCCGCAAGAAGTGAGCCAGAGCCGCAGGGCCGAGTGTCTAACTGCGTGACAACGCCGACGAACACCGGTGGACGTCCGCGAACGTCTGTGGATCATCGGCGCAGGTGAGAACCACACCAGCCCAAGGCGGCACGCGCGTACAAACGACGACATGGGTGGTCCCCGGCGGCGGGGTGCTGCGACCCGGACGAACACGTAGACGGTGAAGACGAGGAAGAGCAGGCTGAGGTATCCGGCAGCCGCGTTCACCGCCACCATCAGGGCACCCGCCACCGCGGCCACCCCCGACCGCTCGCTCCACCCCGCGCTCGACCAGCAGACCACGACATCTCGATCAACAGAGCGGACCTCAAGAGGACTTCACGAAGACGAATGAAGATCGCCAACCGCATTCCAAATCAGCGACAGAGCCCACGAAGTGGGCCAGAGCCGTTGCGGCACTGGCCGTCCCCGAGCACCTGGTCGAGATCGAGCCACCGTGATCCTCGACTGAGCAGATGCCCTTCGCGCACTGAGCGCCGAATTGGCAAACTACGGCGCTCAGCGGCTGGCCAGCGGGGTGTGACGGCCCATCCGTGATGGCTATGACTGGAGGAGGACGCGGGCTCTGAGCAGAGTGAAGGAGACCACGAACAGAGCCTGTTCGAGTGGTTCGCGGTTCGTCGACGATTCCGCCGTCGCGGTCGACTCGGTGGACCTGTTCGTCGCGTCACCCGGACACCGGTTCGAGCGCCGTGGCCGAGCAGGTCCTGCTCGGCCACGGCCGCGTTCGCACGAAGACGGGCGACGCACGAGGTACCGGTAATCGGCGTGACAGCCGGTCGGTACCGCAACAGTGGGCCAGAGGGGCATCCCGTCGCGGATGGGAAGTGGAGTCGGTTGAACTGGAGGCGGAGGTTCTGGGACGGTTTCAGGCTACCGTTCGGAGGTTCCCGAGCCGGGGAAGTGGTGCTCGCCCAGGGTGGTGGTGCGTACGCGGAAGGTGCCATCGGGGGCTGTTTCGGAGCGATCCCGTACAGTCCCGGCGATCGTGCCGGGCCACTTGGTCGTGCTGGACCAGACCGCCTCCGCGAAGTCGGCACCGTCGGTGCGGGTTCCACTCAGGTCGGCGCCGACCAGGTCCGCGCCGCGCAGCCGGGCTCCGACCAGCTTGGCCCCTCTGAGGCGCGCTCCGGTCAGCTGGGCTCCGGCCAGGTCCGCGTGGGTGAGGTCGGCGCCCGTCAGCTTCGCGTTGTACAGAAAGGCCAAAGTGAGCCTGGCCCTGATCATCTGGGCCTGGGAAAAGTCCGCGGCGAAGAGGTGGGCGCAGGTCAGGTCGGCTTCGGTGAGGATGGCCTTGGTCAGGTCGGCCTCACTCAGGTCGGCGGAGGTCAGCTGGGCCCGCAGGAGCTTCGCGCCGCGCAGGTCCGCCTTGTCCAGGGCGACATCGGTGAGGTCGGAGTCGGTCAGGTCGGCCCCCGTCAACTTCGTCCCCGAGAACAGGGCGCCAGTCAGGTTCGTACAGGTCAGGCGGGCACCGGACAGGTTCGCGTCCACCAGATAGACGTCCGCCAGGTTCGCGCCGGTTAGGATCGCCCCGGTCACGTCCGCGCCCACGGTGTTCGCTCCAGCCAGGTTCGCGCCGTTCAGCTTGGCTCCCGACAGGTTCGCCTGCGTCAGTCGTGTTCGAGTCAAGTCGGTCCGGCTCAGGTCGGCGCCCGTCAGGATCGCTTTCGTGAGGTCGGCCCGGCTGAGATCCGTTCCGGCGAGGCTCACACCCACGAGATCGATACGGTGCAGCTGCGCGCCTGACAGGGAAACGGCTGTGCCGGACTTCAACGCACTCCTGAGGCCGGCCCGCCCGACCGGTCTGGCGGGCCGGAAAGCCCGCGTCTCCTTGCCGTGGCCGACGTCACCGGCGCGGAGCGGCCGGAACGCCGGGGCGGCATCGCAGAAGGCGATCAACAACCTTTGAAGGAAAGGAGGTTGACCTTTCTCCTTGGACTTGTAGGGCTCGGGCGACCAGCCGTGCAGGCGGTACACGTCATCGAAGAGCTGCTCCGAATCGTCCCGCATTCGGTCGGCCAGCCCGATGGGCCAGACAGTCTCCGAGGTCCACCGCGCCCCGGCCAGGTTCGCGCCCGTCAGCCCCGCGCCGCTCAGGTCGGCACCCGTCAGGTCGGCCCGTTCAAGACACGCCTCGGTCAGGTCGGCACTGGTGAGGTTCGCCCGAACGAGCATCGCCCCACCCAGGTCCGCTCCGCGCAGCCGTGCTCCCGCGAGGTCCGCGTCCAGCAGGTCCGCGTGCGTCAGGTCCGCTCCGGTCAGGTCGGCCTCTGTAAGCCGTGCCCGGACCAGCATCGACGAGCCCAGCTCCGCTCGGTCCAGGCGAGCCCGCGTCAGGTCGGCGCCGATCAGATTCGCCACACGGAAGAAGCTCCGGGACAGGTTCGCCTCCCGAAGGCACACGCCTGGCAGCGTGCCCAGTTGCGCGTGGACCCAGGGCAGATCTACCCCGGTCAGGTCCGCCCCGCTGAGGTGGGCGCCTTTCAGGTTGACCGGCCGGGCCACCTCCTGCGCGCGGATGCGCCGGGCCAGTTCGTCGGCCCATGGGTACGGTGCGTCGGTGGCCACGGGAGGGTGACCGGGCGGCGTGTACCAGTACCGGCGGTCGGTCAGCCGTATTTCCGTTCCCTCGTCCAGGGCATCGGGTACCAGGATCCGGAGCGCGAGCCGGCCGGCCGGCTTGAACACGATCGGGGCGACGACTCCCAGGACCAGCGCGATAAGGGACCTGACCGCATTCGCCGCCCCCGCCGTCTCGGCCAGAGTCGCCGCCGTACAGCCGACCGCCGCACCCACGAGCGCGTGCAGGCACAGGCCTGCGACGAGGGCGCCGACGCCAGGCCCGTTGGGGTAGTCCCACCGCCCGTACCGGTGCGTGAACGGGTCTTCGTCGCGCAGGAGAGCAGCCCGGACGATGAGACATCTGTACAGGGCGGCACCGACCAGCCCCCACACCGCATATGACCACATGAGGTAACGATATGGGCCGGGCGTCGATCACCAACAGGACGATTCCACAGGCTGGTTGACGCCGCACCGGGTGACGGACCGGGGTTGCTTCACGGCGCCCGGGCCGGCCGCGACGGGTCGCTCCCGATAACGTGGTCTGATTGGCGCCGTCCACGAGGCGGATCTCACCGCGTGGAACGGACGCGGCCATCGCAGTGCAGGGCATCGAACGAGCATCAGGTCTCGTACCGCTCTCTCGCAGCGGGTGGTTCGGCAGGGCTGACGTCCAGAACCGTCACGCCCAGCACGAGCATCGGCTCGACGCTGACCTCCAGCAGCACTCGCGTCATGATGAACGACGAGCCGGAACACGTGTGTTCCTCCCCGTGGGCCCTCCAGCGGATGCGGCTGGGCACCCACAGCCTGTCGTCAACCTGATAGGCCAGAGGTCTGCCGAGCCGGCCGTCAAAGGCCAGGAGCCCCGTGCCGGGCACCGGGAAGTCCGGGGCGAAAGGCCGCGCAGGCCCCGTGATCACGGCCCGCACCTGCTGCACAACCGACTCCGATCGCACCAGAAGGTCCAGGTCCTGGGCACTTACCGTCACTTTGGTACCCCATCGCTTCAACAGCGCGGGAATGCCGTCCTTAATCAGACCCAGGAAAAGTGACCTGTCGGTGCCCAGACGCTGTTCTGCTTCTGCACGCAGATCGGGGTGAAACGCGGAGCGCGCGGCGAAGTTCTGGTTACCAGAGAGAAACCAGAGCATCTGGTTCCGGTCTTCGAAAGCGGCGAGCAGGGTCAGCCAGACCACGGTGTCCCGGATGCTGTGGGCTTCGGCCTTGCCGACGTCTCCGTCGACCGATGCGGCTCGGGCGGGGAGGCGGCGTTCGGCCACTCGGTCCAAGGCCTCCTCCGCGGCGCCTTCGGGCGTCGGCAGGATCGTGAAGAACGCGTGGAGAGCCTCACGCCAGCGGCGGGCAGCGTCTTCCGATGAACGCCCTGTCAGCTGCTGGGCCTCGAAGTGGCGGTGCGCGAGGTGCTCGATCGCCACCGTCTGGGGCACCGCGAGGGTGTGCCCGTGCAGGTCGGCCGTCGTGTGCAGCATCCTGAACACGCCCCCGTCAGGGAAGCCGGCCAGTTCAAGCTGGTCGGTGTCGAGGACGATTAGTGCTCCTCGGTCCGTGTCCGGCAGATATGGGTTGGACATACGTCCCATCGACCAGATCCCCTTCCCTGCCGCAGTCGCGGCCCGTTGTCCACCAGGCCCTGCCATACGAGGACGAAGCGGGTGTCCTCCGCAGCGTCGAACGCTTGGGCAAGGTCGCCGCCGACGGCTGCCAGGAGCGCGACTCGCACGTTCCGCTTGCTTGATCGGCTAACCTCGCGCTTTCACGAAGCGGGCTGTCCAAGGCTTGATCAGAAAAGCAGAAAGCACTCCTGACCTGCAACGATAGGACTTGCTGAGGGTCCTGTTAGTTGCGATGAAGGAAACAACTCCCAGGTGAAGAAGCCTAGTACTCCAGCCGTAGATCGTGATTTTGCTAGTAGCAGCGACCACGGCCTCCATGAATCCCTGTTAGTACCAAAGAGTGAGCCCGACCGCGCCGACTCCCGTGCGCGCCGCGTGACGTAGCACCCGAAGTGGGCCGTCGATCAGCTCGTCGATGTCGCAGTTCGGGTCGTCCGCCATCTCGTCTAGCCACTGCCGGATGCGGGCGGTCACGTGGGCCCGGCGCCGCGGGGGGAAGGTGAGCGCTCGTTCGGCCGCTGGAAGGGCGGCCTGCACTTGGGCAGCATCGAATAGGAACTGCCCGCAGCAGCCTGGGATGCGAAGCGTCGTGTCGCGGCCGAGCCCCCACATGAGCGCCGCCGCGCCGTCGCCCCTGGGTACGGCGGAGCAGAACATGCCTTCGCTCTCCTGCTGCGGGACCGCGTGAAGCAGGTAGTCCTGGAACTCGTCCACCTCGGTCTCGTCGTTCCGGACTCTGTAGACCGCGTCGGCAAAGCGCACGATATCGTCAATGCGCGACGGCTCGGGTGTCCCATCGAGCAATTCCGCGGGCTCGAGAGGCTCGCACCACTGGCTTACGTCGACGGACGACGCCGGCCACGTGCCGTGGGCGCCTGCCGCGTCCGGGAATCGGCGACGCGCGTCCTCAATGGCATCGTCCGCTACTGCGCCGACCACCCAGACCCCCATCCCGCCCATCCGCGCTCCTTACATCCACGTCGCTCAAGACCGGCGATGGGGAAAGCCAGTGCCGTGACCGGGAAGGTTACCGTTGGAGGGCCTCGCGCTGGTAGTGGCTGCTGCGCGCACGGGCCTGATGTCGTCGGCGCCAACGCGACCAGCCGAGTCGGTGCGCCAGACTCCGGGGCTGTGGTGCTGTGAAAGTGGCGAAGAGGCGTTGAATCTCGCCGCAGGTCAGCGGCGCGAGCCCCGGTGTGGTCGCGGCGGTCCGTTCGATGGCGGCCGTGACCACGAGGAAGGCGTGCGCGAGCATGGCCAGGGTGGTCCAGCGGTGCCAGGAGGTCCAGCGCCGGACCTGGTGCTCGTCCAGTCCGGTCAGGCCTTCGCGGACTGGAAGATCTCCTCCACGGTCCAGCGGCGCCCGGCCACCCTGACCAGGGTGCTCAAAGGAACGGGTCCAGCCGAGTACCTGCGGTAAAAGGCGAGTTCGCCGGTGCGCCGGTGGCGTCGAATGAGCAACGACCGGTGACCGGTGTTGCCGGACGGGCTGTCGATCTCTACCTGGGCCCAGTCGTAGAAGCGGTGACCTTTGGCACCGTCTCCGGCCGAGAGTTGCTGCCAGGCAGACTTCGGGAGGCAGTGCGCCAGCATGCCGGCCGTGAAGACGCCTGCGCGGGTCGGGATCGGTCGCTTGCGTGAAACGGCCAGCACGTAGCCGACCTGACGGCGCTCCAGCTCGGCGCTCAGGTGCGGGTCGCCGCCGTAGACCTCATCGCCGGTGACCCATGAGGCCGCACATCGGCGTCCAGTGCCTGGGCGATCATCTCGGTGGCCAGGGCGGGCTTGGTGGCGAACCCCGTGCCGTCGGGGATACCGGCCGCTCGACACCGGTCGGGGTCCTGGGTCCAGGAGCGTGGGATGTAGAGGCGCCGGTCGACCGCAGCGTGCCCCACCGGGGTGGAGTAGACGAGGTAGACGGCCACCTGGGAGTTCTCGATTCGCCCCGCGGTCCCGGTGTACTGGCGTTGCACCCCGACGCTCGCAGTGCCCTTCTTCAGGTCGCCGGTCTCGTCCACCACGAGGACGGCGTCCCGGTGGCCGAGGTGCTCGACCACGAACTCCCGTATGTCGTCGCGGACTCGGTCGGCGTCCCAGGACGCACGGCTGAGCAGGTGCTGCATCCCGGCCGGACTGCTGTCACCGGCGTGCTCGGCGATCGTCCAGCAGTTCTTCCGCGGCAGCTCAGCCAGTAGGCCCAGCACGAACGCCCGTGCTCTGCGACGCGGCTCGACCCGGGCGAACCGCCCTGCCACCCTCGCCATCAGGCTGTCGAACACCGGCTGCCACCGGGCAGGTTCTACGCCGTGGCCCACGACTATCGGCTGATCTTCGTCTGTCCACACAATCGACGATGATCAACGGTGGCCGTGCCGTTTCTACGCCACCCAGCAGTACAGGCCCTCGGCTTCCTCGCCGATGGTCCGAGTCACGTTGGCCAAGCCGCTCAGGATCCACACGGCGATCTCGGGATCGAAGACCTCGCCCTCTGCCGCCCGCTCGGCCACCCACATTTGGCTGACCTCAGCGAGTCGGTCCTTGCCGGCGGCGCTCAGGGCGGCTTGAAGGGTGCGGGATACGGCGAGGACGAGCGGGCCCTCGCCGTCGTCCGGGTCGGCAACAGTCTCGGGGACATCGTCGTCAAGGACTTCCTCAAAGCTCCGACCGGTGAAGATGCTCTCCCACTCGATCAGAGCCTCCTCAACATCGAAGTTGCCGAACGTCAGCGACTCGAAGACCCCGTCGGGACCTCCCTCGGCGACACCAGCGGCGGCTTCGTGGTCCGGTGCCACGAAGAACTTGATGACGGTGCTCACCGGGGCATAGTGCCTGCCCAGCCCGTCCCGGTCTACCTGCCAGCGGCCAGCAGAAACCGAGCTACCGACCCGAGATGCTCTCCGCCCACAGACCGAGATCAAGATCTACAGCTGGAGTACTAGCTGGTCGTACCCGCCTGTCCGAGTCGAGGGCAATTGGCTCCCCGAAGACGTACTGGACGGCTGGCCCAAGGGCATGCGGCTGATGATCCGCAGGTCGCTGCGGCTCGTGGGAAGAGCGTCCGGTCGGCGTGTGATGTTCAGTCACGGCCCATGGGGGCAGGGCGGCCAGTAGAGCAAAGACGGCGGCGTCAGCCTCATGTGGCAGGTCTCGGTGCGCGCGGGTGTCAGCGTCCGCGCGGCGGTGATCTGCGAGGAGCAGGGCCAGCGGTCCGGCGGGGAGGAGGAACCGGCCGTCGTGCACGGCCTGAAGTGCCTCGGCCATCGGCCACCACGACAGCTTGAAGTCCTTTTCCGTCTCGGTGAGTTCCTGGGCGCCGAGTGTCAGGATGCGGGCCTCGTACATGTGGACGCGTGCTGAAGAGCTCAGGGTGATCGTGTGTGAG